>DFDI01000088.1:17969-92299 GCA_002367635.1 Betaproteobacteria bacterium UBA3031 | reverse complement strand
ATGAACCTCACCATTAGGACTGTCGCAAACTAGTGTCTGGACACTTTTTTCTTTAACGAACCCTTTAGCTCGATGGCGCGTTAACACAGTAACACCTTCATCTGATAATTGGTTTTCAATCATCTCAGCCACATCCGCATCCTCTTTAATAAGAATGCGATTGTCAGATTCAACCAAAATGACTTCAGAGCCCAATCGTTGAAAGGCTTGTGCTAATTCGCAGCCGATCGCGCCGCCGCCAATGATGATTAAACGTTTCGGTAGATCATTTAAGTCCCAGATTGTGTCTGATGTGGCGTGATTAATCTCGTTGATATTAGGTAGGTGTGGAATGATTGGGCTGGCCCCAGACGCCACAATAATTGACCGGGCACTGATCTTTTTTTCGCCTTCTTCGCCTTCAATTGAGATTGTCCATGGAGAAATAATTTTCGCATTTCCTTGATAGCAGGTCACACCAAGTTCTGTGTAACGATCTACAGAGTCATGCGGCTCTATTTTTTTGATAACCTTTTGGACTCGTTTCATGACGTCCGAGAAATTAAAGGTTATGTCAGCTTTCTGTATACCTAGCCGTTTGGAATTTTTGGCTTGCTCAATGAAATGGGCGGTTTTGATTAACGCTTTAGAAGGTACGCATCCTGTATTGAGGCAATCACCTCCCATTTTGTGTTTCTCAATGAGGGCGACACGCGCGTTTACGGCGGCACCTACGTAGGAGGATACAAGTCCTGCCGCGCCACCACCGATAACTATAAGGTTATAGTCGAAATGCTTTGGTTTGGACCATTTCGCATAGATTCGACGTCGGTTCATTAGATCTGAGGCAATTTTCGCAACAATGGGAAATAGCCCGAGAACAAACAGCGAAATAATTAAATTAACAGATAGAATGTCGCCGGTCGAATTTAGGGTTGCGAGTTGGGTCCCGGCATTCACGAATATTATGGTTCCGAGGAGCATTCCGAGTTGGCTGGCTAGATAGAACGTCCGTGTCTTAATTGGGGTGAGAGCCATCAACACATTGATTGCAAAGAACGGAAAAATCGGAACGAGTCTCAGTGTGAGTAGATAGAACGCGCCATCTTTCTTTATGCCGTCATTGATGATTTTCAACTTGTCGCCAAAACGTGCCCTAACGGAGTTGCGGAAAAAATATCGCGTGATCAAAAATGCGGCTGTCGCACCAATAGTTGAACAAAAAGATACAAGAATAGTGCCTAAAACTAAGCCAAATATTGCTCCTCCGGCAAGGGTCATAATCACGGCGCCAGGTAGTGAAAGAGCCGTCACTGTGATGTAGATTAAGGCGTATAGGAGACTTAGTTGGACTGGATGGTCTCTAAAGTAAATCTGTAGTTCGGAGTAGTTGTCTTTGAGGGATTGTAGATTTAATTGTGTAAGCAGATTGAGGATGCTCTCCCGAAACACAATAAAGACTAATGCGATGATCGAGGTGGTGATAATTAAGCCTATCCACTTCTTTTGAGGATTTGTGTGTTTCATACTTGGGTAAGTGCTGTGTGTCTTCGTATTGATTTGGACATGACTATTGGTTTGGTGAAATATTGAGTCAAGACTAATTTGAGATTTGGTCTGGATCTTGGATTATTCTTTGGGATTAAGATTGAAACGCTAGTGCATGAGATCACCATGTCTTTAGAGGTTGGTTTAGTCAGACTTATTGACTATATTCTATTCGAACTGGATCAACATAGACATCCTTATTGCTTTACCCGAAATTTTTTTAATTGCGCTATTTTGTGTGTTGGATAGGATTGTGCGGAGGTTGTCCTTACGTACGTTTTTATTGCAACGCTCCGCTGCAGCTCGAGCCCTGCCCAGCCGTGCAGCCAAAGCAGTGATCCCTAACTGCAATCGATTTACCTAGGATATTGTCCATATTTAGATCTCGCATGTGAACTTTTTTTGTTGCGTCGCCAAGAGGGAGACCAAGCATTTGATTGAAATCACAATCAAATAGGTAACCTTCCCAGTCAATAGAGATTAATGTTTTGCACATAACCGACTCAATATTTTCTTCGGTGTAATTGTCTTGCAGTAATTGCAGGTATGGTTCGAATTCCCCACGACTCACTAAAGTACTACCAAAACGTTTTATAGGCATGTTCGTTATGGTCATTAGGGCATCAAAGTGCACGTCATAGTTATTAGCTAAATGTTCCTTATATTCTTTTTCTAGTGTGTCTTGCGGAGGGGGTAAGGTAGCCCCCAAAGGGTTGTAAACTAGATGCAATTGCAGCCTAGGGTTTCCTCTTCCATAACCCACTTCGTTTAGTCGACGTAATCCTTGAATGCTTCTTTCGAAAACACCATCCCCTCGTTGTGAATTGACGTTCTCTTCGGAATAGCACGGCAGTGAGGCTGTGACAATAACTTCATGACGCGATAGAAAATCAGGCAAATCCTCGTGGCCTGGTTCAGACAGGATTGTTAAGTTACAGCGGTCAATAACTGAAATCTCTCGATCCCGTATTTCTGAGACAAGCTCCCTAAAGTGGATGTTGAGTTCTGGTGCCCCGCCTGTGAGGTCGACCGTATTGGGTTTTACGGTATCAATGAATTGTATGACCTCCCCTATGGTATTGCGCGTCATTTGTTCTGTGCGATTGGGGCCGGCATTGACATGGCAGTGTAGGCACGCTTGGTTGCATCGATAGCCCAGATTAATCTGGACGGTTTCAATCTGTTTGCGCTTGATAGCTGGAAAATTTCTTGAATTAAGGAGTGAGAGTGTGTCGTGCATGGTTTGGGCTTTTTTTGCGGTTTAATATTCTGAATATTAACAAAATTAAGTGCTTTCTAGGCCTCGTGGATTTAGAGGTTGATGCCGAGTAGTATATGACTATGGACGGTTCCCAGCCATGAATTATTAAATTAAAAAATCGGTTTTTGGAGATCTGAATTGTTCCATTTAGAAAATAAAAAGAGATTGACGTTTATTTCTCTCTCTTTTGGTTTGTTGCTTACGATACCCGCTCCTGGCTTAAGTGATGGCAGTCGACTGAACGTTTACTCAAAATTGGAAGATGGTGTGATTTATGTGGAAATTGAAACCATCATCCAAGCACCGCATGATCTTATCTGGACTACGTTAACAGACTACAACCGATTAGCGGAATATATTCCAGGAATGAACTCAAGTCGGTTGCTGCGCTACGAGGGTAAGGTGGCATTTGTAGAGCAACATGGCGTGTCAGAATTATTTTTTTTAAAAATTCCGGTCGATGTCATTGTTAAATCAATTGAACGGAAGCCTTATCATATCGATATTGAATTAGTATCGGGAAACTTTGACCATTTATCGGGCGGGTATCATTTAGCCCGTAGTGGTGAGCATCTTTGGACATTATCGTGGACGGGTTACCTAGACCCATCGCTGCCAATCCCAAATTTTATAGCTCAGAGTTTTATTCGAAAAAATATTAAAAATCAATTCATAGGAATTATTGCTGAAATTGAAAAGCAGATGGAAGCCCGTTTAGATATCAATGAGAAGAGGTAGTTAGTGTTAATCCGCAGTCATATATCGTTACTAATCATTTTTGGCGGGATTATATCTGGGTGCGCGACTTTGACCGATCCGAATTTGAATCCCAAAGAGTTACGGTCTTTTAAGGTTTCCAGCGCATTTTGCCAGAGCTGGTCCAAACGACTCGACGGCGTTGTTCAGAAGTCCGGTGCTAGAGATTTCGGTGCAAGCATGGTTAAGGATTATCCTTATCTTAGAGTTAATCGTTTTCTTGCTTCGTTCTCGAGTGCGGTTCAGGGAAATACACAACTCTATGCTGACTGGATCGCATCCATGATCGAACTTGATCAAGAGGGCCGTCGAATTGAAATAAAGAATTTGAATGAAGCTGGGATTGCCTTGCTAGGTGGTGATCGATCCCAGGTCCAAAAAATAACAAATGCGTGTTCGGCATACTCAAAAAGTAATCTTCTTGTCCAATCGAATAATGAATTGAAAAATTTGCTCACGCGGGCGATCGTGCCTGATGACTACAGTCGGATGAGGCGGGTGTTAGGCCTTTACTCATTTTTAAAAATCCCATTTGTTCAGGGTATCGAGGCTTGGCATGTGGATGCGCGACGTACGTTTGAGCGATATACGCGAAGCAATGTTGATGACTGGTCTAAGGTTCGATACGAAATAAATATTAAAAATCGACTTACCTCGTCGGACGTATCACATTTTCTCAGTAACCGTGATTCGCTGGGCCAACTTCAGTTACAGCCTGATGCCGTCTCTCAGATTTTTAGTACATATGCGCCGGTCTTTACGATTGAAGATTCAGGTGAGTTTGATCGAGTTGGAATGGTGGGTTTCACAAATGAACAACAAGTTCAAGTAGATATAGCTCAACCTACTGTTTATACCCATTTGGCGTACACACGATTTGAGGGGAAGACACTTCCTCAGCTTGTTTATATAGCCTGGTTTCCTGATAGACCTAAAAATGGGGTTAGTGATCTACTTGGTGGCCGACTTGATGGAATAATATGGCGCGTGACATTAGACGACGATGGGATGCCCTTGCTTTTTGATTCCATTCACCCTTGTGGTTGTTATCACATGTTTTTCCCCACCGAGCGGTTGAGGGCGATTGCTGCGCCTACAAAGTACACGGAGTGGGCGTTCTCGCCAAAGCGTTTAACCCAGCGGCCGGAGGCCGTTAGACTCAATATTACGGTTCAGACAAAAACTCATTATTTAGCTAATGTGGCGGTCGATATGGAGGGCGCTATAGATGATGTTCAAAGCTACTCATTGAAACCCTATAACGAGCTTCGTTCGATTAAGACGGCACAAGGATTTGTAAATTTATTTGGATTAAATGGCATTGTTAAGGGATCTGAGCGAGGTGAGCGGTTCTTACTCTGGCCTTCAGGTATCCGAAGCCCTGGTGCAATGCGTCAATGGGGGAGACACGCCACGGCGTTTGTCGGACGCCGTCATTTTGATGATGTGGATTTGTTAGATAAATATTATTGGCGTCGTTAGGAGCGGTATTTTTTAAAACTACTGTTAGTAGGATTATTTTCGAAGACGCGCGACAAGTTTAAGTTTGTAATATCCAACTTAGACATTAAGGGGACAGTTAAGGGAGATCACATATGCTTGATATTCGTTTTGATAATGTCACGATCATAGATGGGACTGGAAAACCTGGATTTTTAGGGTCTGTAGGCGTTCGGGATGGCCGTATCCTCGAAGTTGGGTCCTTTGAGGGGCGAGCGAAAGAAACGCTGGATGCCTCTGGCCTTTGTCTTATGCCTGGCATCGTTGATAACCACACGCACTATGACGCTCAAGTAACCTGGGACCCATATTGCAATCCCTCACCTTTGCTGGGCGTCACAACTTTGGTGATGGGCAACTGCGGGTTCACGATTGCACCATGTCATCCCAGTGATCGCGATATTACGATGAGAAATCTGACCCAGGTCGAGGGCATGTCCATTGATGCGCTGAAAGAGGGTATCGATTGGAGCTTTGAGACATTTCCTCAGTACCTAGACATGCTCGAGGCAAAAGGGGTCGGACCCAACGTGTGCTGTTTCGTGGGACACTCTAGCGTCAGAACTTATGTCTTAAGGGAGGATGCTGCGACAAGAGCTGCTACCCCCGAAGAAGTTAAACAGATGAGAGCTGTTGTCGTTGAGGCAATGGAAGCGGGTGCTTGCGGTTTTGCAACGACACGGTATCCAGGACACAACGGAGAGCATGGTATCCCTATGCCTTCTAGACTTGCCGATGATGCCGAAATGTTGACATTGTCTGGTGCGTTGAAAGATGTGGGACGAGGTATTTTAATGATGACAAAGTCATTTGATATGCCTATTTCTACCATCGAGAAGCTGTGTGCGGAGGCTAATCGTCCTTATATAATTGCGGCGCTCCTACATTCTCATCTAGATCCAAATAAAACATTTGCAGACTTATCTGAAATAAAAGCAGCCCAGTCGCGCGGTAATCGTTTGTATGGAGCTGTATCGCCATGCCCGCTCAATATGGATTTTTCTTTTCACTCGCCATACCCTCTTGAAGGTTTTGCGTGTTGGCATCCTATGATGGATCTGAGCATTGAGGCATATAAGGAAGCGCTAGCTGACCCAGCTTTTAGAAAAGCTTTTATGGATGAGTTGAATAGTGGAGAGGTAAAGGTTTTTAGTGGGGAGTGGGATAAAGTTTATGTCGCTCAAGTAGCCAGCACGGCTAATATTTCTCTAGAGGGTAAGTCCATTGCTGATTTGTCTGAGGTTTCTCAGAAAGCTCCATTTGACTTCATGCTGGATCTTGCGCTTGAAGAAAACCTCGACACAATGTTTACTGCGACCATCATGAATTCGGATGAAGACGCTGTCGGGAAAATGATGTGTGATGAAAACGCGATCATTTCACTTTCTGATGCCGGAGCTCATTTAACATTTTTATGTGATGCTGGATTTGGATTGCACGTTTTGGGGCATTGGGCGAGGGATAAAAGGATCATGCCTCTGGAAAAAGCGGTACATAAATTAACCTTAGAGCCGGCTAAGCTATTTGGAATTAAAAATAGAGGTTACATTGGTCCTGGTGCGTGGGCAGATTTATTGTTATTTGATCCAAAAGTTGTGGGCCGAGGCCCTTCTCATCGGCTTCATGATTTACCTGCAGGTGCCTCCCGTCTTACCACGCCATCCGTCGGCGTACATGGGGTTTGGATTAATGGGCACAAAGTTGCGGACGGGGATGGTCTTGTTAACGGTGCTCTACTTTCGGGTCAAGTGATTCGGGAGTATGCCGACGCGCACTAGTGCGCGCCTTACTGCTGC
This sequence comes from Betaproteobacteria bacterium UBA3031, assembly GCA_002367635.1. Lineage (GTDB taxonomy): Bacteria > Pseudomonadota > Gammaproteobacteria > Burkholderiales > Eutrophovitaceae > Eutrophovita. The sequence continues at coordinate 85,459 of DFDI01000088.1, read as the reverse complement.
TGCGTTCGATTGTTATTGAAGCAGTTGCTCGAGTTGTTTGACTAGTTTTGCATTCATCGGATTCATTGAGGATGAAAAACTGAAGGCGTGGGTTCCGTCGCGCGATATTAAATATTTATGAAAATTCCAGCTCGGAGAATCGCCAGTCATTGCCTGCAGTTCGGCAAAAATTGGGTTGCTTTTGGGCCCAACGACATCGGTCTTTTCGATCATCGTAAAACTGACGCCATAGTTGAGCTGACAAAAATCTTGAATATCTTCATTGGACCCTGGTTCCTGATTTCCAAAGTTGTTTGCTGGAAAGCCAATTACGACGAAGTCCTTCTCACTGTACTTTTGAAAAAGTGTTTCTAATGCCTCGTATTGAGGCGTATTACCGCAGTAACTTGCTGTGTTGACAGCTAGAATCACCTTGCCTTGGTAGTCGCAAAAATCAATAGAATCGCCGTTCAGGTTATTTAATCGTGCATTCAGTACCTTTGGGCATTCGGCACTCATGACGGCTTGGGTGGTACACAGAGTGATGAGTAGGACTAAAATTTTCTTCAACATGGGGCGCAATCGCTTTCTATCGAATATGATGGATACAGTTATTTTATCTATATTTTGTAACAGTGTTATTTAAGGAACGAACATGGGACCTCTTGAAAATGTAAAGGTTCTCGAGTTGGGCCAGTTAATTGCGGGTCCATTTTGCACGAGGGTAATGGCTGAGTTTGGTGCTCAAGTGATTAAAGTTGAGTCTCCTAAAGGGGGTGACCCCCTTAGAAAGTGGCGGAAGTTATACAAAGACAAGTCACTTTGGTGGTTATTGCAAGCTAGGAATAAACAATCAGTCACAATTAATTTAAAAGAAAAAGAGGGGCAGGCGATTGTCCGTCATTTGGCCAAAGATGTTGATGTTGTAGTGGAAAATTTTCGACCGGGTGCTATGGAAAAATGGGGTTTAGATTATGATTCGCTTGCCAAAGAAAATCCGGGTTTAGTTATGGTGCGTTTGTCGGGGTATGGTCAAACAGGCCCTTATCGGGACAGACCTGGCTTTGGGTCTATTGGCGAGGCGATGGGTGGGTTGAGACACGTTACTGGTTACCCTGACCGGCCACCCGTAAGGGTGGGTATTAGTCTGGGTGATGCGGTGGCATCACTATATGGCGTTATTGGCGCCTTGATGGCACTTAGGCAGCGTGACGCTACGGGTAAAGGGCAGATCGTTGATGTGGCCCTATACGAAGCTGTTTTCAGTCTGATGGAAAGTATGGTTCCGGAGTTCGATTATTATGATTTTGTTCGGGAGCGGACCGGTTCAACGTTGCCGGGGATTGCGCCCTCCAATTCTTATTTAACAAAAGATGGTAAGTATGTAGTCATAGGGGCTAACGGAGATTCCATTTTTAAAAGGATGATGCTCGCTATTGATCGCGTCGATTTGGCGGATGACCCTGAGTTGTCGGGTAACGATGGACGGGCGGTTCGTAGTGATGAATTAGATACGATTATCGGTGACTGGTGTGCGTTGCATGACTTGCAGTATGTGCTTGATGTGCTTGAAAAAGCAGAGGTACCATCGGGAAAAATATACGATGTTGCGGATATTGTTTCTGATGTCCACTATCGCGCGAGGAATATGATTGAAGAGTTCAAATTATCTAAAGATGAAAGCCTGCTTATTCCAGGGATTGTTCCGAAGCTTTCTGATACTCCGGGTAAAACACAATGGTTGGGCCCCGATCTGGGTGAACACACTGATACAATTTTATCTGGTGCAGGTTACTCAATGGAGCAAATTCAAAATTTTCGAGATCGGAATATTGTCTAGCCATGTAATGAGTATTGACTATGACTAATCGATTGAACTAAGGCGGATAATTTGAGCCAGAGCGCGATATCAAACATGTTAAACGAGGGATACACGAAAAGGCATCTTTGGGCTTGGTCGATGTATGATTTCGCGAATTCGGGTTATACGACCGTAGTCATAACCGCCATTTTTAACGCCTACTTTGTATCTGTCGTTGCTGAGAATGAGATTTGGGCCACGTTTTTATGGACGTTAGTACTCTCTTTTTCCTATTTGCTTGCAGTGATTACAGGGCCGGTAGTGGGAGCATATGTTGATGTGACGGGTTCTAAAAAAAAGGTGTTGTTTGTCGTTACGCTGGGGTGTGCGCTGAGCACTATTGTGTTGTCAACGGCAGGTCGAGGTGACTTATGGTTTGCTGCGTTATTCTTAGTGATTTCAAATTACTTCTTCAGTATTGGCGAAAATATCATTGGGTCCTACCTCCCGCAAATTGCTAAAAAGGAATCAGTTGGTCGAGTATCTGGTATTGGTTGGGCTATTGGATATTTCGGAGGGATCTTGACCTTGGCTTTGTCTCTTGTGACTATTTCTCAGCTGGAGTCGATGGGTTGGGAGGCTGAGGAGTACGTGCCAATGACTTTGGTTATCACTGGAGTTGTCTTTCTTCTGGCGGCGTTGCCTACATTCATATACTTGGATAGAGACGAGACAAAAAAAATAGACAACTTGAGCATTTCGTTTGTGACCAATCGATTTCTAGATACTCTGCGTCAGGGGGACAGATTTGTTGATTTGTATCGGTTTTTGTTGAGTACAGTTTTTTTTCAAGGCGGGGTTCAAGCGGTTATAGCGCTTGCTGCCATATATGCGCAGCAAGTGATCGGGTTTACGTTTACTGAAACCATCATGTTGATCATGGTCGTTAATGTTACGGCAGCTTTGGGAGCATATATATTTGGTCGGTTGCACGATTTTATGGGTCATCGTCAGTCGTTGATTCTCATTTTGACTGGATGGATTGTTGTGACATTATTGGCTTGGTTATCTGATGATCGTCCCAGTTTCTGGGTAACAGCGAATCTAGTTGGGCTATTGCTCGGCGCCTGCCAATCGAATGCTCGAGCGTTTGTCTCGGTCTTGACGCCGATCAATAGACAGGCTGAATTCTTCGGGCTTTGGGGCTTGTCGGTTAAGTGTGCATCGATCCTAGGCCCACTCACATATGGAGCGCTCACCTGGCTCACAGGCGGAGATCATCGAAATGCGATTTTATCTTTAGTCGTCTTGTTCGTAATAGGCTTGACCATTTTGATGACTGTTGACACTGAGCGGGGAATATCGGCCGCTAAGCATTCGTATTAGCTACTATTTAGTTGCGATGGAATATTTATTCATTTGCTAGTTCCTTAGTTAATTTTTATGCCTTCTAGCCGATTTTGGTCGAAAGGCGTTGCAAAATTCTTCTCGGCAATCGATATAGGGTCCGCCAATTAAGTCAATGCAGTAGGGCACCGCAGCAAATATCCCGTGAGCAATTGATTTGCCCTCGTCATTTTTTAGTCCTGCTAGCGTTTCTTCGATGGCTTTAGGCTGACCTGGTAAGTTGATGATGAGGGATTTTTTTCTGACTACGGCGACTTGTCGAGAGAGAATCGCAGTCGGCACAAAATTTAGGCTGATTTGACGCATTTGTTCACCAAAACCCGGCATTGTTTTGTCGGCGATGGCTAGCGTTGCTTCAGGTGTGACATCCCGGGGAGAGGGGCCAGTACCTCCAGTAGTCAGGATGAGGTCGCATTGGGCGTGATCGACGAGGTCTATTAGGGTATCTGTTATAAGATTTTTTTCATCGGGAATTAATTTCTCGATATATTCAATTGGGTTCAAGATGGCAGTATCTAGCCATGCTCTCAGAGAGGGTAGCCCCTCATCTTTATAGATGCCGCTTGAGGCGCGGTCGCTTATTGAGACGAGTCCAATACGTACTTTTTCTTCACTCATAAAAAAATCTATACCTTGTTCTTGATGTGTATCCCGCTAAGTTTGAATAGAAACTATAACAAATTGGAACACTTAATCGATCTTTTCTTCCAGAAGTGTTGATATGGTTTTAAATAATTTTCGGTAGGAAATCTTTGATTTAGAAGTCAACGTACCACGACAATCTATAATTAATGTCTGCAGTTCGGATGAGTCAGAGTGAGGATATATTTTAATAAAATCCTTGAAACTCTCCTCATTATCAATGAGCTTGTTGCGCCAAGATTCTGCTTTGTGTAAAAGCTTTACTTTGCCGGCAGAAGGTTGTTTTATTTGTTCGAGCTGATTGCGTATCGAATCGATATCGATGTGCCGCATTATTTTTCCGATAAATTGAAGTTGCCTGCGTTTTGCGCCATTTTGAGTTATGTTTTTTGCCTCAAGAATTTCATGCATCAGGGAATCTGGAAGGTCAAATTTTTTCAAAAGATCTTTTGGCAGGTCCACAAGGGATTCTCCAATCTTTTGTAGATCTTCCATTTCTTTTTTTAGTTTAGTTTTGCTAGGTCGTGATGAATCCATAAGTCTGATAGAAAATTGGCTGTGGTGATATCATGCAATACGTTAGTGGTCTTTAAGACCGAAAATTTTTAAGCATTCTTCGTTGGTGCTTTATTTAGGTGAGTGATATAAAAAATGCCCCAAAAAGAGTTCGCGTACAGCATAGACCAATTCAAAGAAATTGCGGAAAAAACCCTAAAAATGGCTAAGGGCTTAGGGGCAAGCTCAGTGGAAGTAGATCTTAACGAGGGCCTAGGCAGTGAGGTGTCAGTTCGCAAAGGTGAGATCGAGAATTTGGAATATAACCGGGATAAGGGTTTGGGGATCACCGTCTACGTTGGACGTCGAAAAGGGTATGCCAGCACCTCTGATTTAGGAGAGGAGGCGATAGGACATACGGTAGAGGCTGCTGTATCGATAGCCCAACTGACTGCAGAGGACTCGTTTTCTGGATTGGCTGATCCAGATCGGTTGGCGCGAGAGGTCCCTGACCTTGATCTTTACCATCCGTGGCACATATCCATGGAGGATTCGATTGATCTTGCTCGGGAATGCGAACAAGCCGCTTTTGACGTGAGTCCTGAGATTCGGAATTCCGAGGGTGCGAGCGTAGCGGTTCAAGAGGGGCAATTCGTCTACGCGAACTCAAACGGGTTTATGCAAGGATTTCCCAGTACGCGTCATTACATCAGTTGTTCGGTTACTGCTGGTGAGGGTGATCAAATGCAGAGGGATGGGTGGTGGAGTACCGCGCGATGTGCCGAAGATATGGAGTCTGCTCACGAAATCGGTAAGCAATCTGGAATACGAGCTCTCGGAAAGGTGGGGGCTAAAAAAATCAACACCAAGAAAACCCCTGTTATTTTTGAAGCACCCGTAGCGTCAGGAATGTTGAGACATTTTGTTTCGGCGGTCAGTGGTGGAAATTTATACCGCCAACAATCTTTTTTGGAGGGTACGATTGGCGAAATCGTATTTCCTGAGCTACTGTCGATTGAAGAAGACCCTTTCGTGCCCCGAGGCTTGGCGAGTGGTTCGTTCGATAATGAGGGAGTTCAAACTGCTAAGCGATCTGTTGTTTCTGCGGGAAGATTGGAGGGTTTGTTTTTGAGCACCTATTCCGCTAGAAAGCTGGGCTTAGCTTCGACTGGAAACGCAGGGGGCGCCCATAATTTATTTGTCCGTTCCTCCGCAGCCACACATGAGTTTAGGGACCTATTAAAAATGATGGGTACAGGTTTGTTAATCACCGATTTGCTTGGACATGGAACGAATATGGTGACTGGAGATTATTCTCGAGGCGCATCAGGATTTTGGGTGGAAAATGGAGAGATCGCGTATCCGGTGCAAGAGGTTACGGTAGCCGGGAATCTTAAAAATATGTTTAAATCTATCAGCGCCATAGGTAACGATGTTTTGAGTCGATCTTCTTTTAAGGTTGGATCGGTCTTGATCGATTCAATGACTGTTGGCGGTGAATAAGCAAGCTGAGGATATCGTGCGTGCGATATCGCTGCGCGAAGCGTTACTTGTTTTCCTGCCGTTTGCGTGCGGCTATTTCTTGTCGTATTTGTTTCGATCCGTCAATGCAGTCATTGCCCCTAATCTGATTTCCGAATTTGGTTTGAGTGCAAGTGAATTGGGCCTATTGACTTCGGTTTATTTCTTAACTTTTGCATCTTTGCAAATCCCCATTGGGGTCTTCCTGGATCGTTTTGGTCCCAGGCGAGTGAACGCGACTTTATTGGTTTTGGCTGCTATTGGTGCTTTTATTTTTTCTAGAGCGGAGAGTTTCCAGGGTTTGCTTTTAGGCCGCGCATTTATCGGGTTTGGTGTGGCTGCGTGTCTGATGTCGAGTATTAAGATTTTCTCGTTGTGGTTCCCAAAAGAAAAGCTTCCGGAAATGACTGGAAGGATCATGTTTGTCGGAGGCCTTGGAGCGATTTCTGCTACGGCTCCGGTCGAGTACTTGCTGTCTTTTTCTGGATGGAGGGAACTCTTTTTAGTTTTGTGCTGTGCCACGCTTGTTGCTTCGGCAATTGTGTTCTTCGTAGCTCCAGATAGAAAAAATGCCTATGACATTGGTTCTACGAAGGATCAATTGCTTGGGGCGCTGAGTGTGTACCGTTCAGCAATATTTTGGCGAATTGCATTAGGGTCAGTACTGCCTCAAGCATTCAATATGTCGGTGCAAGGATTGTGGGCGGGGCCTTGGTTATCAGATGTGGCTGGATTAGAGCGCACGAGCGTAGCCATGCATTTATTAATGTTGGGTATTGCTACGATGCTCGGCTTCCTCTTCTGGGGTGCGTTTGCCACACGAATGAGTCGACGTGGTATTAAACCGATTGTGGTTCTTATTTGGGCTACGGCTGCTTATATGGCCTTGCAGCTTCTTCTTGTTTTCGAGATTACTCAGATGTCATGGGTCATTTGGATCGGATGGGGATTGCTGGGCACCTCTGGTAGCTTAGCATTTTCGATTATTTCCCAAAGTTTTCCCGTGCAACTCACGGGTCGCGCTACAACCGCATTAAATCTTTTAGCGTTCACAACGGCATTCGGGTCTCAATGGTTATTCGGTATCATACTGAATCAATGGGACGCCGTTGATAGTGGTTATGCCCCGGAGGGGTATGTCCGTGCTTTCAGTATTTTTTTAATTCTTCAGGTGTTAGGCTTCTCTTGGATGCTGCGTGGGCATCTAAAGCATCGAGGCACCTAAACATCTCATTAAAGACGTAAAACTTCATGACAGAGACCACAAATAGAAGACTTCCTTTACTCAAGTTAATTCTCGGAGCGGGAGTATTTGCATATGAGAAGCGGTTCGTGCTTGCTCGTTCGCTATGGTTGCCGTTCCTCATTGGGATGACCTTATCGTTTGCTGATTCCCTTGGGGTGAAAATCATTGGAGACGGGAATGAGTCTGGAGCTGGGACTGAAAAGAGTAGCTACGGCGTTATGTTGTTTGTCATTACCGGCATGTTTTTCATTACAGTGATAGCTACTGTTCGAGCGTATAGAGTCTTATTAGAATGTGATATTTCCGAGCACTCTCCGATATCTTGGGGGTTGTCGGAAACAAAATTCACCTTAGCCATGCTTTTTTTAGCAATGACATTTATGTTTGCTTTGGCCATATCGAGTACGATTCTTGTCAGTATTTTTAACGTGTTTGGAGATGTTGGATATTTGGCAATGCTTAACTTCTTGCCGCCAATTTATATCGCTGCAAGATTGATACTCGTGTTTCCGGAAGTGAGCAGAAATCCTGAGATTGGACTCTTTGAGGCCTTTAAATGGTCTTGGTTGGCGACCAAAGGAAATGGTCTGGTATTGATGTTTCTGGCTGTTATTTTTCCTCTGGCGATTGCCCTTGCGATTAACTGGTTTAGTCTTACTGGACTACCCCTCGCCGAGTTTATAGGTGCGATGTTAGTATGGCTTGTCCTACCCTTTGAGGTAGCACTAATCGCGCTGAGTTATTCAACGATACAGAAAGTCAGTTAACGCACAGAAAGTCCCGGCGCCAACTTCTTATGTGCGTCGAGCAATGTTTTTTCAGTTGTGGCCCAATCAACACATGCATCCGTGATGGATACGCCATACTGCATTTTGCTATGGTCGTGAATTAATTTTTGGTTGCCAGGCCCTATGTTGCTCTCGAGCATCATGCCGATAATCGATTTGTTCCCATCGATGACTTGATTGATACAATCGCTGAAAACTAGGGGTTGCAGGTTGTGATCTTTGTTTGAGTTGGCATGACTGCAGTCGACCATAATGTTTGAAGCTAGTTTAGGATTAGCTTCATTAAGTGCTTTTTCAACCAAGGATATGGACACCGAATCGTAATTAGGTCCTTTTGAACCACCTCGAAGGACGATATGTCCATAGCGATTACCCTTTGTATGAGTGATTGCGACTTGACCATCACTATTAATACCTAAAAAGCTGTGCGGATTAGAGACTGAGTGAAGCGCATTAACTGCGACAGATAAGCCGCCATCGGTACCGTTTTTAAATCCAACAGGAGAGGAAAGCGCGCTAGCCATTTCTCGGTGAGTTTGAGATTCGGTTGTTCGAGCCCCTATGGCACTCCACGAGATCAGGTCTCCTAGGTACTGCGGGCTAATTGGATCAAGAGCTTCTGTGCCCGCTGGCAACCCCAGTTCGTTAATATCGATTAGTAACCGTCGTGCGATACGCAGGCCCTGTTCGATATCAAATGATTCGTCCATATGTGGGTCATTGATGAGTCCTTTCCAGCCTACCGTGGTTCGCGGTTTTTCAAAGTAAACCCGCATCACAATCATCATTGTCTCGGAGACTTTTTCAGAGAGCTTATGCAGTCTGTTGGCGTAGTCCATTGCGGCTTTTGTATCATGGATAGAACAGGGCCCAACGACTACCAAAAGACGTTTATCTTTCCTGTCCAAAATGTCTTCAATAGACTTGCGTCCCCTGATAATAGTTGACGTCGCATTATCCGGCACTGGGATTTCATTTTTTATTATTTGGGGTGTCGAAAGGATTTGCTGCGCTTTAACATTTAGGTTATTAATCAATTCTTGGGTCATGTCTTTTAGTGATTATTTTTATATTATTTTTTTAAATATTAGTGTGCGAGCACTAATTATGAATTGAGTCTATTTTTTATCGGTAGATAAAATACGCTATAAATTTATCAATAATCTTGTTCAACGAATGAATTTATTATATTTATTTACCTGTACAGTAGCGCATTTTCCACTTGAGTGCCTTTAGGTCAAGGGTGGTCAGGCTTTATTTAAATCGATGTCAATTCGACATCACAAAGGTTTGACGACAATTTTTGCGTCTTTACGTTTGCTCTTTACTAGCGTGTTTCTAAGCGGGTGACCAAAAGTTACTGACTCAATCTCAAAAATATCGCCATCTTGAGTTTCAATATTTTTCGTAAAGCTGCCATTGGCTGCGCCAAAAAAGTGTATATGAACGTCACCGGACCGTCTAAATTCAGGGTATTTGAAGTGATGGTGCTCTAAGTTTTCAATGGAGTGAGACATATTGTTATTGCCTGATAGCCATTCTTCCTCCCAAATCACTGTATCCGACCTTAAGAGTCTCGCTTTACCTCGAACTTCGAGCGGTAAATCTCCGATTAATAGTTCTGGTCCATACGAGCAGTGTCTTAATTTAGAGTGAGATAAATACAGGTAGTTTTGTCTCTCCATGACGTGGTCAGCGTATTCATTGGCTAGGGCGTAGCCCACACGCCTTACGGTTGATGTTTCATCAATTAAGTAGATGCCAACGAGTTCAACTTCCTCGCCGCCATCTAAGGCATAGGCTGGCCAACTTAGTTCTGCCTCCGGGGCTGCGACCCAGTCCCCGTCTCCTTTATAGAACCATTCCGCTTGAGTTCCGATTTCTGCGCAGTCTGGTTTGCCTCCATCAAGACCCCATTTAAACATTTTCATCGAATCAGTTAACGATGACTCGTCTTTATCCAGTTTTGCGTGCATGGCGTCTCGAGCGCTAGCGCTTCCCAGGTGAGATAATCCTGTTCCTGAGACCAGTTGATGATAGGGGTCGGGGTGATGAAAGGGGACGTGAATTCTCTTTTCCGAGAGAATTTGATCCATCGTGTCTTTTTCTTCGCTCGTACGTTCGTCGATGATGTCCTTAAGGACTCTTTGTTTCTTTATTGCCTCTAGCGCGAGCCCATATGTGGTGGTAGCTCCTCTAATGGTGCGCACAATTCCACCTTCAGATACCCGTCCGACTCTCTTTGCGCCATCTCTTCCCATAAATTGAATGATCCGCACGTCTTACCCCCAGCTTAGTTATTATTTTGTCCATCGCCTGTAATATTAGTTATTCTAATGAAACATTCATATCAATTTAGAATTACTGAGACATCATGCTTGGACGACTGGTGATCAATGTGGGGGATGAGGTCAATGCGAGCGTTAGTGAACGGGGTAACACTGAACTATGAAATTTTTGGGGGATCAGGCCCATGGGTCGTTTTAAGTCACTCGTTGATGTGTGACTTGACGATGTGGGGCACGCAAATTGATGCGCTAAAAAGTGATTACCGAGTTTTGGCGTTTGATACGAGAGGGCACGGTGCAAGCGAAGCGCCTGAAGGGGCCTATTCTCTTGATCAGTTGGCGGCAGATGCAAAGGCATTGCTTGATAGCTTAGAGATCAAGGATCCTCATTGGGTGGGCCTGTCTATGGGAGGCATGATCGGTATGACTTACGCAATCAACTTTCCAAATTCATTCGCTTCCTTAGTGTTGTGTGACACTACAAGCCGTATGCCTTTGGAAGCTCAACCCACATGGCAGGAAAGAATCGAGATCGCAAAACAAGAAGGGATGAAGGCGTTAGTGTCTGGGACGCTTGAACGATGGTTTACCGACTCTTTCCGGAGTCAGCCTCGACCTGAACTCGAATTTGTCTCAAGTCTTATTGAAAAGACACCAGTAACTGGTTATGTAGGCTGCTGTCATGCGATTCCCAAGATAAATTGCACAGATCGTCTGGCAGAAATTCAAGTGCCGATTAAAATTATTGTTGGGGACTCCGACATTGGAACGCCCGTGTCTATGTCACAAGAGATTCAAGCTGCGGCTCCTGGGTCAAGTCTCACAATTATTGAGGGAGCGTCTCACTTATCAAATTTGGAGCAACCCCAACAATTCAATAAAGCATTGTTAGATTTTTTGAAAGAGAATTTAGTGCGGAAATCTAAATTTGTGGAATGATGGTGATGTGATTTGTTGGTTTTTCTATCAATTTACGTAAGATCTGAAACGTATCATAGTCGAACTCTTTTGACGGCAATAGGCGGTATTCGCTGCTCCATTTTTCCCCTGTAACTTGGTATTCAAGGTAAGCCCAATTCTTAACTCTATGTTTTTCTACGAGCCCACTTCTCTCGCTTTGCTCAATTAAAAGCACCTCACCGTTAAAAGGCCAGCTTGGAATTAAAAATTTATTTAGCGCCAGTGATAATCGCATCGCGTGATTGAGCGCCGATTCCTTTTCAATGCAAGCACCCATGCAAACTCCTAATTGATGCGAAAAACAAGGTCCTTCCCCAGGCTCTATGCCTAATTTTTTTAAACAAAAGTTATAGGTTTTTGATAGATCTCTAAGAGTCTTTAGAGCTGATTTTTTACTATCGAAAATGCCGTAAATGAAACCAAAAGGGATTTCATTGAATTCTGATAGTTCCATGATTTGAGGATTTTTTGGTCCATCAATCGGATCCCAATGGATTGTAAAGCTGTCTTTTTTTTGTCGCAGTTTTCGGTTGTACAGCGGACTCATCGTCTTAACGAGTTGTGACTCTAATAGCAAAGCGCCCAGGTCGCCTGCCGACTCGTGCCAGTCAATTTGGGTTATGTTTTGATTTATTTTGAGATCTTTCTTATTCGAGTGATCTCCGCTGAAATGAGAGTTGATTCGGACACGTAAGTTCTTGCTCTTTCCAACATATAGGATGCATCCATTTTCACCTTTCAAGATGTAAACGCCGGGGGAAGAGGGAATGGCGTCAATCATTTCTTTGTCGATTCCTTTGGGAAGCGAGGACCCCTTGAGTAGTTTTTCTATCGATGTGGAAATTAGAGAAGACTCAAAGTTTTTTTGGACGTGTTGTGCAAAGTCCCAGATCGCTTGGGCGTCAGTCATTGCTCGATGACGGGTTCCGCAAACCAACGAAAGTCTTTTGATGATGCTATCTAACCCGTGCTTCCTTTCTTCTGGGTAGAGGAGGCGAGAGAGTTTGACCGTGCAAAGCAAGCTCGGAGAATACTTAATTCCGTTAGATTTAAACTCTTTTCTAAGAAAAGAGTAATCAAAGCGAACATTATGTGCGACTAAGATCTTTCCATCTAAACGCGCAAACAAACTTTCATAAATATCACTAAAGGTGGGTGCATTTTCGACCATTTGGTCGTTGATTCCCGTGATCATCTGGATGTTGAAAGGGATTTTTTTTTGCGGGTTTATCAGTGTTTGCCACTCTTCTTGATACTCTCCATCCTTGACTGATATAAGACCGATTTCAGTTATACGATCTGCGTCAACCGTGGCCCCAGTTGTTTCTAAATCAAGAAAGACAAACTCACCTAAAAACATATTGTGACGGATAAAAAGAGAAATATTTGTGGTACGTGAGATGAATACGTAGCTATTATAGTCGCTACCAGCTATTACTTAATCCGCTCTAATTAATGAATCAATTATTTAAAGATATTCAGCAGGCTCGTCAAGACATTACTTCGTGTATCCAGGATACACAATTTGTTCAGTCGATCACCCTATCGAGCTTACTTTCGTGCCAAGTGTATTTGAAGTTTGAGAACCACCAGTTCACGGCATCGTTTAAAGAGCGTGGCGCCCTGAATCGTATTTTATCGATGAGCCCGGAGGAGTGTTTGAAAGGGGTTATCGCTGCCTCTGCTGGAAACCATGCGCAAGGGTTGGCCTATCACGCAACCAGGCACGGTATTCGATCCGTTATCGTCATGCCTCGGGTTGCCCCTCAGGTTAAGGTTACGCATACACGGGCGTTAGGGGCGGAGGTCTTGTTGTATGGAGATAACTTTGATGAGGCTAGAGAGTATGCGCTAGAGCTTGCTAAGCATGAGGGATTACTGTTTATTCACCCTTACGACGATGCTAAAGTAATTGCCGGTCAGGGAACAATTGCATTGGAGATGTTAGACATCATGCCTGATTTAGATGCGATTCTTGTTCCAATCGGTGGAGGTGGGCTCATTGCCGGCATCGCAACCGCAGCTAAGGGAATTAACCCCAATATAGAAATTTATGGTGTGGAGTCGGCGCGCTTCAATTCTATGTATGCTCGAATTAAAGGTGTGCCTCCGTGTTTTGGTTCAGTCACGATAGCTGACGGGATCGCAGTTAAAGTACCTGGGGAACTGACTTCCAAAATTGTATCCGAACTGGTTGCTGATATTTTTCTTGTGGCTGAGGATGAAATTGAGGAGGCAATGCTTCTTTTGCTAGAGATTGAAAAAACCCTTGTTGAGGGGGCGGGTGCTGTTGGTTTGGCCGCACTTAAAAAAAACAAAGACTTGTTTCAGGGGAAGAATGTAGGATTAATTCTTTGCGGCGGTAATGTAGACCCATTGACGCTAACTGCCATTATCGAGCGGGGCATGGTTAAATCAGGTCGTTTAGTGCGTTTGAATGTGCATATGACCGATTTGCCTGGATCGCTGGCCGTGGTGACGCGCATCTTGGGCGAATGCAATGCTAATATTGATGAGGTACATCACCAGCGTACGTTCACCACGTTGCCTGTGCAGAGTGCGGAGGTTGAGTTTTCTCTGAAAACTCGTGATCATCAGCACATAGAAGACATTATTTTGGCCTTGAGTGACCATGGTTTTTCAGCCAGTAAAGTTTAGCTTTCTAGACTTCGTTTAACAAAATCTAGCCGGTCTTGCCCCCAGAATACATTACCTTCAATCAAGTATGTTGGTGCGCCAAAGACGCCACTATCAATTGCCTTTTGGGTGTTAAGCTCTAAACCTTTTGAAGATTCATCTTTATCGGCCAACTCAATCAATTCATCGCCATTTAAGCCGCTCTTTTCAATAGACTTTTTGACTTCATCGGGCGATGCCATATTTCTATTTTCTACCCAACAGCCTTTCATTAAGCTTAAGGTCACTTCCATTGCCTTTTCCGACCCGTAGGCATTAACCACGGCAACAACAACCAAAGATACCAGGCTGGGATTATAGGGAAAGTACTCCGGTTCAATGATGATTGGTGATTGAAGAAATGATTTCCATCTTTTTAGTTCCGATATTCTATATTTTTGACGTTGGATCGGCCGTTGAGCTACGGGTACGCCTCCAGTGGCTGCAAATAGTTTTGCAGGATCAAGGGGGATTACATTGATGACCGCGCTATGCTCAGTAGCTAAGGCATGAAGGCGTTCGTGTCCTAAATAGGCCCACGGAGACATAGGGGAGAAAAAGTAATCAACGGTTTTGGACATAAGGCTTACCAATTTAAATAGTGATGGGAATGCGTGGGTGGTCGTTAACGTGCTGGAGCGACGCTTTTATTTCTTTCTGGCTACTTCACCGTAATGGTAATCTTTTCTGAGATAACGGGTGGCGTATGAGGGATGTGTGTTTTATCTCCCATAATCAGCTGCAATGTATGCTTGCCTGGGCTTAATGCAATAGAGGCTTCTGTCTGCCCGCCGCCAAAATGTTTATGATTGCTGTCCATCGGTATGGGTTTATCTAAGGCGGGTAAATCGTGATCGATAATCAGGTGATGATGACCTGTATTTGCCTTGTCCATGCCAGCTGGAGCGACACCCATTCCGCGTAACCCGAACTTCACGATAACGGGACTTGTGACGGTTTCTCCGTCAAGTGGGGAAATCAGGTAAACCTCAGCATCAGTTGGCGCGGGTGTTTGGGCTTGAGTATTGCTGCTGAATAGGGTCAGTAGCGAGAACGTGATTGCGAAAACTATTTTCATCTCGATGTCCTTGATCAATGATTGGGCTGGGGATTGGGCTGGGTCCGTCTAGACCCAATTATAGATCTATTAACCGGTCCAAAATAGCCCAATGGGGAAGTTGCGGTATTTGTGGCTGTGGTTTTTTATATCTCGCGGAGTAACTGGAGGGCTCAAATTCATGCGTGGAATGGTAATTACCATTATAATTGCCCAACATATAATTGCTAGGCATATAGTTGTTTAGACAATTAATAATTATAGAATGTCCCACTTACGGGGAGGGCTTATATTGTTACGCGAAGATGTATCAAGAAATTTTGGATTTATCGTGCATGACGTGGCGCGACTAATGCGTCAAACGTATGACCGCAGAATGAAGACTCTGGGGCTGACACGATCACAATGGTGGGTTTTGACGCACCTTTATCGAAAGGATGGAGTGACGCAATCCGAACTCGCCCAAACCCTTGAACTGGATAAGCCGTCCTTAGGCCGGTTGTTAGACAGGATGGAAGCTAGTGGTTGGGTTACCCGAGAGGAGGACCTACAAGACCGTCGTGCGAAACGTGTGCTCCTTACCCAAGAGGTAGGCCCTGCAATGAAGGCCATGCGCGCAGCTGCCGCAGATTTGAGGAGCGAGGCTTTAACTGGGATTTCGAAAGATGAGCAAGAACAGTTTGTAGATACACTTTTGAAACTCAAATTGAACCTAGCCTCGTTAGAAAGTCGAACGCCGAGTCATGGCGGTTCTTTAGATGAAGATAAGGAGTTGGTTTCAAAATGAAGATCTCGGAAAAAAATATTTATGTGGCCTTACTCTGGTTTGTGCGTTCCTTTTTTATTGTCGTGCTCCCAGTTTTTGCAGCAAGTACAGGGATGTACTTATATGCGCACGGTGGGGCCGTTGTTGAAACAGAAAATGCGTATATTAAGGCTGATATTGTCATCGTTAGTCCAGAGGTGTCTTCTAGAGTTACCAATGTTGAGGTAGAAGATAATCAATATATCGAAAAGGGTGCTCTATTATTTGGTATGGAGCATGCAGGTTTTGTTGTCGAGAAGCAGCGCGCTGAGGCTCAGATGGGCTCTGTTCGAGCCGATGTGGCCTCTTTAAAAGCCGAATATCAGGCAGCTCAAGTCGAGAAAGAGGAAGTGCGATCAATGATTGCGTTCCAGATGAAGCAACTTGAGCGTCAGGAGACATTGCGCGAGCACGGTATGGGCCGGGCTGATCAATATGATGAGGCTCTGCACAAGCTCGAATTGGCTAAGGCGCATTTAACGACGCTGGATAAAAAATCAAAAAAAGTGCTGGCCGGTTTATTGAGTGATCCACATTTGAGCCCAGAGAAACATCCTAAATATTTAGAAGCAATGGCGAGCTTTGACCAAGCTGACTTAGGCATCAAAGATTCATTTGTGTATGCGCCGGTCAGTGGCATTGTGAGCAATATGAAGCTCCAAGCCGGAGAGTATGTGAATCGTGGGACATCGATTTTTAGTATTATTTCGAGTGATCGTTTATGGATTGAAGCTAATTTTAAGGAGACACAGCTTACTTGGATGGAAGTGGGTCAAAAAGTCGAGATCAGCGTAGACGCCTACCCTAATGTTCACTGGGCGGGCTTTGTCTCTACTATTGCTCCAGCTACTGGTGCTGAGTTCGCGATCCTACCCCCACAAAACGCAACAGGAAACTGGGTGAAAGTTGTGCAGCGACTCCCAGTTCATATTGTCGTGGAGCAGCCCGAGGGGCATCCACCACTGCGAGCAGGCATGACGGTTACTGTTGGTGTGAGGACTGGTGTTAGCAGAGGGTTGCCCGGACCAATAGACCGACTCGTGACTCGGGGGTGGTTACCTGGTTTTTTAAAACCTTAACTTTGTTTTTCTGAATCTAAGTTATTAGGGTAATGGCGGAAGTTGAAAACACTGTTAATCGAGGAGCTGAACATCCATATTTAATTAGCATGTCTGTCGTGCTTGCCTCCTTGTTGTATTCAATCGATTGGACGATTGCAGTAGTCGCTTTGCCGCATATGCAAGGTGCGTTCTCGGCAACCCAAGATCAAATTAGTTGGGTGATTACTTCTTATATTGTCGCGTCAGCAATCATGATTCCTATGGCGGGGTGGTTGAGTAATCGCTTCGGAAGAAAAAGGGTTTATGTTTTAGCTGTTGCCGGATTCGTTTTGTCTTCGATCGTCTGTGGTTCGGTAAGTACGCTCACCTTCGAGGTTATTGCTCGTATTGCTCAAGGTATGTGTGGAGCCTTTTTGGTGCCGTTGTCGCTAGCAATTATGCTTGATGCTTTTCCTGAAGAGGAACACCCCAAAGCAATGGCTATCTGGGGTATTGGTTGGGCAGGATCCTTTATTGGACCTATTCTTGGTGGAGTGCTCACTGAATATTTGTCGTGGAGATATATATTTTTTATTAACATTCCATTTGGCATAGCAGCGCTAATTGGTTGTTTGTTATTTTTACCTAAAGATGTTCCCGTAAAAATAAAATATCAGTTAGATTGGTTTGGGTTTTTGACATTGGCGATTGGTATTGCATCGCTACAGCTGATGCTGGACCGAGGTCAGCGTCTCGATTGGTTTGAGTCGGGTGAAATAATTTTTGAGGGCTGTCTTGCATTGGTCGCGTTATACATGTTTAACGCACATGTAATCATGAAAAAAAATCCATTTCTAGACCCGAAATTATTTCTCGAAAGAAACTTTTTTCTGGCATTAGTTCTGGTTGCCTTTTATGGTTTATTGACAGTGCCGCCAATGGTTCTCCTTCCGGCTTTTCTCGAGGGACTCATTGGGTATGAGATCGTTGATGTCGGATTTCTCCAGTCATCTAGAGGGATCGGTGTTCTTTTAGCTATGTTTATCAGTAACCGCATCGCGGGTATTGTCAATGTGCGTATTCAGATAGCATTTGGTTTGACTTGTCTGGGCACATCATCGCTCACCATTGCTTTTTGGACTAGTGACGTCGGTGTGTGGCCAATTCTGTGGACTGGTTTTGTCAGTGGTATCGGATCAGGTATTTTGATGGTGCCGGCGCAGCTCGTGGCATTCTCTCGAGTGGTGGCGGCTAAAAGAAATGAGGGGGCGGCAGTGTTTAATTTGATTCGTACGATGTTTAGCAGTGTTGGTGTTTCCTTGATGCTCGCGATTTTTATATACGCAGGTGCTACTGGAAGGTCAGAGCTGGTGGAGCACGTTAATGTATTCAATGATGCTTTGACTAACACGCCGGTCGCTAGCGAAGGGTATTCTCTCGAGACATTAAAGTCGCTCGCTGTATTGGAGAAGGAAGTGGATAGGCAGTCTCAATTACAAGGGTATATCGCAAGCTTTTTCGTGCTTGCCATAGCTTCGTTCATGGCGATACCCATAGTTTTTCTGATACGCAGAGTAGATATTAAGAGGCGAGACGGAGGGAAGGGTTCTAGCCAAGGCCCTACGGTTGGGGCTGAATAAAGATTTATTTTTTTGTAATTAATTTAGGATATGTCTATGACCATTGAAAAAATAGAGAGGGCACGACGCAGCCTTTTGTTCGTGCCCGGCCTCCGCCCAGACATGTTTCTAAAGGCGCTGAGTGAGCCTTCAGATATTGTTTGCATCGACTTAGAAGATGCAGTGGCGCTGCACAGGAAGGATGAATCTAGAGGCCTCACAATGGATTTGTTCTCAAAAAAACATGAAAGCTCATCGGAGACAATGGTTCGAATAAATCCCATTACGACTCGACATGGGTTGAGTGACCTAGATTCCTTGTTTGATTTAAAGTGTCCCCCGGACGCTTTAATGTTACCCAAGATTAAATCGGCAAACGAGATTCGTATTCTTGACGAGTTGCTCTCGACTGAAAATACCAGGCATTTGAGTTTTTGCGTGATCATTGAGACGAATGCAGCATTAGAGTCTGCGGTTGAGATCGCACGCTCGTGCTCGCGCGTCACCTCTCTAATTTTAGGCGGGGTAGATATGTCAGCGGATCTTAGATGTAAGAGAGATTGGCAATCGCTACTCTATACTCGCTCGCGTTTGGTTCATGCTGCGGCAAGTGCCGGTATTGACCTACTCGATGTGCCGTACTTAGATTTGATAGATAGTGATGGGCTAGAACGAGAAACGACATCAAGTCGAGATCTTGGGTTTACCGGCCGAGCAGCAATTCACCCAAAGCAGCTATCTGTTATTAATCGACTTTTTACACCTTCTCAAGATGATATTGATCGAGCGCGGAAAGTGTGTGCGGCGTTTGAGAGCAGTGATACTGGCTTGGTAGTTGTGGATGGTGAGCTGATTGAGCTACCTGTTGTGCGCTCTATGTACCGAATATTAGCTATTGCTCAGATGATTGAGGCGTCCTAAATGTTAGAAGCGTTAGGCCTAGTTAGTGGAGCCCAAATTCTTCAGCGATGAGTTCGTATGATTTGATGCGGGTACGATAGTCTCCCGTGATTGTAAGGATCATTAGCTCATCGGCCTGAAAGTCGTTCTTGATTTCAGATAATTGTTGTTTGACACTTTCAGGAGTGCCCAAAACAATTCGGCTACGCTCTCTTTGGATAATTTGTTGCTCTTGCTCTGAGTATGGCCACTGCGTAGCCTCTGTGCTGGGTAGTATTTCCGTTTCTTTTCCCGTTGCCATCATGACGCGCCTGTGGTCTATTGAGGCGGCAAGATATTCAGCCTCTTCATGAGACTCTGCGCAAATGACAAAAATGCAAACCATCGAAGTTGGCTGTGTCTCGAGAGAGGATGGGGAAAACGTTGCGCGATATTGTCGGCTTACGGCATTGCCACCGAATGGATTAATAAAATGGGCAAAAGCAAAGCGAACCCCGAGGTGTGCGGCAAGAGCGCTGCTGTAGTCGGAAGACCCGAGTAACCAGATTTCGGGGCACGTGTCACCTTGCGGCATTGCTTTGACTGAATTGAATGGATGGTCTTCACCTAACTCGTCGCGGAGCCAGCCAACAAGATCAACTACTTGCTTGGGAAATTCATTTATGGAATAGAGGGAATTTTCATTGATTGCTTTTGCCGTTAGCATGTCACCGCCTGGTGCGCGACCAATGCCAAGATCGATGCGGCCTGGGCATAAAGCCTCCTGCATGCGAAACATTTCAGCAATTTTAGCTGCGCTGTAGTAAGGAAGTAAAACTGCGCCAGTCCCAATCCGAATACGTTTGGTTTGCTGCCCAATCGCTGTGAGTAGTATCTCTGGACATGAGCTGGCTAGTCCTCTCATGTTGTGATGCTCTGCTAGCCAGTAACGATAAAACCCAAGTTCGTCGGCTATTTTCGCTAAATTAACAGTTTCGGTAATCGCCGTATTGGGGGAGTGCCCTTTTATAACCGGGCTTTGATCAAGGATGGATAGTTTCACTGGTTTTATAATGTCGGTCAGTTAGCGAGTTTTTAATTGCCGGCACTTTCATACGCGTTTATTTGATCATTGATCTGGCGTTGAATTGTGTGGGGTCCAAAAATATGAACTCTGTTACCTATTCGAAAGACTTTGAGCAGCCCAGATTGTATCTGGACTGCTTGCTGTCAAAACAGAAATTCACATCACGGAGCTTCAAAAAAATTATTGTTTTTTACGAAAGCGGCTACTTCGTTCATGGTTCTCAAGCAGCAAGACGTGATTAGGTAATCCTCTTGTTGTTGGACGTTAAGGCGATAGTCAGAGGTGCTCGGCTGCACGAACATCACACAGTCGACAGGAATTATTTTATTGCCTCCAACCATGATTGGTTCGCTTTGAACGATCATGTCTTTAACAAACAGGTTTTTCTCTTGCTCGATTCTGATTTGGTCACCGTTAATGTTTGTGGTCATGAGATAATCGCCTTCCTGCATGTTGTCTACTGTACCTATAAAGTAGTGGCTTTTAATCAATTTAATCAGTGGTTCTCTATTTTCAGCAAATCGTAGTGCCGCATTCATGGCTTGAGGCATCGTGGAGAAGGCAAAGTTAGTCGGGATGTATACGGTGGCATTGATCTTGGTTTTCCCATTAAATAAGTATTCGACATTCGCGCTTTCAACCATTACTGCAAACGTAGAGAATCTATCGTCATTCGTGATGACGTCCCATAGCGTTTGTTCGTGATGCTCGGCTATCGCTTGTTGAGGTGCCAGGGCACCGAATGCAAATGCCAACATAACTTGAATTAACTTTATTTTCATTTTCTCCCCCTTCTTGAGTTCTTAGTTTAGGTTCACTTTACCCGTATATTAATCTCTATTATTTCTGCTTAAAGTTAACAAATGCAGTTATTAAATTGTAATTTTTACTCTATCGATAGTCTACGTTAAGTTAGTTGTATCAGTTCGTGAATTTATTCACTCATTCTATATTTTTAGGTTGTCTGTTGCCAAAGTTATTATATTTACCGTATTCAGATTGCAAGTAATTCTAATCGTGAATATCAATGATGCTCACCTTCTTGTGAAGGTAAAATGTATCACGAGTGCCCTTTGTCTTAAAAAATCAGTAAAATTACATAAAGTTGTACTATAGGAGCGTAACGTGAGCAATATATTTCATTGTGCCGTAGAGGCAGGTAACCTTGAAGAGACGGTCAAGTTTTATACGGACGTTTTGTTCTGTGAGACTGACAATTCTGAAGAAGGTAAATGGGTAGATATAAATTTTTGGGGTAATGAGTTAACCCTCCATTCATCTACCCCTAGGACGAGCATGCATGGAGAGCGTCACAACGTAGAGATGGGCGCTGTTGCTGTTCCGCATTTCGGTGTGCATCTTGAGCGGGACGTCTTTGAGAAGGTCAAAGAAAGCGTTATAAATACTGTGGGATTTTTAGATGAGCCTTATATTCGTTTTGGCGGCACCGAGTACGAGCAGCAAACGTTTTTTGTTATGGATCCCAACTACAACGTGCTTGAAATTAAGTCTTTAGCGAAAACGCCGCCACCGTCTAAGTGATCAAGGGGTGGCTGATTCGGGTGCCTTTAGGATGTGGTGCCGGTCACGAGGATCGTCAATCTCGTGGCGATGCGCATTCCTCAGCATTGTGAGTTCGCCGAGCTGCGCAGTATGAAGCGGTGTTAGTAATATTCGTAGGGTTTTTTAGTAACGTTGGATTTTTCCAGGTCAGATCGTTCCGTCAGGTCTTGCTCTCTATCCCACCAAATACTTCTTGCTTTCAGCTGCTTTTCTCGCAGCTCAGGATTTTTTTTGAATAATGATTTGATGAACGTCGTCGTGTCCGATTCGTAAGGTTTTTTTGGCATAGTAGTTGAGATTTTTGACCTTGAGTTCTTAATTCTTATAAGGTCTTATTATAAGACATGTTTGACCTGATGTGAGTTGCTATGAAAAAATCAATTTGCCCACCTTTCCCTGAGAAAATTCCTTATACGTATTCGTTACATGGAGAAGTACGCAGTGATCCTTATCGTTGGGTACATAAGAAAAAATCCAAGGCAGTTAGGGCTTATCTAGAAGCCGAAAACCGTTATACCGACGAGATGATGAAGCCCAGTCTGGATTTGCAGAAACGATTGTTTTGCGAGTTTCTAAGTCGTATTAACGAAAATGACGAAAGTGTTCCTTATCAAATAGAAGGTTTTCTGTATTTCTCTAAAACGAAAAAAGGTAAGCAATATCCGATTTTGTATAGAAAAAGAAATGCTGCAACCCGACCAAAGGCGATTCTTGATTTAAATGTTCTGTCCAAGGGGCGATCCTATGCAAGTCTGGGTAATATTGAAATCAAACCGGGGTCAACGCACTTAGCGTATTCGATAGACTTTACGGGTTTTCGAGATTTTGAGTTACGACTCCGATCGATGAGTGGTAAAGAAGAGATAACGCTCTATCACAACAGAGTGCGTTCTTTTGCATGGGCAAATGATGGGAGATATCTGTTTGTCGTTTTGGAGGATCGGGCGAAACGACCCTTCCAGGTTTGGCGTAGAGACATAGAAACTGGCAAGACTTCGTTTATTTATGAGGAAACGGATCCTCTTTTTTCTGTGTCAGTCGCACGCTCGCGGAGCGGTAAGTATTTATTTATTCACTCATCGAGCAGCACGACGAGTGAGGTTTTATATGTTTCTGGGGATGATCCTTTAAAAGGATTACGGATTTTTGCTAAGCGCAGATCATGCCATGAGTACTATGTTGAGCATGGTGAGGCTGGGTTTTTCGTTCTAACGAATAAGCAAGCAAAAAATTTTCGAGTAATGTTTGTTAGGGAGGAGGCTACCCAAGAGAAGTTCTGGGTGGACGTTATTTCGCATCAACAGGATTTGGTCATTGACGATATTGATGTCTTTAAAAAGCATATGGTCGTTGAAGAGAGATTTCAAGGTTTTTCTCGCCTTCGAGTTGTCGATCTTAAAACCTTATCTAGTCAAGAGATTCCATTACCCGAACACTTGTGTTCTGTTTCTGGCTACCACAATGAAGAGTATGACTGTGACGAGTATTTGTTCGAATATGAGTCCTATGTTTCTCCCGAATCAGTGTACGCCTACCATTTTGATTCTCGAAAAACGACACTGCTCAAACAAGATATTGTTAAAAAAGGTTACCGGCAGTCTCAATATGCCACTGAACTGATTGAGGTTCGGCTTGAGGATGGTTCGGTTGTGCCGGTTACCATTGTGTATAAGCGAGCCATGCGCGGCGACCACCTAAGCCCGATGGTGCTCACAGCGTACGGCGCATATGGTATTCCCAATGATCCTTACTTTAGCTCGACCAGGTTATCGTTATTAGATCGGGGTGTTATTTTTGCAACTGCCCATGTTCGTGGGGGAGGAGAGCGAGGGGAGGTTTGGCACGATCAGGGAAAAATGTTATTAAAGCGACATAGTTTCACTGATTTTATTGCTTGTGCGAAACATTTAATTGCTGCTGGCTATACTGGTTCGGATAGATTGGTGATACAAGGAGGTAGCGCAGGAGGTTTGTTGGTCGCAGCGGTAACTAATATGGCGCCAGAATTGTTTTGTGGTGTGCTGGCAGATGTCCCATTCGTCGATGTGGTGAACACAATGCTGGATGAGACGTTGCCTCTTACGATCGGAGAGTTTGAGGAGTGGGGTAATCCAAAGTTGAAACCGTACTACAAATACATCAATTCGTACTCACCTTATGACAATATTGTGGCTCAAAACTATCCCGCTATGCTTGTACAAACGTCTCTAAACGATAGCCAAGTCATGTATTGGGAACCAGTAAAGTACGTTGCTCGTTTGCGCGAGCTCAAAACTGATGAAAGACCACTGCTTCTCAACGTAAATATGGATGCTGGGCATGGTGGCGCCTCCGGTCGTTATGATTTTTTAAGAGAGATGGCGTTTGAGTACGCCTTTATTCTTGGTGTTTTGGGGTTGGAGACCTAGATTTTCTTCAACATTTATGGTTAAAGTCTTATATTGTTTTTTTGAATTTTGATTCGATCATGAAAAAAATATTCCTTATTGTATGAGCATCCTAGAACGCAAGATTGATTTTCGAAGCGACACAGTCACCAAACCCACTCTTGAGATGCGCGCAGCCATGGCGTCTGCAGAAGTTGGTGACGATGTGTACGGCGAAGACCCCACGGTAAACGAACTGGAATCTCTAGCTTCTCAGATGAGCGGTAAGGAATCCTCAATTTTTGTGGCAAGTGGCACTCAAAGCAATTTGCTCGCACTTTTGGTTCATTGCGAGCGTGGCGACGAGTATATCGTCGGCCAACAAGGGCATACCTATAAGTATGAGGGTGGAGGTGCAGCGGTGCTAGGTAGCATTCAGCCTCAACCATTGGACTACGAAAAAGATGGCACGTTGGATTTGGGTGCGGTAGAGGCAGCTATTAAGCCCGACGACCCACATTTTGCTCGTACCAGGCTTCTGTGCTTAGAAAATACGCAAGCAGGCCAACCTCTTCCCATTAAATATTTGGAAAGCGCCAGGAATTTTTGTGATCGTACTGGTTTGTCACTTCATCTAGACGGCGCGCGATTATTTAATGCAAGCGTTGGTCTTGGTGTTGACGTGACCGTGATCACGCAATTTTTTGATACGGTATCGATCTGTCTCTCTAAGGGATTAGGGGCACCAGTTGGTTCGGTCTTATGCGGACCTGCAGATCTGATTCGTAAGGCTAGACGATGGCGCAAGGTGCTGGGTGGTGGTATGCGGCAAGCCGGCATTCTTGCTGCAGCAGGCATTTATGCATTGCAGCACCATCTGGAAAGATTGGACGCAGATCATGCAAGAGCGCGATTATTATTTGATCAATTACTGAAACTTAACCACCCGAAACTTAAGGTGTTAGGGGTTCACACCAATATGGTGTTTATCTCGTTCGACGAGGTAGATGTGACCAGTATTGCGACTAACCTTCGCGCTAAAAACATTCTCATGACTCCTGGGCAATCAGTGCGGTTGGTGACTCACCTTGATTTAAATGATGAGGATGTCGATATCTTCGTGACTGAGTTAGGCGCAGCGTTACAATAAATTGACTGTCTATCTTTGATTTAATACTGTTAAAGCGACTGTTCTATTGCCTTGGCTATGGCTTCTGGGGGCTGAGCTCCCGATAAGCCAATAGATTTATTGATGATGAAGAATGGAACACCTTGGATACCAAGGCGCGTTGCCTCCTGTATGTCTTCTTCGATTTTTTCCATAAAAAGACCATCATTTAGGACAGAGTCAACAGTAGTCTCATTAAGTCCAATATCAGTCGCAAGCGCAATAATATTATCTCTATTGGTTAGATCTACCCCATCAATAAAAAATGCTTTAAAAAGACTCTCAACAAAATCGTGATCTCGTTGAACCATTTCTGCCGCATAGACTAGGGCATGCAGGATGCTGGAATTTGGCTGGGTCTCGATTTTGTTAAAGTTTAGTTCTAACCCAACCTCATGACCGGACCGTTGAACTCGATCATAAACCATTGCCGCACGCTCCGTGCCTCCAAACTTAGTGGACGTGTATTCGGAACGTGAGATTCCGATGGAAGGTAGTTGCGGGTTCAATTGAAACGACCGCCAGTTAATTTTTATATTTTTGGCTCCCTCATGTTCTCGCGTGAGTTGCAATAGCGCTGCTTCTAGATTTCTTTTGCCAATGAAGCACCAAGGGCAGACCACATCGGAGAATATTTCAATTGAGACCATATCGATAACTGTCTTTAAAATTTAAATGATATTAAAGGTTCTTGATGAAGGATTGTAACAATGTTTTGTGTTCGGGCTTAAGCAATAAATAGTTATCTCTTGCCGAGATTGCTTCGCCTTCGTGCCACAGAATAGCCTCCTCTATGGTCTTCGCCCGCCCATCATGAAGTAACGAGCCCCCGGACCTTAAATGCTCCCCAATGCCTATTAAGGGGGCTGTTCGCCAATCCTCGGGTTGAGCTTGAAATTCCTTAAGCCCATCGTTTAAGCCGCTACCCATATCGTGAAGTAGGAGGTCTGTGTACAGGGTGACGGTATGGGTGTCTTCGCTATTCGTTGATGTAGCGTTAAGGTCGGTACGATGGCAGACGTTGCATCCAGCCATTTCGAAATGAGATTTACCCATATGCCCTGTTTCATTTTTATGATCGCGGGGAAGGGTTTCAGTCGCTCGAAGGAATTCAGCGATTGCGTTAATGTTATCTTCGGAAACCTCAAGGCCGCCCACATTATTTAATCCTGTGCAAATTTCTTGCTTAGCCGCGCATGGGTTGTCGGAATAAAATATTGACGTTACGCCTAATTCATCTCGGAACGCTTTGCTTATTTGGTCTAATAGGGAGGGGGACGATGCTTTATACCCGAAACGTCCCACTTCTGTCTTTTTATTAATCGGATCAATGACGTAGTTGATACGTCCATTTAGACCTAGAGTTTTTTGTTCCGCAATGATTAATTTCAGTTGATTCTCATCGACGGACTCAAGCAAACCAATGCTGGTTAGATCTCGTCCCATACGAATAGAGGTTGTGGTGCTTCTACCTAGCTCACCGAACCTTAACTCAGTGATCTGGGGGGATGGAAATCGAATAAACTGTTGACCGATTTTTTTCTTTTTCCAGTGCAGAGTGAAAGCCCCTTCTCTAGGTAATTTACCTGTGATGCCGAATAGACTTAATTCGTTGCCATATCTTGGATGACCAGATTTGCCATTTAAATTCCGAATTTTTAAAACAATAGGGTTTATCTTGCCATTTGAACTGTCGAACATGTAAGGGTTTGTGCCGGCATTGTGACAATCGACACACGATTCCGCATTTGAATGGGGACCTCGGCCCCACGAGCCGTTACTTAAAAAAGGGACCACCCAGCGAGTGTTAAACGCCTCAATTCCTTTTATTGCTGTAGCCGGTTCTGAGTAAATCCATAGAGGTATGAATAAGACCAAGCTCAGAAAAATCTTCGATAGATTTAATTTTTGCCCAAACCTTGTGGTCATAGACTGGTATGGCAGAAGTTTCTCCTGCAGGGCATTTACTCGAGCCTGGCTCTTACCATTAGCGCTCCTTACAGTTCAATTGGCCAGTTAATTCCTGCTGTGAATCCGCCATCAACCCTGATCGTTTGACCCGTCATAAACTTTGACGCATCAGATGCTAGAAAGATTGCGGAACCACTTAAATCAGAGGCTGTGCCAAGCCGCTCGAGCGGAGTATTTGCTTTACCCCACGCTTGCATGGTTTCATCGGACCAAACTTTTTTAGTTAGGTCTGTCAAGATAAACCCAGGGGCAATCGAGTTTACGCGTATCCCGTGTCGCCCCCACTCGTTGGCTAAGCCTCTAGTCATCATCAGCACACTAGCTTTGCTCATTGCGTAAGGGGTCGTTCCGCGTAGAGGTGCATACGTGTTGAGTGAGTCCACGTTAATAATTGAACCGCTTTGCTGCGCGATCATTTTTTTCCCGACCGCTTGGGCAATTATCCATGCCCCTTTGGCGTTAATGTCTGTAATCCAGTCATACTCCTCAGGGGTATACGCCTCAGCTTTCATGCGCTTATTGACCCCCGCGACGCTCACGAGCGTATCGATTCTCCCGTGCTGAGAAACGACAGACTCCACCAATGAGTTAACGTCCTCTGAGCTAGAAACGTCACAGACTTCGGCTTGGATCGTAGCTGATTTTGCGGAAATCTCCTCTACGGTTTTATCCAGCGTCGCTTTATCACGACCAGCAATGATGACTGTCGCGTCTCTAGAAGCGAAGGCTGATGCGATCTCTTTGCCAATGCCTCGGCCGCCCCCAGTGATGAGAACGATCTGATTTTTCACGGAAAATAATGCGTCTGACATAAAAGCTCCATTTAATCGATGATAGATTGATAGACCAAGTTGCGTAAAAGAACTCGGTGTTCATTTCTTCTGTAGGGGTCTTGTGACATGAAGGATACGACCAACTCCTCTGCGGGGTCAATCCAAAAATACGTACCACCATAGCCAGCCCAAAAATATTCCCCTACTGATCCCGGCCAGACTGATTGACCATCTTCGAGCCTAGTTGCGAAACCTAAGCCAAAACCGTAACCAGGGCCAGGTAGGTAGAGCCTACCTTTGCTGATGTTTTCGTTAATGTGATTTGTCGACATAAAGAGAACTATTTTTGGAGATAGGATACGAATTCCATCCAGTTCCCCGCCATTTAGCATCATTTGGCAAAAACGAATGTAATCATCCGCGGTAGAAGAAAGCCCATGCCCGCCTGCGAACAAGGTCATAGGTTTTTTTACATCGATGAGCTCTATTTTTTCCCCGGTCGCAATGTCTGTCATATTTTCCGCAACACGATGATGCTTACTCTCGGGTACGCCAAAACTTGTGTCTCGCATTCCTAATGGAGTGAAAATAGTCTTACTTAAGTATCGATCAAGTGTCATCCCTGATATCACTTCGATTACTCGTCCTAAAACATCTGTCGATCGGCCATAATCCCATGTGGATCCGGGTTCATATGCTAAGGGTAATCCGGCTAAAGTATTCACATAATCTTCAAGGGTCCAATCAAGAGAGCTTAGATTCGCCGCTAAATATTTTTCTTTGACCAGTGTTTTTTTTCCGAATGGACCATAAGTTAAGCCTGATGTGTGGCGCATAAGATCTTGAATTGTTATCTGTTTGCGGGCCTTTTTTGTCTGAAGTAAAGCAATCCCATCACTATTGACCATTTCAATCCCAACTTGAACCTCTTCGAACAAGGGGAGGTATTTTGAAACAGGGTCTGACAAGGACAACATGCCGGACTCTACGAGCGTCATTGCCGCGACACTTATGATGGGTTTTGTCATCGAGTAAATTCTAAATATTGAATCTTGAGACATTGGAATATTCGATTCGATATCCTGCCAACCTATGGCATTGGAGTACACCAATTTACCTTGTCGTGCGACACGGATAACGACTCCGGGTAGACTTTTAGCTTCAATACGATTTTCAAACGCCTGCGTTATTCTTTTTAGTCGCTCTGAAGATACTCCCACGCTCTCTGGTTGTGCTGCGGGTAGTGGGTTTGAGTGACTCGTGGTTACAACACTGAATGCTAAAAACATCAATGAAAAGTATTGTGCTATTTTCGTTATGGTCATTCTTGCTCCCGAATTAAGTGGCTTTTTGTAATGAGTAGTCGCTCGTTCTAGTTTAATTTTAAAAGTTGAATGGTGCTATTGATTTAAAAAATACATTTGTATTGGATGTGGAATGACGTAGAATCCACCGCCGTCTACTGACACACCGTTTCTTGAAAGTTACCTTTGCTTCGTTTTGCAGCTGATTTAAAACCTACGCACCGAGCAATACTATTCATGATGGGTATGGTTTTTTTATTCGCCATGCTTGAGACAACGGCAAAGTCTTTGAGTCAATCCTATCCGGTGCCTCTTATCGTTTGGTTCCGGTATGTCACACACTTCGTCTTGATGATATTACTTCTAGGACCGAGATATGGGTCTCGGTTGATTAAAACAGATAATCCTAAGGCGCAGATTTTAAGGGCAATGCTCTTAATGGGGTCAACGCTACTCTACTTTACGGCATTAAGTGTTTTACCTCTGGCTACGGCAAAATCGATCGGTTTTATTTCCCCACTACTGGTGACAATGTTTGCTTTTTGGATATTGAAAGAACAGGTTTCTAGGCCCAGATGGGTGGCGGTGTTAGTTGGATTCATTGGGGTTTTATTAGTAATTAATCCCACAAAAAGCTTCGATTGGTATTTTGTGCTCCCGCTGCTATCCGCAATTTTTTACAGTATGTATCAAATCATGACGCGTCACTTCAGCAATCGAGAACACCCAGTTGCGACACTCTTCTACACGGGCTTGGTTGGATCACTGTTACTTAGTCTAGTGGTCCCGGTGTTTTGGGTTACGCCGCAGCTTGCCGATCTCCCAAAG
Source organism: Betaproteobacteria bacterium UBA3031 (assembly GCA_002367635.1). Lineage (GTDB taxonomy): Bacteria > Pseudomonadota > Gammaproteobacteria > Burkholderiales > Eutrophovitaceae > Eutrophovita. Next base: position 55,196 of record DFDI01000088.1, on the reverse strand, counting down.
TTTCTTTTCTTAGGGTTTGCAGGAGCAGTGGGACATTTTATGCTGATCAAAGCGATGGAGTTAGAGGATGCTTCATTTTTATCCCCACTTGGGTATGTCCAACTTGTTTGGGTAACCCTTTTCGGCTACTGGGCATTCGACCATCTTCCAAGTACCACGGGTTTTGTCGGGATGACGATAATCGTGGGCGCTGGATTGTACGTCGCGTTAGGACAAAAAAACCGCCACTCTGGAATTACGCACATTGTTAACGAATAATGAGCGTTAATTACGCTATCGCTGCAGTCACTCTAATTTCTACTTTGTAATTAGGCGTGGCCAGCTTGGATTCAACGCAGGCCCTGGCTGGGGTATGCCCTTTAGGGACCCACATATCCCAGATAACATTCATATCTGCAAAGTCATTCATGTCTGCCAACCATATGGTGACCGATAGTATTTTGGTCTTATCCGAACCATTTGAGAGGAGGTACCCGTCAATGGTATCGAGGATTTGTCCAGTTTGTCCTTGAATATCTGTATTCGGGTCTCCGGCCACGATACCTGCTGTGTAGATTATGTTGCCATGTATTACGGCTTGGGACATTCGGTTATTAGAGTCAATTCTCGTGATGCTCATAAGTAATCCTTAATAGTTTTAATATTTCTTGATTTTAGTTTGAGCTAGGGATTGCTGCACGAGATATTTTCATAGTGACCATTTCCTCGGCAACGGTTGGGTGGATCGCGACGGTATCGTCGAAGTCTTTTTTAGTCGCCCCCATTCGAACAGCAACGGCAAAACCTTGCATCATTTCATCCATCCCAAGCCCAATCCCATGACAGCCGACCACTTTTTCTTCAGGTCCAGTAACGATTAGCTTCATGAGGCATTTCGCCCCATTAGAGTTGAAGGCGAAGTGCATCGGTTTGAAACTGCTTTCATAGACTTTGACATTGTGTGCCCCGAATTTTGTGACTGCCTCGTGTTCAGTAATCCCAACGGTTCCTATCGGAGGATGGCTAAAAATAACTGTTGGAATGTTTTCGTAGTTTAAATGTCGATCTTCTTGCCCATTAAATAATCTATCAGCGAGGCGCCTACCTGCCGCAATAGCTACTGGTGTTAACTCGTGATGCCCTGTGATGTCACCCACGGCAAAGATTCCAGGAACATTCGTTTCTTGATATTTGTTGACGGTGATATGACCAGATTCTGTCGTTTCCACGCCAACGTTATCTAGGTTTAGGGTCTGGGTGTTGGGTGTTCGACCGATTGCCCAAATGACTTGGTCGAATCCAGAGTATTCATCTCCGTTATTTGACTTCAATAGGAGAGTCTTATTGTCTTCTATGATTTCCTTAAATGCAGTGTTTTTAATGATTTGAACTCCGTCTCTCTCCATTTCGCTCATCAGTACTGATCGAATGGAGTGATCGAAGTGTCGTAAAACTTCAGTTTTTCGTAAAAATAAGGATACCTGTGAACCAAGCGCATTCAATAATCCGGAGAATTCGACAGCGATGTAGCCGGCACCGATGACGGCAACTTTTTTGGGTTGCTGTTCGAGCTCAAAAAAACCGTCTGAGGTAATGCCCAGCTGTGCACCCGGAATCGCTGGGACCAAAGGATAACCTCCTGTAGCGACCAGTATGCGGGTGCTTTGATAGGTGTTGTCACCAACACGCACGGTATTGTGCGATTCAAAAACAGCGTCACCTTTTATAACTTCGACGTTGTTACCATCAAGACCGCGCTCATAACCGGCATTAAGTCTTTGGATGTAGCTGTCTCGTTGTGCTTTGAGCTTGGACCAATGGAACTCCCCAAGATGCGTGTCAAAACCATAATTCTTTGCTTCTGTTACTGCCGCATGAAGACTCGCGGCAGTCCACATTATCTTCTTGGGAACGCAGCCGACGTTAACACAAGTGCCACCCATTCGGCCTTTCTCGATAAGGGCTACGCGAGCCCCATAGGAGCCTGCACGATTGGCCGTCGCGACCCCGCCGCTACCGCCCCCAATTACAATTAAATCATACTGAGACATGCTACTCTTTACTCCATAATGTTGATTGCTGCCCACTAGTCTATACGATTAAACGTATTTTATTGTGAATTGTAATTAACAAGTTATGTCAGTTGTTTACGCATTCTTGCAGCTCTTAATAACGGAATAAAAGGGATAATATGCAGCCAGTTTTACTGTTTGATGTTAATGAGTCATTACTGGATCTCAAAACTCTTGAGCCACATTTTAAAACACATTTCGGAGATCAAATCATGGTGAGCGAATGGTTTGATCAGGTAATACAGACGGCTATGTTATCCGTGATTCTTGGGTGGTCTCGCAACTTTTCGGAAGTCGGCCGCTCTGCTTTGGAAATGGTTGTGGAGCGTCACGATCTCTCACTATCAGAAAATATGTTGAGTGACATTGTTGGTGGAATGAGGAAGTTGTCACCACATGACGATGTCATTCCTGCACTCAAAAAACTTAAATCATTAAATTTTCGTATGGCTGCGTTGACCAACTCGCCGGTTGCTGTCGCGCAGGAGCAATTGGCGCACGCAGGATTAATTGATTTTTTCGAAACGGTTATTTCGGTAGAGGAAGTTAAGACGCTTAAGCCTGACCCAAAAGTCTATCGTTATGCGACTGAGAAAATGAAGGTTGATCCAGAAAATGCCTATCTAATTGCTGCGCATGCATGGGATGTTGCGGGTGCAATGGCGATTGGTTGTAAGGGGGCATTAATCAAGCGGTTTGGTATTGCCTCCAACCCAATTGCTCCAGTACCGACGATTGCAGCTGATAGCCTGACTTCGGTTGCCGATCTTATTTGTGACACTTGTTGGTATAACGCGGACTAGAGAGGGTAGATGTGATTAAGTTATTTTATTGGCCAACTCCGAACGGACATAAAATTACGATGCTTTTAGAGGCAGCTGGTTTAGAGTATGACATTGTTCCTATTAACATCAGTCGTGGGGAGCAGTTTGAGGAGTCGTTCTTAAAAATCGCGCCCAATAATCGTATGCCAGCGATTGTTGATGAAGAGCCGACTGGCGGCGGGGATCCCATTACTGTTTTTGAGTCTGGAGCTATTTTGCAGTATTTGGCGGAAAAGACTGGTCAATTTATCCCGAATGATTTGCGTAAGAAAGTCCAAGTAATGGAGTGGTTATTCTGGCAAATGGGTGGTCTGGGTCCGATGGCAGGTCAGAATCACCATTTTGTATCTTACGCGCCAGAACCAATTCCCTATGCTATTGAGCGTTATGTTAATGAGACTGCGCGGCTATACGCGGTTTTAGATAAACAACTCAATGGGCGAGACTACATCGTGGATGACTATTCCATCGCAGATATGGCTTGTTACCCTTGGGTGGTCTTGCATGAGCGTCAGAGACAGAATCTTGATGACTTTCCGTCAATACAGAAGTGGCATGAACGTGTGAGAGCTAAAGGGTCTGTGGCGAGAGCCTATGCGCGAGGAAAAGAAATCAGCCGAGGGCCAGTGGTCGATGATGAGGCAAAAAAATTCTTATTTGGGCAAGGTTCTCATACAATTCAAGGGAAGGTTTAATTCATGATTCAGCTATTTGACTTGGCGTCGAAGTATCCTGAGGTTCGGTTCTCTCCATTTTGCTGGCGTATAAAATATGCTTTAGCGCATAAAGGCCTGAGCTGGGAGGAAATTCCGATTTATTTTTCGGAAATAGATCAATTGCCCGTGCCAAATGACGGCAAGGTCCCAGTATTAGTCGATGGGAGTGAGGTTGTTATTGATTCGTGGGATATCGCACTTTTTCTTGATAAAAAATATCCACAGCATGCATTATTTGATAGCGACGAGTCCCGATCTCAATCTTTGTTTGTGAAGTGCTGGACAGAGACGGTGTTGCATTCGCTAGTTTCTCGCATGGGCATTTTGGACTTTTTTGGTTTACAGAAGGATGCCGATCAGAAATACTTTCGAGAAAGCCGAGAAATTCGTTTTGGCATCACTTTGGAAGAGTGGGGGGGTAACCCAGAAGCTGCGCGTATAGGTTTCATAAAGGCTTTAGAGCCTCTGCGACAGACGCTTAGCCGACAAAATTTCCTGGGTGGTAAGGGTCCTAATTTTTCAGATTATATTATGGTTGGTATTTTTCAGTGGCTACGGTGTGGATCTGGATTAACCATTTTTGACAAAGCTGATGATGTTTATGCGTATCAAGAAAGACTATTGGATTTGTTTGATGGCCTAGGCCGATCTGCTCCTGCTTATCCTAAGGAAAACCACGGATAAATCAGTCGTTCAATCTATGGCGATACGTTTATATTGAATAGCAGTTATTTCTAGTTCCTCTCTTCCATTGGGCGTATCTAGGTAGACCCGATCCCCTATGCGAGTTTTTAACAATGATGTTGCGAGTGGGGAGATCCAACTGATCAACCTTTTTTTCGCGTCCGCTTCGTCAATACCGACGATCGCCACAGTTTCTTCATGAGCTTTCGATCTTCTAAAAGAAACTGTTGCACCAAAGAATACTTGCTCAGTTGCCTCTCGCTGCTCTGGGTCGATTGCTACTGCTGAATCTAATTTTTTTGTGAGGAGTCTTATTCGTTTATCAATTTCGCGTAATTTTCTTTTGCCATAGATATAGTCACCATTCTCTGATCGGTCTCCGTTGGAGGCTGCCCATGAAATGACTTTGACGAGTGCAGGGCGCTCTAAGTCAATTAAACGTAAGGCCTCGTCTTTCAGTCGCTTCATTCCATTGGGTGTGATGTAGTTCTTTGTGGACATTAAATGGAAGTTTCTTGATCAAAAGTAAAAGGGTATAGGCTGGCATTTTAAGAAAAGTCACGGAGACGTGCATATTGGCGTCTATGTAATCTGTCTGAGTCAGATATTGTAATAGTATAATTCGTGTCGGAAGTTAAAAATTAAATTTATTCTCAAATGAAATATTAATAAGGATTGAATATGACTATCAAAGTTGGTGACCACGTTCCGGAATGTACGCTACGCGAGTATATTAATGAGGAAACAGAAGGATGTAGCATCGGACCGAACACATTCAAGTTGTCTGAGCTTGTGAAGGGTAAGCGCATTGCTTTATTCGCACTGCCGGGCGCTTACACACCGACTTGTTCGGCAAAACACTTACCTGGTTACGTTGAAAAAGCAGCGGAACTTAAACAGAAGATTGATGAAATCTGGTGCGTGTCCGTCAATGATGCCTTTGTTATGGGTGCTTGGGGACGAGAAAATAATGCGACAGGTGCTGTTCGCATGATGGCAGATGGCAGCGCTGAATTTACTAAGGCGGTAGGAATGGATCTTGATCTTACTGCTGGAGGAATGGGCGTGCGTTCTAAGCGCTACTCGATGCTGATTGATGACGGAGTGGTCAAAGCAATTAATGTTGAAGAGGCTCCTGGCGGTATGGAAGTTAGTGATGCCGAAACTATGTTGAAGCTAGTTTAAGTCGTAAATTTAAACGACTGTATGTTCATTATGCGCTGTTCGTTAGTGATTAAGTTTTGACTAAAAAGTTCTTCAGGCATTCCGTGACCTGATTGGGCTGTTCAGCCATGATGGCGTGTCCGGTACCTGGCAGGACTTTGACTAGACTGCCAGGTAGCGCATTTCTCAAGCTTTTTGTGCGGGACGCGGGAGTCATTTTGTCCTGAGATCCCAAAAGCAAAATACTAGGGCAGTTGATTTTTTGAGCTGAAGAAATGCCCTTGTCGTATGTGTTGCATGCGATGAAATCCGCATGTAAAACTCCCGGCTGTGTGCGATTCATTAGTTTGAGGCTTACCCCTTCCATTGATAGGCCCGGGATATCATTTTTTCCTAGCTTTGCTCGTCCACTAAATGAATATTGGTTCATAAGTCGGTAGGCGACTTTGGGATTTTTTTTGGCTGTTTCCAATAATTGGTCTGAAACAGGCATGGGGACGTTGATGCCTATCAGTGCGATTTGGTTGGCAAGGCTGTTTTTTCTTGAAGCAAGTTCAAGGCCGATTAATGATCCCATGCTGTGTCCAACGATTGCCAATTGCTCTAGGTTTAGAGTTTTGGTGCATTTTTCAACCCAGTCGGCTAGTGCGCTGATGCTATTCAGTGGAGGTCCCTTGCTTTGACCATGTCCGGGCAGGTCAATAGCTAGCGCATTCCAACCATGCGTTGAAAAATATCGGCACTGCATATTCCACACGCTATGATCATTTGCGGCCCCGTGAATGAACAATACGGAGGGTTGATGATGGTGTATCTCTCGGGCTGCCGTGTAAATAAATGTGTCTTGATTATCGATAGTAATGAACATGATGACTGTGTCCTCTATCGAGATTTGAGTGCCTGTTTGAGATCACTCAATAGGTCATCGATATTTTCTATACCAACAGAGAGCCGAACTGTTCCGGCCGCAATCCCGGCCGCTAATAAATCCTCGTCACTCATTCGGAAATGTGTTGTTGATGCGGGATGTATTACGAGTGATTTGGCATCTCCGACATTGGCTAAATGAGAGAATATTTTGAGTCGTTCGATAAATCGCTGGCCCGCCTCTCGACCATCTTTTAGTTCGAAGGTGAATACCGCTCCACAGCCTTTGGGCAGGAGCGTTTTCGCGAGTTCGTGGTCGGTGTGTTCGGGTAATTCTGGATAAATGACTTGTTTGACTGATTCATGATTCTGGAGAAACGCGACGACTGCACGAGTGTTTTCCATGTGTCTTTGCATGCGGGGGCCTAGTGTTTCCACTCCTTGCATGATTTGAAATGCATTCATTGGGCTCATGCAGGCACCAAAATCACGTAAACCCTCACGTCTGGCTCTGAGCAAGAAGGCCGCTACTGGAGACTCATCCGTGAATACCATGTTATGAAACCCGGTGTAGGGTTGTGTCAAAGTTGGAAATTTGTCGCTTTGAGTCCAGTCAAAGTCACCACCATCAATAAGGAGCCCTCCAATCGCTACCCCATGCCCTCCTAAAAACTTAGTTGCGGAATGCATAATTAGATCTGCGCCTAGTGCAAATGGCTTGAGCAAATAGGGGGTTGTAAATGTTGAATCGACCATTAGGGGTAGTTGGTGTTGATGCGCCAATTCGGAGATCGCGGGAATATTAAGGACATCTAACCCTGGATTGCCTAAGGTCTCACTAAAGATCAGTCGTGTCTCAGGTTTGATTGCGGCCGCTACGCTGTCGTGATCACGAAAATTCACAAAAGTAGTTTCGATCCCGAACCTCGGCATGGTGTATTGGAGTAGGTTATGTGACCCCCCATAGAGAGACCTGGATGCGACAATGTGACTTCCTTGACCCATTAAAGTGGTAATGGCCAAGTGCAAGGCCGCTTGCCCACTAGCGGTCGCAATGGCGCCGACTCCACCTTCCATAGCGCTAATACGCTCTTCTAGTACGGCGGTGGTTGGGTTTGAAATTCTTGAGTAGACGTGCCCACCACGTTCCATATTGAATAGTGAGGCTGCGGTATCCGTGTCGGGGAAGACATAGGAAGTTGTGAAATGAATAGGTTGAGCTCTTGACCCATATTCGCTATCAGGTTCCTGTCCTGCGTGTAGCCCTAGAGTTTCTAATTTGAAATCGTGATGATCAGGCATTGTTAGGATCTTAATAAGCTGTTAACAAGATTAGGCGCTACGCACTCGAGTAATGTTGCGATTGATTGTTATTCAGTTGGTTCGTCACGACCTTTTTTACAATCACTACGAAAAACATTGCCAGCACTTTCAACATTCCAATTTCTACCGTAGTTACCAAAAACATAGTCAAGCACAATGGATAAATTCTTTTTTTCAACGGGGTCGGCGAACGTTCTCGCTTCTAAGCGCGCCATTGCTTCCTCGTAGGTGGCAAGCTCTTCTTTCCTCCACCCCATCGCCTCAGAGGCAAATTCGCCAATATCATCGCAGGTCATTGTTCCTAGAGGGTAGGGGGCGGCTGATGCGGGTTGAATCAAAAATAAGCCAATAAGACTCAGTAATAAGGGAACTTTATTTTGCATAAAATGGACCTAGAACGTGGAACATTAATCTTGACTGATAAGTATACTAAAAAGATGTCTCTTAAAAAGCATCCAATTCAAAGAGTTATTAAATTTTAAGATGCAGTGTTATGACTTATAAGTTATCGTTTATGCCTCATCATACTTTCTATTCGTAAGAGTTACCGTGGATATGAGTCACTATTTTAGATCTTTACTGATTATTGGATTGTTTCTATTTTCGTCCCCAGTAGTGCTGGCAGAGGACTGGGGCTCTAGATCTGATCGGGAACAGGCGCTCGAGCAACTTAAAGACTTTGATGCTTCTGTAAGGCGCAGTGCCCTTGCCCTGTTGGCTGATACAGGGATGATTGACGATGTGCCTCATATGCTTCGACTGTTGAGAGACGATGATTCCGCTGTGCGCAGCATGGCTGACCAGGCCATTACCGGCCTTTGGCTTCGGTTGGATAACTTGTCCGCAAAGAGGTTGTTTGTGAAGGCGACACTTGCGTTGCAAAATGGTAATAACAAAGAGGCCATTGGATTCTTAGATTCAGTCATTGAGGCGGAACCATCTTTTTCTGAAGCTTGGAACAAACGCGGAGATGCTTGGCTGAATGCAGGTGATATTGATCATGCGCTGGCAGATTATGAGGTCGCGCTCCAACTTAATCCCTATCATTACGGAGTCATGCAAAGCTGTGCAAGTATTTGGATGGAGCGCTCAAATGCGAGAAATGCTTACAACTATCTTTCCCAAGCTATGGCGATAAACCCTAATTTGGATTACCTAATACCTGTCATCGTAGATCTAGAGGCACGGCTCGAAAACGACAGGATTTGATGGTGACTTACTCAGGTCAAGCGTCATGACCATCCCTGTTGCACCGAATTCGGATCTTGGTCAGTTAACGTCTAAGATCCGCATCATCGCTCGCGAGCAAGGTTTCGATGACATGCGCGTAACGGATTGTGATTTATCAGAATCTGCACCACGTTTACAAGAATGGCTCGATAAGGGTTACGCGGGTGATATGGACTACATCGGCAATCGGTTCGAGATGAAAATTGATCCAGATAAGCTTGTCAGTGGCGTGAAGCGCATTATCAGTTTGAGAATGAATTATTTTCAGTTTCGAAATGAAAGTATGGATGGATTTAATTTTATAAATGCTCCCGATAAGGGGTTTATTTCCAGTTACGCATTAGGTCGTGACTACCACAAGGTCATCCGAGGGCGCTTAGAAAAAGTTGCGCAAAACGTTCAGTCGATTATTGGTGCGTTCGGCTATCGTGTATTTACTGACAGCGCACCTGTGATGGAAGTGGAGTTGGCGACAAAATCAGGGTTGGGTTGGCGCGGTAAACACACACTGTTGATCAATAAAAATGCTGGATCATGGTTTTTTCTAGGGGAGATTTACACTGATTTAGATTTGCCGTTAGATAGTCCTGCGAGTGAACATTGCGGGACATGCAGTCGATGTATTGATATTTGTCCCACAAAAGCCATCCTTGGCCCTTATAAGCTGGATGCGCGAAGGTGCATCTCCTATCTGACGATCGAACACCGAGGGAGTATCCCGAAAGAATTCAGAAAGTTATTGGGTAACCGTATTTACGGTTGTGATGACTGTCAGGTGGTGTGTCCATGGAATAAATATGCGTCGGTTACAACCGTTCCAGACTTTAATGTTAGAGAATCCTTAGATGGTGAAACTTTAGTGAAGCTGTTTTCATGGAGCGAATCTGAATTTTATCGATATACCGAGGGGAGTCCGATTCGCCGTATTGGTTACGAGCGATGGCTGCGCAACTTGGCTTGTGCGCTTGGAAACGCACCGACCTCACCGGAAATCATTCGCTCGCTTGAGTTAAGAAAATCATATGAATCAGAATTAGTTAGAGAGCATGTGGCTTGGGCCTTAGATGAACATCTTTAATCATTCGTTCTAATATAATATGGGTGTACCGTTAAAACGGTAACGATCAGCAGCCTTTTTTTGTCTATTTGTCTGTAAATGTGGAGTGTCTTCTAGGAGAAATATGATGAAACGTTATTTTTTGGGTGTCACAGGTTTATTACTTCTTATAGTCGTTAATGCGGCATCGGCTCAATCTGTTGAAAAGGCAATCAAATATCGCCAAGGTGCTTTCTCGGTGATGGGTTGGAATTTTGGAGCGATCGTAGATATGATTAAAGGAAAGCGACCATATGATCAGGCTGATTTCGCACGTAGGGCGCAAGTCATTGCTGATGTTAGTCAGGTCCCGCTCGAGGGGTTTGTTACTGAGTCTCACGCAGGGACTACTAAAGCTAGGCCCGAGATTTGGACAAATTATGCTGACTTCGAGCAGAAAATGAAGCTGATGCAAGACGCGGCCGATCTTCTAGCGACGACCAGCCTCTCGGGCGACTATGACGCTTCGAAGCGGGCCGTCTCGGTCCTTGGCAAAACGTGTAAGTCTTGTCACGACGACTATCGAAAAAAGTAAACCAATCCAATCTTTATGTCTACTGTAATCAAGGCGTGGTTGCTTTAGTGCATTGATATTAAAATTATAGTGACTCCGGCACTAATGATTGCGAAGAGGAGTGCGCGTTTTGGATGTTCGTTGACCTGACTTACTTCATTGTTTATTTTAATTTCACTTGAATAACCAGTAATCATTGGCGTCACGAGATTCTGTTTTTTGAACAATGTGTACCAGCTGATTGCGATTAAGTGGGCGGAAACTAACAAGAGAAGTATTTTTGAATTTACGGTGTGTATTTGATTGGCGACAGAGGTTAAATCATCCGAAACGAGATCGCTAAATGCACCTGAAAACATGACGTCATCATCGCAAAATAATCCGCTGCTGACTTGAATGATGATCGAAAAAATCATCAATACAACCGAATAACCTCCTGTTGGATTGTGGCCAGCTGAGTATTTTGATACGCCGGAACCGCCCAAGATATAGCGAATAACAGTGATGGGGGATTTGATAAAGTCTGAGAATCGTGCGGGTACGCTGCCCCAGAAGCCCCAGAGGATTCTGAAAACGATTAAGCCGCACACGCAGTAACCCACGATGAGATGACTTTCCGATGGGCCTTCTTCTGAGTGGCCTGTGACCAGTTGGTAGGTTATGAGGATGGCAATTGACCAATGGAATAATCGGGTCGAGGTATCCCAGACTTTAATTTTTGAAGTTGGTATCACTTGACGTCTAGGCAATCGGCTTAATCAGACGTTTAATTGGTTGGCTAGATCAATGATGCTCTCCGCGTTAAGGTCAAACCGTGCGTCCGTCGATAGGTCAATATTCATTGAGGGCGGAAACTCTTTTGGTCTTTTGATAAACGCAGTCCTCAGGCCACATGCTTGAGCAGCTAATAAATCGTCCTTATGTGCGGCACAAAGCATGACCTCTTCGGGAGGTAAGTCCAGGAGTTTGGCTGCGCCAAGGTAGGTTTCAGGATCCGGTTTGTAATGGCCGAATAATTCGGCGCTAATGATGCAATCCCACGGCAGGCCAGAGTTTTTAGCCATATTGTTAAGTAAAGAAAAATTGCCGTTAGATAGTGGTGAGATGGTATAGCCTTTCTTCAATCGTCTCAGGCCACGAACTGAGTCGGGCCAGGGTTTGAGTCGGTGCCATGAGCGATTCAACACATCGGTTTCTGCTTCTGAGAGATGTTCTAAACCATATTTTTTTTTAAGATCGTCAAGGATTATTCTATGTAGCCCATCTATGTTTAACCAAGGCAGATCCCCTTGCCGCACTCGGTTCATTGCGGGTTGATAGCCCGATCGCCAATCATTGGCGAATTGTCCGGCGTTCAGATGAATACCTTTGTTGTTTGCAAGGGAGCGAATTTCTCGCGTGATGCTGCCACGCCAATCCACAACAGTGCCAAAGACGTCAAAAATTAAAGCTTGTGGCATGGATGTCTCCTGATTAAGCATTAAAGTTGAGTTTATCCCACATTGTAGTCTTGAGTTTATGGGCTGATTGGGAATATTTCCCGATGCGGAGGATAAGGCCGAGTGGTATCCTTTCCAGTCGATTTTTTTAATATCACAGGTTTTAATATGAGAAGTTTTATAAATTTGATGTTGTATTTCGTGAGCCTACTCTTCGTCTTTTCGAATGCACATGCCGAAAATCGAATTAACGAACTTGAGACAGACAGTATTGAAATTATTTCCACCACTCCTGTTCCTGGAGTGGGCACCAGTATTACGAAGGTCCCCAATAATGTGCAGGCGGTCAATAGTAAGGCGATTAGCCAACAAAATACGACGAATGCTGCAGAGTTTCTTGAGAGGAATTTGAATTCCGTAGCGGTCAATCATGCTCAAGGTAATCCGTTTATGCCTGACGTGATGTTTAGAGGGCAATTGGCGTCCCCGCTTCTGGGTAACCCGCAAGGACTGGCAGTGTTCATGGATGGGACCAAGGTCAATGAGTCTTTTGGAGACACGCTTAGATGGGACATGATTCCTCAGAATGCGATTTCTACGATCAACTTGATCCCTGGTTCTAACCCCGCGTACGGATTGAATTCGCTTGGCGGTGTGTTGTCGTTAACGACAAAGTCTGGATTTCAGAATCCTGGGTCAGAATTGAGTCTATCTGGAGGGTCTTGGGGGCGACAAAATTTACAGTTTGAGCATGGATCAAGTAATGGATCGAATGATTTGTTCGTTGCTGGATCTTTTTTCGATGAAGATGGTTGGAGGGATGAGTCTAGCAGTGAAGTGAGGCAATTTTTTGTGAAGGTGGGCTCAGAGAGTGAAGACGCCGATATTGATCTCAGCTTTACGTGGGCGGATACAAAACTCAGTGGTACTCAAGCGCTGCCGGTCTCATTCTTAAATAACCCAGAGCAGGGTTATACGTTCCCTGATACCAATGAGAATGAATTGGCATTTTTGAATCTTGATTGGAAAAGATATCTGAGTGACGATCAGCTGCTAGCTGGAGCAGCTTATATTCGTCATTCGAAAAATGAAAACATCAACAGCAACGTGAATGATGAGTTTGACGGCTCATCTAACGGTGTAACTTGTGACGGAAGTACAGATGAGACGGAATGTCCAGGTGCTAACGAGGGATCAACGACGAACACAAATGGATATGGGACGTCGATACAGTTGACTAATTTCACGGAACGCCATGTGTGGAGCCTGGGAGGGACGGCTGATTTAGGATTCAGTGACTTTAAAAATGACGAGGAAGGCGCAACTTTCAGTACGGGAACTATTCGGACAACGACATCTAATGGAGAAGGTTTTGAAAATGAAGTAAACGTTGAGGGTGATAACTACTATTACGGTATTTATGTGTCAGACCAATTCGACTTTACCGATAAGGTCTCAATATCGACGTCAGGCCGTTATAACTATGCCAAGGTGAAAATTAAGGACATGAGCGGGGTGCGACCCAAATTAAATGGAGATCATACCTATAAGCGATTTAATCCTGCTTTAGGTGTGAATTACAATCCTACCGCACACTACACGACGTATATGTCGTATTCAGAGGGGATGCGTGCACCAACACCAGTTGAGTTAACTTGTGCTGACCCAGATGCACCTTGTAAGTTACCAAACGCTTTCTTGGCGGACCCTCCTTTGGATGCAGTGATTGCTAAAACAGTTGAATGGGGTGCTCGAGGGTCACGTGACGATTTTAAATGGAGCTTCGCTCTCTACAATACAGATCTAAAAAATGATATTCAGTTCATCAACGCTGCAGGTTCAACTGTCGGAAACGCAGGTTTTTTTGATAACGTCGGAGACACGCGACGGCGCGGCCTAGAGGCAGGTGTGGGATGGGGAAATGGGAACGTTCGTTTAAGAACTGACTATAGTTATACCGAAGCGACTTTTGAGAGCACATTCGATATTAATAGTCCAAATAACTCATCCAACACAACTGTAGGTGGGAATCAGATCATTACGGTCAACCCAGGTAATAAAATGCCAAATATTCCAGAGCACACCTTTAAGGTCCGGGCAGAGTATGCGCCGTTGGGTGCATGGGTAACCGGAATAACGGCTAATTATTTCAGTGAGATCTACGCACGTGGTGACGAGAACAATCAAGATGTGAATGGGACTATTCCGGGATACACGGTTGTTAATCTTGATTCGACTTATCAAGCATCAAAGTCTCTACAAATTTTCTTTAAAGTTACGAATTTATTCGATGAATCATATGAAAATATGGGTATTCTTGGGCAAAACTTCTTTGTCGATGGGACGTTCAATAACAGCACTAACCGCGCGGAGCAGTTTAGGGGGCTTGGAGCTCCGTTAGGGGCCTTTTTAGGGATCAAATATAGTTTTGATGGGTGATTGCTTGGATTTTAGTTGATCGTTCATAATTCAGATTAAGCCTCGATTGTTCTAGCAATCGGGGCTTTTTTGTCTGTAAACTGAATTTTTAGAAGACAGGATGGAGCCTTCAAAATATGCTCTTACAACAAAAAAAGAAGATGACGGTGCCACGTGTGCGCTCACCAATGGTGTGGATAGACATGCTGGTAATTTCTGGAGTGACCGTATTGTTTTTCTTTTGCGCGTCGTATCTCGAGTTAAGTGAAGAGCTGGCGCGTTTAACTGAGTCGATGGAGACTTGGCAGTTGGATGAGCTTCCATTAGTACTTTTGGTCATTTTCATTATGATGGTTGGAGTGCTGATTCGTCGGACGCACCAATTGCGTAAACAAACGGATCTTCAAATGGCGGTTCAGAATGAATTGGCTAGCGCATTAGAGAAAAATCGTCGACTCACCAGGAAGAATATTGAAATTCAGGAGGCAGAACGTCGTGCGATTGCTCGTGAGTTGCACGATGAATTCGGACAAAGTATGAACGCGATTATGATCGATGGGGTCGCAATTAGGAATTCTGTTCGAGAGGGTAGTGACCTTTATGAACAAGCTAAATCGATCGTAGATGTTTCTGGAAAGTTATTTTCTGGTGTTAGAGATTTACTGAAGCAATTGAGGCCGGTTGCGTTGGATGAGCTAGGCGTGGTTGCCGCTTTAGAATATATGATTGATGAGTGGCGGCGTCGTTTTGAGAATATTTCTTGGGGCTCAACAATTGATATCGAGGGTATGAGTCTTGATGAGACGGTCAACATAACTATTTATCGCTTTGTTCAGGAGGCATTAACTAATATCGTCAGGCACAGCGATGCTACCGAGGTGAAAGTCATTGTGATCGGCTCCCAATCTGACGGAAGCATAACCATTGAGGTTCGTGATAACGGATCTAATAAGGAAAATGCCGAAAGTGCCGATGGTGTAGGACTGGTTGGTTTAAGAGAAAGAGTTGAAAGTTTAGGTGGTGTATTCGAAAGAGGGGTTAGTATGCCGAGCGGTTTTTTTGTTACTGCACATTTCCCTATCGATTGGCGAACTTTGGAATTAGATTGATTGCGTAATGCAAGAAATTAATGTAATCCTGATTGATGATCATGCTGTTGTTCGAGAAGGCTATCGTAGATTGCTTGAGAGAGACTCGTACATCAAAGTTGTGGCTGAAGGAGAGACTGGGAACGAGGGGTATCGTCTCATTTGTGATCATCTGCCTGACGTCGTGGTGATGGACATCACGCTGCCTGGTATGAGTGGTATCGAAGTGACGCGACGAGTGCTAACTCGAGTTCCGGAACAAAAAATTCTGATTTTTAGTATGCATGAAGAAATAATATTCGTAAATCGTGCCTTTCAAGCGGGAGCTAAAGGGTACGTTACCAAGTCAGCGGCCCCAGAAGTCTTGATTGATGCTGTACGTCAGGTCGCGATGGGTAAATTGTATTTAAGTAGTGAAATGGCTCAGTTGATTGCCGCCCAGACAATACCCGGTGGTGAGCAAAATATTGACTTACTTTCAGGTCGAGAATTTGAAATTTTCCGTTTATTGGTGCAGGGGCAATCCTTACATGAGATATCGGAGGCGCTTCATATCGCTTATAAAACGGTAGCGAATTACCAATCGAATATTAGACAAAAGTTGGGCGCTACGACTGCAGCGCAAATCGTACGTATTGCTCTCGATCATGGAATTATCTCTTCAGCGGATAAGGCTTAGGTTGAGGAGATATCATTTCAGGAAGAATTCCTAACTTTACGGCCGTTAATTTGCTCAGACCATACCAAGCCGGCTCATGTATCTTAAATCTGGTTATGTAACAAGACTCCTTCTTTATATAAGGTCGCTTTATGGTTAAAGTGGCTTTTTTTTGTGCTAAAGCAGCTCATCTCTCGATTGATAGCTAGTCTTCCTCAGCCTCCAAATCTAATTTATAGATTGACACTTAAAAACTGAGCATAATGAGTCAGTCGACATTGATAATTATTAGGGGGCTAAGTGCGCGATTCAAATAAGACATCTAAAAAGAAAAAGATTGCCAGTAAGGCTAGTGGTGAGGGTATGGATCCAACTCGATTGCGTTCTAGGCAATGGTTTAACAACCCAGATAACCCCGATATGACGGCGCTCTACATCGAGCGTTATATGAATTGGGGTATCAGCCGTCAAGAGTTGCAGTCTGGAAAGCCCATTATTGGTATTGCTCAATCTGGATCAGATTTATCTCCTTGTAATCGTCATCACTTAGAGCTAGCAAAAAGAGTAAGAGAAGGAATACGAGAGGCAGGGGGGATTGCCTTTGAATTTCCGGTGCATCCAATTCAGGAGACGGGTAAACGACCAAGTGCCACATTAGATCGCAACTTGTGTTACCTCGGCTTGGTCGAATTGCTCTATGGGTATTTTATTGATGGAGTCGTCCTAACCACAGGGTGCGACAAGACCACACCTGCTCAATTGATGGCCGCCGCAACAGTAGATATTCCTGCGATCGTATTGTCGGGAGGCCCGATGCTTAACGGGTGGTTTAGAGGCAAGCGAACTGGGTCTGGAACTATCGTGTGGGAGGCTAGGAAGTTGCTCGCGGCGGGAGAGATTAATCATGAGCAATACATAGATATAATCGCGTCATCGGCGCCATCAGCTGGACATTGTAATACGATGGGTACAGCCTCCACCATGAATGCGCTAGCAGAAGCAATTGGCATGTCACTGCCCGGTGGGGCGGCCATACCAGCTCCGCATCGTGAGCGGGCTGAAAATGCTTACTTGACGGGCAAGCGGATCGTTGAGATGGTTTGGGAGGACCTCCGCCCATCAAAAATCATGACAAAGTCAGCCTTTGAAAACATGATCGCTGTTAATTCGGCAATTGGTGGATCAACTAATGCACCAATCCACTTTAACGCCATTGCGAAGCACCTTGGTGTAAAAATAAACAATGATGATTGGGAGCGTGTCGGCTATAACGTGCCTCTTATAGTCAATATGCAACCAGCCGGTGAGTACCTGGGTGAAGATTTTCACCACGCGGGAGGCGTTCCGGCTGTCGTGAGTCGTCTGGCCAGAGCTGGATTAATCAATAAAACAGCATTAACAGTGAACGGAAAAACACTTTATCAAAACTGTCACAAAACCAAGGTTTTAGACGAAAGTGTTATTTGGTCTATGAAAAAGCCAATGAAGAGTCAAGCCGGATTTCTGCATATGAAAGGTAATCTTTTTGACAGTGCAATCATGAAGACCAGCGTTATTTCTGATGCATTCAAAGAAAAGTATCTGTCCAACCCTAAGGATCTCAATGCATTTGAAGGAAGAGCTATCGTGTTTGAGGGGCCAGAGGATTACCACAACCGAATTGATGACTCAAAATTAAAAATCGATGATACATGTATACTTTTTGTACGCGGCGTTGGTCCGGTTGGATACCCAGGAGCAGCTGAAGTTGTCAATATGCAACCACCTGCACGGCTGATTAAAGCGGGTGTTCAGGAGCTTCCGTGTATTGGCGATGGTAGGCAGTCGGGAACTTCGGGGTCTCCATCGATTTTGAATGCTTCTCCAGAAGCTGCAACCGGAGGCAATCTTGCCATCCTTAAAACTAATGACATTGTTCGTGTCGACCTCAATAAGCGATCCGTGGATCTTAAGGTTTCCAAGGCCGAGATTTTACGTCGACAAAGAAAATTAAAAGAAGCTGGTGGACATCCGATTCCAGATAGTCAAACGCCTTGGCAAGAAATTCAAAGAGATCTTGTGGATGAATTGTCGGAGGGGATGGTGCTCAAGCCGGCTATTAAATATCAAAAGATTGATCAAAAGAAAGGGATCCCTAGAGACAATCATTGAGTGTATTGTCGGTCGACATCAGAGCACTTTTTTCAATTATGAACAGTACTTCTAAGTTCAATAGGATTTTTTATGACTGATCTAGATGAAATTATTGAGGCGCTCAAAGATATCCCAACTGCGACCTTAGCCAATGCGCTTGATGACGTAGGAAAATTTATTAACAGCTCCGTATCAATACGTCCCGTTGAACCGAGTATGCGAGTGGTCGGGAGAGCCTTAACGGTTGAGGTTGAGGTCGGCGAGGCAGGCACTTTTTCATCACATGAATTTCGGGTTGGTGCAATGATTGATAGGGCCGAAAAGGGTGACGTAATTGTGGTTGCCGCTAAAGGAGCTAAAGCCTCTATATGGGGCGGCATGGCATCGCTAGCTGCTTCAGTTAAAGGAATTTCTGGGCTTGTAGTTGATGGATCTGTGCGTGATGTGGACGAAATTAATGCGTGTGGATTTAATGTTTTCAGTCGATATGTGATACCGACAACTGGTCGCACACGACTTCATGTCAAATCAATAGGCGGTCCCATTTCATTGGACGGGATCGCTGTCGAAAGTGGCGATATCATTATTGGCGACTCAACCGGATTAGTCGTGATTCCGCATGCCAAGGCGTTTACCGTGCTCGAGAAGGCGACGCTATATCAAAAGGATGATCTTCAAGCAACAGCGGAAATTCGACGCGGTATAAGTTTCACCGAAGTGATGAAGCATTTTAAACGCATTTGAACTGCTTCATCATTTATACGAGTGGTGCAACAATCACACCTTTCACTTGATACTTATTGATTAAGTTATCGATTACACCAGTTGCTTTAGCTCGTTCGATAAAGTCATGTAGGTATTTGGCACTGGTTGAATACGTAGGCAGTGTTCCTGCTGATTGCTTGACGGATGTAATTTGACCATCGAGAACTCGACTCCCAGGTATTTTTTTGCAGTCAGATGCAAGTCTTGGTTTCAGACCGCCTAAGACTTCGAGCTCATCGCTTACGAATTGCTCAAATGATTCGTCTATGGATTGGGCGCGAATGATCGTCGCGTTTTTGATCGTAGCCGTCAAATATAAATCGTAAGCGCTGCGACCCATCACTGAAATACGGTTTCCTACCTGGTCGATATCAGACAGACTGTTAATAGGCGAGTTTTCACGCACCAAGAAAGTTACTGGTATTTCTAGGTAAGGGGCGGAAAAAGCAATGTCTTTAGCCCGTTGAGGCTCATTGCCAACGAACGCAATATCCCAGGCCCCTTCTAGTCCTGCATCTGCTAATTTTCCTGGTGTCTCAAAGACTATGAACTTAGGAGCCGCATCAATTTCCTCTGCAAACATTCGTCCTAAATCAGGGGCGATACCAAAGGGCACGCCTTCGATGTCGATACTTGAAACTAACAAAAAATTAGATGCGTTGATTCCGATTCTGAGAATGTTATTTTTTGTGAGTTCATCTTTAACATTATTAATGATTGGATTCGTCATAACGTACCTTTTTTTATTTGGTTATAGTCCTAAGATACTCCTCCGCTAGGACACCCTAATTTTAACAATATTACTGGGGTAATAATTGACTCTAAAAGGTATAAAAATGACTGCTCTGAGTTTAACCATTTCAGTACCCAATAATTTTAGGTCAGAGGGTGTTTTACAGTATTACGGAAGGGATCAAGCAGGAGTGTCGGAGAAGGTATCGGGGGCAGGGTTTGAAAAAGCTTTTTGGGTTGATGGAGTTCCGGCGTATTTTGCGATCAATTTTCATGATGATAAAGTTAGTGTTGAGGCAGATGTCGATGCGCGATTAAAGAAATCGCGCTTGCAGTTTATTGTCAATTCTCTTGTGTCTCGGGTGTTGGGATTGCTTCAGCCTGTAGCTGACTTCGAATCGATGGCGCTTGAAGATCACATATTAAGGCGAACGATCATTGAGACCAGGGGGTTGCGGGTGCCTCAGGCCGTCTCTCCCTGGGAGGCGTTGATTTCTTCTGTTATCGGCCAGCAGGTCAGCGTTGCGGCGGCGACTTCGATGAGATCACGTTTCATAAAAGGTATGGGTACGATTCATTCGTCTGGATTGTTTTGCTTTCCTCAACCTAAATTTATTGCGAAATACAATGTGCATGAGCTGCGAAATTTTGGAATTTCATCAGCTAAATCGAATACGATCCATTCCTTAGCCGTAGCAATTGCGTCTGGTGAACTGTCGTTGGAGGAGACTCCTAGTGTGGATTCTGATTTTGAGCCAATTTCACGCGCTCTGCTGTCGTTTAAAGGTGTTGGCCCATGGACAGTGAGCAATACTTTACTCAGAGGGTATTCGTTTTTGGATGGTTCTCTACATGGCGATATGGTTGTGCGAAAAAAAATACAACAATTGCTGGGAAAAAAAACGCTGTCGGTATCCGAGGCAGAGCAGTGGTTGATCCAATATAAACCTTGGAGAGGACTCCTGGCGGCACACCTTTGGGCCATGAGGTGATTGCCTTTCCAGTTTGCATGGAAATCAATAAGAGGTGATCATTAGCCTTTGTGAATTTGAAGGTAGTATAGAATTAATGAATAAAAAAATTTATCAATTTAGTGTTAATGGTCAAAATAGGAATATGCAACGATGGCCTATTTTGACGCGGATACTCGTGACAGTTTTTGGTCTCGTTGGATTGGTCTTGGCTTTTATGTTTTCGATCGTTTTGCTATCCATTGCGGCAGTCTTAATTCTCGTTTTAATCATTTGTTTTTGGTGGAAGACGCGTCACTTAAGCAAGAGATTTAGAGATGTGGAGCATGAGAGTAAGGTAATTGATGGTGAAAGTCGGCGCGATGATTAATAGGATTTTTGATGGCGCTATCTGATGTTGATTTACTAGAAGATAGTCTTTCGTTTGCTGTCCAAAACGAAATTGAATGGACGCGTGATAACACGAAACCATGGGGTATCCATCAAGAGGATTCATCACCATGGAATAGACTTTTCGGACCTGTTTTTCCACGAGGAGGCGTGTCAGGTATAGCCTTGCTCGATGGTCAAGTCGTTGCATCTTGGGGTGAACATCAACGAGCAGACTTAACCTTCAGTGTAGCTAAAACTTACTTAGCTCTGCTGTGTGGGATCGCTTTTGATTCTGGTCTCATTCGAGATTTAGACGAATCTGTTAGTACATCTTTGCTCAATTTGGGTTTTGATTCACCTCAGAATAAATCTATCAGCTGGAGGCATTTTTTACAGCAAACGAGTGAGTGGGAGGGTGTTTGTTGTGGGATTCCAGATCAAGTAGATCATTACCGTTATTTAGCGTTTCAGGATCGTCGGTATAAGACCAATTTCAGGAAAGGAACGAAGCGACCTTTGAGTCAGCCGGGGACTTATTGGGAATACAATGATGTAAGAATCAATCAGTTATCGCTTGCTTTATTGCATCTGTTTCGACAGCCACTTAATGAGGTGTTCGAGGAAAAAATTCTTAAACCAATTGGGTCGTCGTGTGATTGGTCTTGGTCGCCGTATGCCGATACGTGGGTTGAGATTGATGGCGTACTAATGCCAATTCTTCCTGGTGGAAGTCATTGGGGAGGTGGTGTAAGAATTTCTAGCCAAGATCAAGCGCTCATAGGTCAATTAATGTTACAAAAAGGTCGTTGGGGTAACGATACGTTGATCAGTGAAGAGTGGATTGATTCAATGATTACCCCGTCACATCTTGCGCCTTACTATGGTCTTTTGACCTGGTTAAATACCAGCAAAATTTTATTTCCTGAACTTCCTGAATCGAGTGTTTTTGCGATCGGTGCAGGAGGTTCATACACTTGGATCGATAGGGAATTGAATGCTGTCGTGGTCGTAAGGTGGATTAATCCGAATTGTGCTCAGACATTTATGGTCCGTTTGAGGCAAGCCCTCGTTGCCCTTAAAAATGGAATGTAGCGTTTTGGCCAGACTTGGGTTGAGGACGTTTAAGTACGATGTATTTGAAAGGGGCTAAACGATTGATTGACTGGCATGAGTTCTACGCGATTGATGTTCACGTGAGGTGGCAGTGTGGCAATCCAGAAAAGTGTCTGGGCAATATCTTCTCCCGTCATAGGATTTGCCCCCTCATATAGTTTATCCGATGCTGATTGATCCCCTTTAGTGCGCACGAGGGTGAATTCTGTTTCTGACATTCCTGGTTCCACACACGTTACTCGCACGCCTGTTCCATGCAAGTCTGATCTTAATCCAAGAGAGAATTGCACAACGAATGCTTTCGTTCCGCCGTAGACGTTGCCGCCGGGGTATGGGTAGCTTGCAGCCACTGAACTGATATTGATCACAGCTCCTCGTTGTTCAATCAGTGTTGGCAGCACTTTGTGCGTGAGTGACATGAGCCCGCGAATATTGGTGTCCACCATGGTATTCCATTGCTCTAAATCTGATTGTTGTGCCGGGGATGTGCCTAGGGCAAGGCCGGCATTGTTGATCAATAGGTCTATATTTTTAAATTCTGTCGGTAACGAATCGATTGCCACATTGATTTGCTGACTGTCCTGAATGTCAAAGGCGAGGTAATGGAGTGCGTCACCGTATTGCTCCTTTAATGCTGCGAGACGCTCCTCTCGTCGGCCTGCGGCAATCACTTTCCAGCCATTTTCAATAAATTTTTTGACTGAAGACTTTCCAAATCCGGCGGTTGCGCCTGTGATGAGTGCGATTTTTTCCATTTATGTTCCCCTTATCACTGCTGTTGTTTATAAGAGCGCCTCTTCTAGTAATTCTGCCCAATGCAAAACCCTAGTTTTGGTACCACTTTGGAGTTGTGTAAGACATCCAATATTAGCGGTTACGATTAAATCAGGCTCCTCTTTTTCGATAGCTTCAATTTTGTTGTCTAAAAGACGTTCCGATAAGTCAGCTTGGAGTAAGGAGTAGGTTCCAGCGGAGCCGCAGCATAAATGCGAATCTTCGATAATCGTCAGCGTGTAGCCAGCTGTTTTGAGTAAGGACTCCACAAGCCCCTTGATTTGTTGCCCATGTTGCAAGCTACATGGGGAGTGAAAAGCAATTTTACGAGATCTGATCTGTTTTTCTTTGATTGGATCGAGAACTTGCTCTTTCAAATCCGTAAGTTCATCACCAAACACCTCACACAGATCTTTGGCGCGCTCAGAAATAATTTTTGCTTTTTCTGCGTAATCAGGATCGTCTGCCAAAAGGTGCCCATACTCCTTGATCATCGTGCCGCATCCGCTAGCGGTAATTACAATTGCTTCGGCACCTTGCTCTAAAAGAGGCCACCAGGCATCAATATTTTGTTTAACAAAGAGAAGTGACTCTTTTTGTTTATTTAGATGATAGGTGACAGCACCGCAACAGTTGACGCGAGAGGTTGGTATCAGTGTTATGCCGATACGATCTAGGAGATGCGCAGTTGCGATATTGATATTAGGAGCCAAGATAGGTTGTACACATCCGTCAAGGAATAACATCTTGCGCGTGTGTTTAGATTGCGGCCACGTCATGACGGTTTTATGGCGTTCTGGAATTTTTTTCTGTAATGCTTTTGGTAATACCGGTTTAACTATTTTTCCTACAGTAATGAGCGATCGAAATAAGGTTTTGTTGGTGATTATTTTATTTAAAGCTTGACGTTTAACTTGTTCTCCAATGCTGCGTGGTACCGCTTTGTCCACGATGTGTCGTCCGATATCCACGAGCCTGCCGTACTGAACACCAGAAGGGCATGTGGATTCGCAAGAACGACAGGTTAAGCAACGATCTAGGTGTAATTGGGTTGCTTGTGTGGGCGTTTTCCCTTCGAGCAATTCTTTAATTAAATAAATGCGCCCTCTTGGGCTATCCAGTTCATCGCCCAGTAACTGGTACGTAGGGCAAGTGGCGGTACAAAAGCCACAATGAACACAGGATCTCAATATATCGTTAGCCTCTTGGCCTTCGCGCGTTTCTAGGATCTCGGTCTTTAAATTCGTCTTCATCGATATTTTTTTAGTTGTGGCAACAATCTAGAATTCTGTAAACAATCTTTGTCTACCGAATACACCTTGTGGATCCATGGCTTGCTTGATTTTTAGCTGTAACACTTGCAGTTCTCGAGACATTGCATGAATCGACTTGCCCGATTGATTACCACGAAAAACAGTCGCGTATCCCCCGTATTGACCTGCAAATTCCTGATGTTCCTCAAGGCTTCCTTCGTTCCAGATCCACCGTGTACTGCCATTCCACTCTATTAATCCATTTGTAGATTTGGTCTCTGGAGCCGTTGGGTTAACCGATAGGCGATACAAGCATCCTTCAGATTGAAAGAAAGGGTGCGATTGTTCTCGAATTGAGTGCCAAAATTCTTTTTCATCGGAGGCCTCTCCCCCGATTTTTTGATGGCCGGCTTTTACTGCAATTTCGGATCCCGATAGTCTTGCTGCTAGACGGTTCCCGTCAAAGCAGGTGCCTGATAGCGGAATCGGCATGCCGGCTAGTTCGTTCATCTTTTTTATTGCTGTTTGATTGTCTAAGTCGAAAAAAATCGTGCGTTCACACTCTGGTTTCGGGAGCACCTTAATGGATGACTCGAGGATTAAACCGAGTGTTCCAAAAGAGCCAGCAATGAGTCTGGAGACATCAAACCCTGCCACATTTTTCATGACCTTGCCTCCGAACTGAAGATCGAGCCCATCTGCGTTCAGTAACCTCACACCCAGAACAAAATCACGGACAGCACCTTGTGATGCTCTTCTTGGCCCGGATAGCCCAGAGGCAATACAGCCGCCAAAGGTGGCCTCTGGCCCCATGTGAGGCGGTTCAAACGCCAACATTTGGTTATTCTCACTCAGAGTATCTTCGATGACGCGCAGGGGTGTTCCACTGCGAGCCGTCAACACCAGTTCGGTTGGTTCGTATTCGGTGATCCCTGAAAAATCACGGGTATCAACTATTGTTCCCTCGAGGGAGACGCCATAGAAATCTTTCGATCCGCTGCCGCGAATCCGGACGCATTCGGATCGCTTTTTTGCATCGGCGAAAAAGCTTTTAAATTGATCAATACTGGTTTCAATTGAACTCATGAGGCTGCCTTACAGGTGTAACTAGAATCTTGGAATATCTGGAAATCGTTCTTCACCACGATGCACATGCATATGCCCAAATTCGGCACACCGATTAAGTGTCGGAATAGCCTTGCCTGGGTTCAAACGTCCGTCTGGATCGAACGCAAGTTTCAAGTTGAGAAAGGTCTGCAACTCGTGGTTATCAAATTGAACACACATTTGATTTATTTTTTCGATGCCTACACCGTGTTCACCGGTTATGGTTCCTCCAACTTCAACGCACAATTCTAAGATGGCGGCGCCAAACAATTCTGCACGATGCAGTTGATCACCCTCGTTGGCATCAAACATGATCAGTGGGTGCAAGTTGCCGTCCCCAGCATGAAAAACATTCGCGCACTGCAATTGGAACGTCTCCTCCATTTCAGCAATACGCTTCAACACTTGAGGTAATCTTTTCCGAGGAATCGTACCATCCATGCAGAAGTAATCCGGAAGCACTCTGCCGACAGCAGGAAAGGCTGACTTTCTACCTGCCCATAACTTGAGTCGATGTGCTTCATCTGTCGACACGGTCACAGCAGTCGCGCCAGATTTATAAAGGACGTCTGTGGTTTTTTTAATTTCGTTGTTGACCTCTTCAATGGATCCGTCAGATTCACACAGCAACATGGCTGCTGCGTCCATTGGGTAGCCCGCACCAATAAATTGTTCAACAGCATCAATTGCTTTTTTATCCATCATCTCGAGGCCTGCTGGAATAATTCCTGCAGCAATGATATCCGCTACGGCAAGGCCGGCTTTTTCGACGTCATCAAAAGACGCCATAATCACTTGCGCTTTTTCAGGTGTCGGTAAGAGTTTCACGGTTACTTCGGTGAGCACCCCCAGTAATCCTTCCGATCCGGTAATGAGCGCAAGCAAGTCATACCCGGGGCTATCTAATCCTTTTGAGCCAATTTCAACAATATCCCCCTCGATGGTGACAAACCGAACACTTAGAATGTTGTTGACGGTAAGTCCATACTTCAAGCAATGAACGCCTCCTGAGTTTTCGGCGACATTACCACCAATTGAGCAGGCAATTTGACTTGATGGGTCAGGAGCATAGTAAAGGTTGTATTTTTTCGTTGCTTCCGATATCGCCGCGTTTCTCACGCCGGGTTGGACGACAGCATATCGACCAACGGGATCGATATGAACGATACGTTTGAGTTTAGTTAAAACGAGCAGGACTCCTTGGTCATAAGGAATCGCTCCACCAGAGAGCCCCGTCCCAGCTCCTCGAAACACAATAGGTACTTTAAATTGATTACATACTTTCATAACCTGACAAACTTGTTCTTCGTTTTCAGGTAACACTGCGATCAATGGGATTTGTGGATATGCCGTGAGTCCATCGCATTCAAAGGGAGTTAAATCCTCTGTTTCATGTTTTACTGATTCAGTCGGCAAGAACGATGAGAACTCTTTGACAAGCGTTTCTTTGTTGACTGAAGCGACAGGATATTCTTTTAGGTCTCGCTCAATGTGTCCCATGGATCTCTCTTAAAATCATTGGTCGATGACTATAGCTCTAAAGTCATTGACGTTTGTTAGCGTAGGTCCTGTTATCAAAAGGTCATCTAGCTTAGCGAAAAAACTATAACCGTCATTATCCGCGAGCATGCGCTTTGCGTCTAGACCAATTTCACGTGCTCGTTTTAGAGAGTCCGGTGTGATGAAAGCCCCTGCATTGTCCTCTGTGCCATCGATTCCATCAGTATCACCAGCAAATGCCCAAACACCATGTAAGCCATTCAGTTCGATGGCAAGGGAGAGCAGAAACTCAGCATTTCTGCCACCTCGACCATTCCCATTCACCGTTACCGTGGTCTCCCCACCAGAGAGAAGGACACAGGGTCTTGGGATGGGTTGCCCGTGCCTGACAACTTGTTTGGTGATGCCGGCTAAGACGCGTGCCACTTCCCGTGCTTCCCCCTCTATGGCGTCGCCAAGTATTAACGGGGTAAATCCATGCTGTCGTGCGGCTGTGGCCGCTGCCTCTAGAGATCGTTGTGGCGTTGAAATTAAATGGGAATTAACTCTTCTAAAAATCGGGTTGCCTGGTTTGGGTGTCTCTGGGTTGCTCGAAGTTAAAAATTCAATGATCGATCTGGGTTCATCTATATGGTATTTGCTAAGGATAGCTAGTGCTTCCTCAAATGTTGTTTCGTCAGGTTCCGAAGGCCCTGACGCGATAACAGATAAATCGTCTCCTGGAATATCTGAGATCGCAAGCGTAACGCATTGCGCCGGCCAAATAGTTTCCGCCAGTCGTCCACCTTTTATCCTAGAGAGATGTTTTCGCACACAATTCATCTCTCTGATGTTCGCGCCACATTGCAGCAGTTTTGTATTGAGAATTTTCTTGTCGTCGAGACTGATCCCTTTAGCAGGAAGGGTAAGTAGAGAAGATCCCCCGCCTGAAACCAAGAATACGACCAAGTCGTCTGGAGTTAGATTAGTCACAAGTGCTTGTATGTTCAGAGCAGCTTGCATCCCGGCTGAGTCTGGGACGGGGTGGGACGCTTCGACAACTTTTACTCGTACAGTGGGTACGCTGTGTCCGTATGGGGTCACAACAATACCCTCTAACGGATGTTCCCAACACTCTTCGAATGCCTTCGCCATGGTTGCGGCAGCCTTGCCGCAACCAACGACAATAGTCCGTCCTTTGGGTGGATCTGGGAGGTACTCTTTAATCGTGTGCTTGGGCAGTGCGGCTTGCACAGCCGCATCAAATAAATCTCGCAGCAAGTCCCTTCGGTTCATCATTAGGCAATCTTATGTTGCGCTAAACGCTCGAGCGCACAGACCATTGCTGAGTGATCTCGTGCACCATCTCCGGCGGCTGAGCACGCATTAAATAATTCTAGAGCAGTGCTTGTGTTGGGCAGGCTCACTCCTAGACTTCGAGCTGTACTGAGTGCGAGGTTCAAATCTTTCTGGTGTAATTCGATTCTAAATCCTGGATCAAAAGTTCTCTTGATCATCCTGTCTCCGTGAATTTCCAATATCTTCGATGAGGCGAATCCACCCATCAAAGCTTGACGAACTTTGGATGGGTCAACGCCAGCTTTAGATGCGAGTAATAGCGCTTCACCAACGGCTTCAATATTTAATGCAACAATGACTTGATTCGCCACTTTGCAGACTTGACCGGCACCAATGTCTCCAACGAGCGTAATGTTCTGACCCATTAGTTTAAAAATAGGTTCCACCTTGGCGAATTCTGACTCGTTTGCACCAACCATTATTGTCAATGTGGCATTTTTAGCGCCGACTTCACCACCTGAGACAGGGGCGTCCACATACCCAATTTCCTTAAGAGCTAATTTGCTGGCAAATTCTCGGGTGGCTATCGGAGAAATTGAGCTCATATCAATGACGGTTGCGCCCTTTGATAGCGTGTCATAGATTCCGTTGGGGCCGAACAGAACTTTCTCTACGTCGGGTGTGTCAGGTAACATCAAAATGATGACGTCAGATTGTGATGCAACTTCTGATTGATTTTTGCACGCAGTGCCGCCCGCTGATACGAGTTCTTTGGGTACTCGTGTTCGAGAATGCAGGTAGACGTCATGCCCGCCCTTGATCAGTTGTCCTGCCATGGGTGAGCCCATAATTCCTAAGCCGATAAAACCGATTTTCATGATGTGCTTCTCCCTCGATGATTGTTATTTAGGTAACTGCGTTATAAATGTTTTTTACAGGTAGGGCTTAATCCAGTCTAAACCTGAAATCGTATCTTCTAGGGGTCGATATTCACACCCGATCCATCCGTCGTAGCCTAGTGCATCAACCGTGCTAAAAATAAACGAGTAATTGATCTCCCCCGTGCCGGGCTCGTGTCGACCTGGTGTGTCCGCAAGTTGCATGTGCTTGATGTGGGGGATGAGTCGTTCAATTGTTGGTGCGAGATCGCCTTCCATAATTTGCATGTGATAGATATCATACTGAAACCCAACATTCGGCCGATCGATCATCTCCAGAAGTCTCTCAGCTTGGTGTGAATAATTTAGATAATAGCCAGGAATGTCACGGGTGTTGATGGATTCGATCATGACCTCGATGTTGTGGTCCCGACATAAGTCGGCCGCGAATCGAACATTCTGAATGAAGGTCTCTTCAATGATCTCGTTGGAATGTTGTGCAGGAGTTAAGCCAGCCATGCAGTGAAGTCTTTTACAATTGAGTGGTGCCGCGTAATTGATTGCAATATGCACATTATCTTTAAATTCGGATATTCGGTCGGGCAAGCATGCCAGACCTCGATCTCCAGCCTCGAAATCGCCTGGTGGCATGTTGAATAGAACCAGCTCTAAATTATTTTTCGATAATGTGTCTCCGACCTCATCTTGCGGATAAGCATACGGAAACAGGATCTCTACACCCTTGAAGCCGTGAAGGTGTGCTTGTTTGAATCGCTCCATGAAATCAAACTCGTTGAACATCATGGTGAGATTTGCGTTAAATTTTGGCATGGTTAACTCCGGTCGGAATAAATCATGCGTCATTATAAGCGCATGGCGGACACAATGATGCAGATCACTAAGGCCGTATAATTACGGAAAATACGACATATCAGGAGGTGTGGGGCGATGGTGGATAGGTTCTCTGGAACTAAAGATTATGTGGCAGGTGAGGATTTGATGATGGCTGTTAATGCGGCGATCGCATTGCAGCGACCGCTGCTCATTAAAGGAGAGCCTGGAACGGGTAAAACTATGCTGGCTCTTGAGGTTGCGGGTGCGCTGGGGCGGCCACTGCATCAATGGCACATTAAATCTACCTCAAAAGCGCAGCAAGGCTTGTACGAGTACGACGCTGTGTCTCGGCTCCGCGATTCTCAGCTCGGAGAGGAATCAGTAAAAGATATCAAGAACTACATTATGAAGGGACCCTTATGGGAAGCCTTTCAGTCGGAAGAGCCATCGGTTGTTCTCATCGATGAAATTGATAAGGCTGACATTGAATTTCCTAACGATTTGCTTAGAGAGCTCGATCGAATGGAATTTTTTGTGTATGAGACAAAGGAGTTAATCAGTGCGCGTCATCGACCTCTCATTGTTATTACAAGTAATAATGAGAAGGATCTGCCTGATGCTTTTTTGAGAAGATGTTTTTTTCATTACATCCAATTCCCTGATAAGGAAACCATGGGTCAAATCATCGATGTGCATTTCCCTGGCATTAAAAAACAATTGCTGCAGCAGGCGTTGGAGGTATTCTTTGATTTAAGGGAGACTCCGGGTCTTAAGAAAAAGCCTTCGACGTCAGAATTGTTGGATTGGTTAAAGCTTCTATTGGCTGAGGATATACCGATTGAGGCGCTGCAAACGAGTGATCAGAGAAAGTCGATACCGCCATTAGCCGGCGCACTATTGAAAAACGAGCAGGATGTTCATTTATTTGAACGCTTGGTTTTTCTCAATCGACGCTCTGAGCGTGCCTAGTGAACTGTCTATAGAGTTGCATCGTGTTACTTGATTTTTTCTTCAGAATTAGAGATGCGGGTATACCTGTATCCGTAAAAGAGTACTTGACGTTATTGGAGGCTCTTCGACTACGTGTCGCTAAAGAAAGTGTCGATGATTTTTATTTTTTATCTCGAGCTACTTTTGTAAAAGATGAAGCATTATATGATCGGTTTGATCGGGCATTTGGTGATTATTTCAATGGCTTGGAATCGCTCCCCGACGATTTTCTCAAGAATATCCCAGAGGAATGGTTAAATAAACAACTTGAACTGTCACTTTCTGAAGAAGAGAAAAAGTTGATTGAGTCTCTGGGTGGATGGGAGAAGCTCATGGAGACATTCAGGCAGCGTTTGGAGGAGCAACAAAAAAGACATCAAGGCGGTTCCAAGTGGATTGGTACGGCGGGAAAGAGTCCTTTTGGCGCTTATGGATATAACCCAGAAGGAATTCGGGTCGGACAGGCAGGGTCTAGAAATCGTCGGGCCGTAAAGGTTTGGGATAAGCGAGAGTATAGAAATCTGGACGATACAGTTGAGCTAGGCACGCGAAATATTAAGGTGGCGCTCAAGCGACTCCGCAAATTCGCCAGAGTAGGGGCGGCAGATGAGTTGGATCTTGATGGAACGATTTTCTCAACCGCGAAGAATGGCGGCTATTTGGACTTGAAGATGGTTCCTGAGCGACGCAATGCGATTAAAGTGCTCATGTTTTTCGATATTGGAGGCTCTATGGACGATTATGTTCGTTCATGTGAGGAGTTATTCTCAGCCGCACGCACGGAGTTCAAGCATTTAGAGTATTTTTATTTTCATAATTTCATTTATGAATCCGTGTGGAAGGATAATCGCAGACGCAATAATGAGCGTATCCCACTCGGACAAATTCTCCATAAGTATGCTGCTGACTATAAAGTGATTGTGGTTGGTGATGCGACGATGAGTCCCTATGAGATCACCTATCCTGGTGGTAGCGTGGAGCACTTCAATGAAGAAGCAGGTTCAGTTTGGTTGAAGCGTCTTTTGGATGTCTACCCGAAAGCGGCTTGGATTAACCCTACGCCAGAGGCCAGATGGAAGTACCACGAGTCTATTTCTCTGACCCGTGAGCTGGTTGAGGAACGCATGTTTGGCCTCACCTTGTCAGGCCTTGAAAAGGCAATGAAGCAACTGGCAAAGTAAGAAAGCCTAATTCTCTTTTCTGATTGACCGTCTTCGTTGTTCCAGTCGTTCTAAAAATTTTTCCTGTTTAATGATCACACGTTCGTGCGTGCCCGTAGAAATAATGTCGATGCCATCATGGGCTTTAACTGAGAAGGACAATTTTCGGCCTTCAATAGTAACGAGTGTGACATCCACGGTTACGGTCATGCCGGGGAGTGTGGGTGCCTCATGTGAGAAATTAACGTGGGTGCCGAGGGTCTGTTCGTCTGGCCAATTGATGTGTGGTCTTAAGAGCTCGATACAGGCCCATTCGAGCAAGCCGACCATATAACCTGTTGCAAAGACTTGGGGCATGGCTTGAAATAAATCGGACTCTGGATAGAACCTAGGCACGGTTTGTTTCTCACTTACTGTGAAGGTATGGCGGTAGGTTAAACCTATTTTAAGTGTGTCTTTCATGGAGGCCCTTATAAATTCGCACCAAATATGTGCGCATAATTTCGATTGCACTAATTTAGTGCAATTTGAGACGGTCTAAATTTTATTCAATATATATAAATCAATGGGTTAGAGTTTGGCACATTTATTGCTTTAAATATAAACAATAAAATTATCATGTTTAAGCCTGATTGAATCATGTTCGGGTCTTTTTAAAAAGAGGAATTATATGGAGTCATCCAATAGTGCAACAGATGTACTGTTTATCTTGTTGGGCGCCATAATGGTGCTTGCCATGCACGGTGGGTTTGCGTTTTTGGAGGTTGGAACCGTCCGTAAAAAAAATCAGGTGAATGCACTGGTTAAGATTCTATGTGACTTTTCAATTTCCACAATAGCGTATTTCTTTGTCGGTTATGCCGTGGCTTATGGTACTGACTTTTTGGTTGGTGCTAACACGCTCAGCCAAAATGGTGGTTATGGCCTCGTTAAGTTCTTCTTCTTGCTGACATTTGCTGCGGCAATACCTGCGATTATTTCTGGTGGTATCGCCGAGCGGGCTCGGTTTTATCCGCAATTATTTGCAAGCGCTGTGATTGTTGGTGTTGTGTACCCATTCTTTGAGGGCATTATTTGGAATGGAAACTTTGGCTTCCAAGACTGGTTGCAAGATAGTTACGGAGCACCAATGCGCGATTTTGCAGGGTCCGTGGTGGTTCATGCTATGGGTGGTTGGATTGCCCTTGCAGCGGTTCTTTTGTTGGGATCAAGAAAAGGTCGATACCAAAAAAATGGCGGGATTACTTCTCATCCGCCTTCAAGCATCCCATTCTTAGCGCTTGGCGCCTGGATGCTGACGGTTGGTTGGTTTGGATTTAATGTGATGTCGGCTCAAACTGTTGACGGTATCAGTGGGTTAGTCGCGCTAAATTCCCTCATGGCGATGGTGGGCGGCACTTTAGCAGCCTTAGTTGTTGGCAGGAATGATCCAGGTTTTGTCCACAATGGACCACTCGCTGGGTTGGTGGCTGTCTGCGCTGGCTCCGATATCATGCACCCACTTGGTGCGCTTGTGACAGGGTTAATTGCTGGAGCACTATTTGTTTCTCTATTTACCGCGACTCAGAATCGCTGGAAGATCGATGATGTGCTGGGTGTGTGGCCGCTGCACGGACTTTGTGGCGCTTGGGGTGGTATTGCGGCAGGGATCTTTGGCCTGGAGATTCTAGGTGGTATGGGTGGCGTCTCGTTTGTCTCTCAACTCATTGGAACGGTCGCGGGAGTCTTGGTAGCTTTGGTTGGAGGTTTTGTTGTTTACGGCGCTATTAAAGCTATGGTCGGTATTCGGCTTAGCGAGGAAGAAGAGTATATGGGGGCGGATTTGGCCATTCATAAGGTTTCTGCTTCTCCGGATAATGAATCAAGCTGGTGACTCGAAAAAACTAACTTTAAATGCTGACTGTCATTTATTTTGCGTGGAGGCATTGATTGTCTCCACGTGCAAAGAAAAAATGCCCTTACGTTTATCATCGAAATATCGCTCTAAAGATTTTTTGATTGCGGCGAACGCGATTTCATCCCACGGTAGAGTTGTTTCGTCGAATAACCCGACTTCTGAACTTTCAAATGTGGTTGAGAAGCTAGCGTTAGCGAGTTGAGCTCGGTACAGCAGGTAAATTTGATTGATATGCGGAATATCGATTAGAGAGAAGGCGTCAATAATCGTTGCTTTCGCGTTAGCTTCTTCTAAGGTCTCTCTAAGCGCTCCTTCTTGGGATGTCTCATTGTTCTCTAAGAATCCTGCAGGGAGCGTCCAATAGCCCAGCCGTGGTTCTATAGCGCGCTTACAGAGCAGAATTTTGTCTTCCCACTCGGCAATACATCCAACGATGACTTTGGGATTTTCGTATTGAATGAAGCCGCAGCTCTCACAGACTGAGCGTGGCAGGTTATCCCCATGAGGAATTTTAATGACTGTGGGCGTGCCACATTGGTTACAGTATTTGATGGGCACAGTAGCGTCTTCTTTTCCCTTATGGATTGGCGAGCCTTGACGATCAGGAGGTGTATTTTTTACTTCTATATTGCTTTGAATGTTAATCTGAATATGTAGATATTTCCAATATAATAGGTTATTTAACCAGATTAAAAAATTCTCAATGTTACTTAAAAAATTTTTAGCAGTATGTGTATTCGCTTTGGCAACGATAGTGCATGCGGATGAAACCCCTCAAAAATACGTCGGAACATGGTCTGGGGCTTGGTATGAGGGCATGACCAGTGGCACGTTGTGGCTGACGTTTAACCACGAAGGCAAGGGCTCTATTCGATTTACGAACTTGGAAAAATTTGGAAAGGACGTGACCCTCTTATCGGCAGTCCATTTTCTGGGGAACCGCATTAATTTTACAGCTAATGGAGATGGTGCTAAGGACTTCGTTGGTCATGTATTTTTAATTGGAGAAGACAAATTCAAGGGGAGCGCCGAATACGATGGTTTGGCGGTAACGTTCCGTTTAGCTAGAGAATAAAAAACGGCCCCTTGAGGGCCGTTCGTAGGTTCGATAAGATGGAGCTAAAATTCACAGCTCGACATCAGGGAGCGCTTTGATGTAATCCGCTAACGCCTCAATTTGCCACGGCTTAAGTTGCTTCCGGAAACCCGGCATTGGACTTTTACCGTAAGCAATTTGTTCTATGACATTTTCCTTGGACTTCGTAGTGCCTGATAGACGTGGCCCGTCTGCTTGTTTAAGCCCATATCCTTGATGACACCAACTACATCGGGACGCAAATAAACGTTTGACAGAGAAATTTTCTTTGTATTGGAAGTAGTTTGGATCAACCTCTGCTGCCGCGATATCTGTTACGTCTTCCTTGGCATGAGTAATCGAAATGTTCAATCCCATCGCGCAAATCATCATGAGTGCGACGCGCGTTAATACGGTAAAGGAAAGATTGTGTTGCATGTGGTTCTCCTGCGGATAGTGACTACTCGAATCGACAATATTAAGTTATTTCTAAGCTCTAATAAAGAGCCGACAAAAAAATTTGGGCGGGAAAACCCGCCCAAATTTCATTTCATTTCGACATTAAAAACCGTCGAATTTGATTGATCAACTCACCTTACAGTGCGTAGACCATCAAAGTACCAGTGTCTGTTGACATGGTTGTGAATGGAGCGCCAAACAGTCCAGGGAAGTTACCTGCAACGTGTGAGCCCCAGCCAGTAACAACAGCAACGTACTGTTTTCCACCAGCCATGTAGGTGATAACACCACCGTGGGCACCAGTACCCAAGTTGTTTTGCCACAAGAGCTTACCGGTCTTCGCATCGCGAGCGTCAAACATTCCGTCTGCGCCAGGTACGAAAACAAGATCGCCACCGGTTGACAAGAGAGAAGCAAGTACTGGGTACTTGTACTCAACACGCCATTTCATTTCGCCGGTCAAAGGATCACGGGCCTGAAGCGTGCCGTAAGCAGCGTCAACTTTAGTACCGTCTGCTTTTTGCTTAGGAGCCTTAGAAGTCCATGACGCACCGAAGTACGCTTGACCAGAAAAGTCATCTGGACGCTCTGGATTTACAACTTCGATGTCAAAACAGAATTCCTGTGTGAGCATGAAGTGTGTATTTCTCTTAGGGTTGTAAGCGCCGGTATTCCATGAAATAGCCCCATCAATTGCAGGACATACGTCTGAGTGCTTACCTTCTGGTAGTTCACGTCGACCAACTAAGCGACCTTCTTTAGTAACACCTTTGATGTAGTTATAGGTCTCACCAATCATGTACGCATTGTTAACGGTCAACTCATTACCACCACCAACTGAATCAGCGTCATAAACAAAAATGATACCGCCCTTAT
Source organism: Betaproteobacteria bacterium UBA3031 (assembly GCA_002367635.1). Taxonomy (GTDB): domain Bacteria; phylum Pseudomonadota; class Gammaproteobacteria; order Burkholderiales; family Eutrophovitaceae; genus Eutrophovita. The sequence continues at coordinate 18,957 of DFDI01000088.1, read as the reverse complement.
TTGGGTGAACCATGTTTCGCTTGCCGCCTTTTTCAATCATCAAGAACTCACCGACTGCTGAGTCAAAGTCCCAAGCGTCGTGTGGCATTTCTTGGAAGTAAGCAGTTAACTCACCGCTGTCTGCATCAAGAACAACTACTGAAGAGCTGTAGAGGTTCTCACCTGGACGTGGACCATTGTTCATCCAATCGCCGCCGATGTAGTCATAGTCAGGAGCTGGATTAGCTGTTCCCCACCAAACTGTGTTGGTTGCAGGATCATAACTACCCGTCATCCAACCACCACCACCACCGATTTTCCAGGAGTCATTGCCCCAAGAATCACGTGAGCGCTGATCGCCACCAATGGTGTCAAATTGCCACTTAACTGAACCTGTTTTCGCATCAACTGCGTAAATTGGTCCACAGCAACCAGATAACTCACCACCGTTTGCACCGATGATAACTGTGTCTTTAACAACAAGAGGAGCACCTGTGAAGCCTTTGTTACCTTTGGCCACAGACATGATCTCATTATCCCAGACAACAGCACCTGTCTTAGCGTTAAGTGCGATTAAACGTCCGTCAGTAGTACCCATGTATACATTGCCACCTGAAATTGCTAGGCCGCGATTGTATGGGTTGTAGAACGTACCTTCAGCGCGCTCAACGTCAATTTTTGCAGCGTGTTGCCACACTGGAGCACCAGTAGCGCCGTTAATAGCCCAGATCGTGCCTGATGTAGTCGTGTAATAAACGATGCCATCAACCGCGAGAGGGAAGCCTTGAATACCACGCTTGGTAGCAGATGGATTGTGCTGCCATGCGAGTTTCAAGTTCTTAACGTTCTTGGTGTTAATTTGATTTAAGCCACTATGGTGATGACCAGAAAAATCTTTGTGGTACATCATCCAGTTAGCGTCATCATTTTGCGCGTTCAACAATCGATCCCAAGTGACATCTGCTGCCATTGCTTGGGAAGCGAAGCCGACGAACGCAACAGCTGTAAT
>DFDI01000088.1:0-17862 GCA_002367635.1 Betaproteobacteria bacterium UBA3031 | reverse complement strand
CGAACGCAACAGCTGTAATTGCCTTAACGGCAGCTGAAGAAGTCCAACGTGTCATAACTCTCTCCCTAAAACATTTATGAAGACTATTTTATTTATTCGCGAATGAATAAAATTAGTATTAAAAAATAAAAATAAATTTACTAACACTAAAACATTTCGACTCGCTCTAGATTTCTGTGAATCAGTTTGGAGCCGAAAAGTTAAAAGTACAGTAAATCCAAACTCTAACTTAACCTCACTCCAGCCTCATTGCAAGACCCTTAATGATTTCTAGAATAATAATTCATGTCCTTTTACATTATCGTCACAATGAGGCGTCATCACTGGTTTTGCAGTGCTGACCGATTTTATTGTTGAGGCCGAAATGTCTCGTCGCCCTAAGTCCGCAAAAAATGTTTAAGAGACTCTTTAGAGTTGGTGCTAGATTCAAATTGTCATTAATCTTAATAAGGTATTAAATTTCAGGTACTTAATGTTAATTATGGTTTCTAAAGGGGGTTTTCGAGTCAAGCTCTTCGGTGGTCCAGCGCCTATTTTGGTGCACTCAAAAGAGTTTATTTTGGCGGCATTGTTGCGTCGCAATATTAAGTTCCCGTATGCATGTCAGAACGGGGTATGCGGTACCTGCAAATGTCAGTTGGTCGCTGGTGAAGTTGTTTTGGACTCTTATTCGGAATCGGCGCTAACGGCATATGAGTATGAGCAAGGTTTGATTCTCGCGTGTCGCGCTCGCGTTTTGTCTGATGTGATCATCGGTAAGCTTGAGCTTGATTCGGACTCCGCGCATCGGGCGGGGGACTGATGATGTGCGATAATGTTTTTTTATCGTCGGACGCATGATCAACATCGTTTGTAAGGAATTTTTTTGAGCTTTAAGCGCTTAACATTTGAACCAAAAGTTGCACCGCGGGTGTCGGTTAATGATGAGGTGTGCGAATTTCCCGTGAACAGAGTTTTCTGTGTTGGCCGTAACTATGCGGAGCACGCGCGCGAAATGGGTAATGACCCTGAGCGAGAACCCCCTTTCTTTTTCCTTAAGTCATTGGATGCATTGGTGCCTGGCGGAGGAGCTATTAATTACCCTAGGGCGACGAACGACCTGCATCATGAGATTGAAATGGTTGTGGCGCTCGGTCGATCAGGTTCTGACATTTCTCACGCAGAAGCCTTAGATCATGTGTATGGATATGCTGTTGGTCTTGACCTTACGCGCAGAGATTTGCAAGCACAGGCGAAAAAAATGAGTCGACCTTGGGATTTCGGCAAATCGTTTGAACAGGGGGCACCGATTACTGGAATAACGAGAGCCAGTGCTTGCGGACACTTATCGATTGGCGAAATTTCACTCACGGTTAATGGTAAGGTGCGTCAAATGGGAAACCTTGACGAGATGATATGGGATGTTCCTGAGATCATTTCATTTCTTTCAAAGTTTTACCAATTGGAGGCGGGCGATTTAATTTTCACTGGAACGCCTGCTGGCGTTGGCCCGCTTGAGCGTGGGGATAAACTCATCGGACACGTATCCGGCTTATCCACCTTGTCGGTTGATATTATTTAAACATTGAATGGGTACATAGATGGAAGACGTTACGAGTAAGACATGGCTTGAGGTTGCTCTAAACGGACCATGGACGCAAAAAAAACAATCCGGTATACCCATCAAAGTAGAGGACATTGTTCAGCAGGGCATAGATTGTGTGAGTGCCGGCGCGTCGATCGTTCATGTACATGCTTATGACGAGCAAACCGGGCAGCAAAAAGACGACGTGGATGTCTATAAACGAATCATCGATGGTATTCGCTCTAAAGTGGATGCTGTGGTTTACCCTACTGTCCCGGCCTCAGGTATGAATCCGATTGCCAAAGAAAGTACGGGGGAGGATCGCTACGCGCACATCGAATCTTTGGCCAAGGATGGTTTCCTAGAGTGGACGGTGTTGGATCCAGGGTCTTGCAATATTTCGCATTACGATCACCTTAAAGAAGACAAGGTGGGATACGTGTATCAAAATAGTGAGCGAGACGTGCGTCATGGCATGGGTATTGCCCGTCAATATGGACTACATCCGAGTTACGCAATTTATGAACCCGGATTTATACGACTAGGTGCGACTTTGCACTGGCGGGAGAGTACCCTTGAGCCGGTTTATCGATTGATGTTTAGCTCCGGATTCGCGTTTGGTTTTCCTCCTGAGGATTATGCGTTAACGGCGTATCTGAATTTACTAGATCAAGTTGCGCCTGGATGCAACTGGATGATATCTGGACTTGATGTGGATGTCATACCGCTCATTCCTAGAGTCGTCATGGAAGGTGGTCATATCAGGGTCGGTTTGGAGGATGCACCTTTTGGTTGCGACAAATCCAACGTTGAGCTTGTGGCGAAGGCTGCTGAGGCAATACAAATGTCTGGAGGTGACTTGGCGCGAGCTGCTGAGGTTCGTCTTGCCGCCTCTAGTGCAAAACGCGAGGCGTTGTTGGCCGGGATGTAAATCCTATTACTTTTCAATGTTTAAATTACAAAGAGGTTAGCTCTTGGAACTAAGTCGAATTGGAATTACGATGGGTGATCCTGCGGGGATCGGTCCCGAAATTATCGTTAAAACGTTACAGGAAATGTTGCCTGAAGCCAGATCTCGGTCAGTTGTTATCGGAAATATTGATTTGCTGGAGCGAGCGAGTCGTTTGATCAATGCGGGGCTTACATTCAGCGATTCGCTAAGTGTCGAACTGGGGAATGTGCCGGTTGTTCATGTTCAGACTGCGGGTGCTGAGTCTATCAAAGATGGTCAGTTGAGCGCGAGTGCCGGTGAGGCTGCCTATAGGTTTGTAGAAAAAGCTGTAGAGCTATCGCTCGATAAGTTGATCTCGGTAATTGTGACCGCACCGCTAAACAAAGCGGCTATGCATCTGGCGGGTCATAAGTTTGATGGACATACGGAGTTGCTCGCGAACCTAACAGGCGCAAAATCTTCTTATATGCTATTAGCTGGACCACAGTTGAGCGCGATTCATGTAACCACACACACATCGCTTGCCAATGCGGCGGTTACACCAAGCATCCAGCGCGTGTTAGATACTATCCGTATAGGTAATCAGCATTTTAAAAATATTGGTTACGCACGTCCGCGCTTAGCGGTTGCTGGCCTTAACCCGCACTGCGGGGAGGGTGGACTGTTTGGTTCCGAAGAGGCTGATCGTTTGGCGCCTGCAATCAAACAGGCTAAGGAGGAAGGAATCGATGTGCAGGGCCCTATTTCAGGAGATACGGTATTTTATCGGGCGCTAAAAGGTGAGTTTGATCTCGTTGTTGCGCAGTATCATGACCAGGGACATATTCCGACTAAGCTGATCGCTTTTGATGAAACGGTTAACGTCAGTTTAGGTTTGCCCATTTACCGAACGTCTGTAGATCACGGCACTGCCTTCGACATTGCGTGGAAAGGTGTGGCGAATAACACCAACATGAAAGCAGCGATTGACTATGCGCGGAGAATCTCTGACGGACAATGACGTCGCCGGATCTATCATCTAAGATCCTCATTGTTGCTGATGATCTGACCGGAGCTCTTGATGCTGCGGGTCCTTTTTGTGAGCGTGGTTTTAGAGTTAAAACCATTGTGGATGCATCAATACCATTTGCGTGGAGTGATCTGCTCGAGGCCGACGTGGTTGCGGTAAATACAAATTCTCGACATCTTTCTGCTCAAAAAGCAATTCAAGCAATCAATGATTGCTTGGGTCAATTAGATTTGAGCAGTTTTCAGTATGTGATTAAGAAAATTGATTCGACGCTGAGGGGGAATGTCGTTTCAGAAACGCTGGCGGTCATGGATCATTGTGCCATCCAAGAAGCCTATATTGCGCCGGCATTTCCAGAGCAATTAAGAACAGTTCAAGCAGGTCAAGTATACATCGATGGCGTGGCTCTTAGCGAGACTGAGTTTGTCAAAGATCAACTCAGTCCTGCCCCTAAGATCAATATTCTGGAGATGTTTGAGATTAAAGATAGAGCCCTCCTCGTTAGTTTGAATGTTCAATCATTGCACGCTGATGACGGTATGAATGCCATTAGGGTATTTGATGCTATAGATGTTGCAGATTTGGATCGGGTTGTTGCTGGTTTTTTGAGCACCGAACAACCGTGTCTCTTGGTAGGTTCATCAGGTGTGACAAGTCGTCTTGCATCCGCGCTCCCTCGACGTGACCATCCCTTGGCTACAAAGGGCATTTTTCACTCATTTTTATATTTGGTGGGCTCAAGATCAAAGAGATCTCTCGAGCAAGTATCCGAACTTGAAAAACGTTATTTTGGATCAGTTTATTCTGCAACCAATGGGCAATTGGATGATCTGCCTGACCCAGAAAGTCCGGTGTGTGCCATTGTGGCGCAGCAAGATTCGGATTGTGTGGAGCAACCCAATGTGGTTGCAGCACGTCTCGCTAGGACCGGTGCGCAAAATCTGCGGAGTCTCGATCCCGATGTGATCTTGGTGACGGGTGGAGATACTGCACTCGCATTTTTGCGGGAATTGAATGTGCCTATTTTAGAAGTATGTGGCAATCTGATGGCGGGTGTTCCGATGTCCTTGTTAAGTCTGGGTGGTCAAAACAAAATACTGCTGACTAAGGCGGGTGGTTTTGGCTCTCCTCAGTTGTTTGTTGATGTGGCAGAAAGAATGGCCCGATAGATTGTATTTTGAGTCGTCAGGCTATGCGACACGTCTAACTAAAATGTTTTACTATTGGCAACGCGCATCAAGCGCGTCATGGAAGGATTTGATTTGAGAGTTCATAAAATTATTGCTGTGCTTATTTTCTGTTTATTTTCGTCGTTCTCATTTGCGGCTGAGATAGAAATATTAAAGTACCGTGGTGTGCAGTATGTGTCTGGTGGTATGGATGCTGCCGAGCGAAAAAAGATGGACAATTTAGCGTCACGGTTTCCTATGCATATGGTGTTGACTTCGACGGCAGTCGAGGGGCCGATTTCGGGTGTGCTCGTTACCGTAAAAGATTTATCCGGTAACGTGATCCTAGAGGATGAGTCTAGAGGTCCACTGTTTTTTGTTGAGGTGGTTGGGGGTAGATATACCATCGAGGCCACCTACAAAGGAGAAACGTTAACCGAGATTAAAGATTTAACCGGCCGACGGTACTTGAGGCTACGTTTTAAATTCACGCAGTAGAGCGTGGGTATGAGAAAAATTCCTTATAGAGGTGCAGTATGAATGTAGCTTATCGTTTAAGTCATGTGTTGTTGTTTTTTTTGTTAGCAGTCGGTTTTGTTTGTCAGGCATGGGCTGACGGGCCTACTGATGACAGAGCGTACGAAAAATCTATCGAGAAAGAATACAAGATGTTCAAGTTTCGGGACTGCCCATATACCGACGAAATGGGTGCGCATACGTTCCAGTGCATTAAAGATAACGATGGCTTTAATGCTCATGGTTGCTATGATGATTCGGTACAAATTTTTTGTCCTCAGTCAGATGGTGGGACGTACGAAAAATCTATCGAGAAAGAATACAAGATGTACAAGTTTCGGGACTGTCCATATACCGATGAAATGGGTGCGCATACGTTCCAGTGCATTAAAGATAACGATGGCTTTAATGCTCACGGTTGCTATGACGACTCGGTACAAATTTTTTGTCCTCTGCCAGGAGATTAAGCTCGATCTAACCCAGGTGCTATTGTCAAGGCGGGCGTGCTGTGGGCACGTATTTGCTTAAATAGACTCGATTCCCTACTGTAAAACCCTTCGGTGTGAAATGTCTCTGGGAAGCCAAAGTGTTCGTAATCGAGGTGATGACAAAGTTCGTGGAGTAGCGTTCTTAAAAAGCTCTTAAATGCTACGACTTTTTTGTTTTTGGCTGTTCGCATCCAGACTTGTATTTTTGCTGGCTTACCGTCATCTTCTGGAAGGTATAATCCGTGGAGTTCCCCCCAGTCGTCCGAGGGCCGGACGGTAAGTATTTGCACTTTTAGCCTCGGCGCTTTGATTTGTGACACAACCTCGTCGGCAATGGCTTGACACGTGTTTTCAATTTCGGATAAATCTTCGCTGATTAGCAGTTCCTCTAGCGCGGTCGAGGCGCTTTGAAGTTGAGCAACTTCTCGAAGCGTCAAGTATTTGATGTCATCACTTTGTCGATAAATACTCTGTTGTCTTGACGTTAAACGATTATAAAAATTAAAAACCACTGTTTTTATCCTTATTTGTCTAAGCTTCAGCCAAATCCTGATTATAGAGTTTTGAACGGTGCGCGGGTAGTGAGGCTATCATGGTATTCACTGATGGCGGTTCCTTCGCGAGATAAAAAATTCTCAACGGCATCGGAGAATTGAGGGTGCGCTAACCAGTGAGCCGAGTTGGTTGCTACGACTTCTAATCCGCGAGATAGTTTATGCTCGCCTTGTGCCCCCCCTTCGAATGTTCTATAGCTATGCTGAATTGCATATTCTATGGTTTGGTAGTAACAGGTTTCAAAATGTAGACCGGGCACGTACTCATTCGCTCCCCAGTAGCGTCCTAGAATTTTATCGTTGCTGAGTAAGTTTAATGCGGCAGCAATTCGCTTGCCACCTCTCGTAGCGATGATGAGAAGAGTATTTTTACCGATTCTTTTTTTGAGCTCCAAGAAAAATTCAAAATTCAGATACGGGTTTGTTCCTCGAATGGCATAAGTGTGGTGATAGCAGTCGTAGAAAAACTGCCATTCGGTGTCGGTCGCTTGATCTCCGGAAATGACGTCAAATGTGATGCCGTCATCGACGATTCGTCTTCGCTCTTGTTTTATTTTTTTTCGTTTGGCTGACTTCATGAAAGACAAGAAATGCTCGAAGTTTTCGTAATCTTGGTTGGTCCAATGAAACTGAATGGATTTCCTCATCAAGCAGCCGGCATGCCCCCAAATCTGTAAGTCATCGAGCTCGGGGTACAAGCAATGAAAAGATGATAATTTATTGTCTTGCGCGAAAGCGAGTGTTGCTGACGCAAGTGAGTGTTTCATTTCGGGGTCAGACGCCAATAAACGCGGCCCGGTGGCTGGGGTGAATGGAACTGCAGACACGAGCTTGGGGTAATAATCAAGCCCTGATCGGTGGTAGGCGTCTGCCCAAGCCCAATCAAAAATAAACTCTCCGTAGGAATGCGTTTTAATATAAAGAGGGGCTGCGCCAACCAGTTTGTCGCCGTCTGTTGCGATCAGGTGCGCAGGTGACCATCCGCTGTTACCGCCAACGTTTTCAGTGTCCTCAAGTGCGGACAGAAAATCATAGGATGTGACAAGGCTATCACCGTTGAGAGAATTCCAGTCCTCAGCTTTGATTCCAGATAAACTATTGACTATGTCAAATTTAACGTTATTCATATTGTTTTATTTAATCAGTCGCTAGTATGCCTTTAAAAATCTTAGTCGCTCAAATCAATTGCATCGTTGGTGATGTGTCATCCAATGCTGAGAAGATTTTTTCAGTTGTTGAGAAAGCAAAATCAGACGGTGTGGATCTCGTTGTGACGCCAGAATTATCGTTGTGTGGATATCCGCCGGAGGATTTATTGCTTCGGCCAGACTTCCTAAAGGAGTGTGATTTAAAACTCACTTACCTTGCGCAACGAATTTTTGGCGTTACAGTTGTTGTAGGCCATCCTTATCAGACAAATGAGGGGTTATATAACGCCGCATCTATCATTCAAGATGGACAGATTGTCGCACGATATTGCAAACAGGAGCTGCCCAATTATCGTGTGTTTGATGAGGCGAGATACTTCGACGCAGGGACTCAGCCATGTGTAGTTAATATCTCTGGTGTGTCGGTCGGGCTCAATATTTGTGAGGATGTTTGGGGTGAGGATGGTCGGGAAGCCTCGACTGAGTCTAAAGTGATTGAGCATCCTGCGAATGCAGTCGCACAAGCGAAGGCGCATGGAGCCGAATTGTTGGTGGTGCTGAACGCGTCTCCGTTTCATACGGGTAAAGATGCTTTGCGACGAAAGGTCGTGCAGACCCAATCACGACTTCATACAATGCCAATCGTATTTTGTAATCTCATCGGCGGTCAGGACGAACTCGTTTTTGATGGTGGATCATTTGCCTGCGACGACAAAGGTGACGTTGTCGCTCAAATGCCGTTTTTTTGTGAAAACGTCAGCCTTATGGCCTATGAGCGCGGTGACATCATCTCTGAGTGTAACGAACAATTGTTATCGAACGACCAAGCTATTTACGAGGCGCTTGTGCTAGGGGTCAGGGATTACGTTAACAAAAATGGCTTTCCAGGTGTGCTGATTGGTCTTTCTGGGGGCATTGATTCTGCGCTCACCTTAGCCATTGCTGTGGATGCCTTGGGCGCTGGACGGGTTAAGGTTGTCATGATGCCGTCTCAGTTTACCGCTGACATGAGCCGGGAGGATGCGAGCAGTATGGCGGCCGGTCTGGGTGTTGACTATTCTGAGATCGCAATAAAACCTATGTTTGATGTGTTTATGGCGGGTTTGTCTGATGAGTTTAAGGGTAGGGAATTCGATACCACCGAGGAAAATCTTCAATCAAGAATTCGAGGAACGTTGTTGATGAGTTTGTCGAATAAGTTTGGCTCTTTAGTGTTAACCACTGGCAATAAAAGTGAAATGAGTACCGGTTATGCGACTTTGTATGGTGACATGGCCGGAGGGTTAGCCGTACTCAAAGACCTAACGAAACAGACGGTTTATCGTTTGTCGACTTATCGCAATACCATTTCAGCGTGTATTCCTGTTCGAATTATCGAACGGCCACCCAGTGCCGAACTCAGGCCGGATCAGGTCGATTCAGATTCACTGCCGTCTTATGAGATCCTCGACGCGATTGTCGAGCATTACGTTGAATATGACCGAGGTGTGGATGACATTATCGGCCTAGGGTATAGCGCTGAAGACGTGACGCGAATCGTTAGGCTCATCCATATTAATGAACATAAACGGCGACAGTCGCCGCCAGGGGTGCGGGTAACGGCTCGTGGTTTCGGAAAAGATTGGCGATATCCTATTACTAGCAAGTTTCGTGGCTTGATTGACCAGTAGGGAACGTGCCATGATATTGGTGATGAAATGCGTATGCGGTGTTGGGTTGCTTTGATACAAAACTATCGAGCTCTCGCTGACTTGAGCCGATTTATTTAGAGGAATGGACGTATGAAAAAAATAGAAGCTGTGATCAAACCATTTAAGCTTGATGAGGTGCGTGAAGGATTATCTTCCATTGGTATTACCGGACTTACCGTAACCGAGGTTAAGGGCTTTGGCCGTCAAAAGGGCCACACCGAACTGTATCGGGGCGCTGAATATGTCGTTGATTTTTTGCCGAAAGTAAAAATTGAAGTGGTCGTGATTGACAGCCTCGTTGATCAAGCCGTCGAGAGTTTGGTCTCTACAGCTAGAACTGGCAAGATTGGTGACGGCAAGATTTTTGTGAGTACAGTCGAGCAGGTGATTCGAATTCGCACAGGGGAAACAAATGAGGATGCGGTCTAATTGAGCGAGTGACCGGTAGTCAATTTTTTGCGCTGAGTAATAGCATCGTTGCGCCGCTGCCTCCATCTCCGGGTCCGGCTTCACAATAGGCAAGGATGTCGGACCTGAGTTGGAGCCAGCGAAATAATTTCTTTTTGAGTACGGGCTCTTTGTTGCTCGATCGATGTCCTTTGCCATGTATGATTCTCAGACATCGAAATCTATTTTTTTTGGCGTGTGACAGAAAATTAGCCACTAGGATGCGCGCGCCTTCAGATGTTGATCCATGTAAATCGAGTTCGTCTTGTACGACCCAATAGTTTCGTCTGAGTCTTCTGAGTATTTGGTGCTGCAATCCAGAGCGTAAATACGCTGGCTCCTCTGACAAGAACTCTAAACCCTCGTCGTCGATGTCATGGTGAAGCAGCTCCTCGAGCACCTCAGCCTCATCCTTTATTGACTGTACGGGGATGGGGGCGGGTTGCTCTTTCGTTCGAAAGACTTTTCCGTCTTTTTTTAAAACGGTGACGTCTTTTAACGTTTCTTCAAGAAGATCTTCAAACCGTTCTTCTGGGTTTTGGTCATTATCAGTGGGCATAAGCGAAGTCTGAGTAGATAACGTCAGTCCTTATTTGTCAAAAACCGTTCTGCGTCGAGAGCAGCCATACAGCCAGTCCCAGCGCTCGTTACGGCTTGTCGATAGATATGGTCCTGCACGTCCCCCGCGGCAAACACGCCAGGAATGCTGGTCTGAGTGGCGTTGCCATCTCTCCCGCTCTGGGTGGTGATGTAGCCTCCCACCATATCGAGTTGTCCTGCAAAGATATCGGTGTTGGGTGAGTGACCAATCGCGATGAAGACGCCTGCTAGTGACAAGTTCGACTTTTCTTCTGTTTTTGTGTTTTTGATACGCATCCCAGTCACGCCGGAGGCATCACCTAAAACTTCATCGAGGTTATGGTCCCAAATGATGTCGATGTTTCCAGTTCTTTCTTTTTCTAAGATTCGATCAATCAGTATTGCCTCGGCTTTTAGTTGATCCCGTCGGTGAACAAGCGTCACTTTTTTTGCAATATTTGAAAGATAGAGAGCCTCTTCAACTGCCGTATTCCCTCCGCCGATAACCGCAACCTCCTGACCTTTATAGAAAAATCCGTCGCACGTTGCGCAGGCAGAAACCCCCTTGCCTGCATATTGTTCTTCAGACGGAATACCCAGATATTTAGCGGATGCTCCGGTCGCAATGATTAGCGCATCACACGTATATTCTGCCTGATCGCCAATCAGTGTGAATGGGCGCGCATCAAGTTTAACGGTATGAATATGATCGAATATGAGTTCAGTGCCAAATCGTTCTGCGTGTCTTTGGAATCGATCCATGAGCTCTGGACCTTGCACGCCATCCGCATCCGCGGGCCAATTATCTACGTCAGTCGTCGTCATCAATTGACCGCCTTGGGCGATCCCGGTAATTACGATGGGTTTCAAATTAGCTCGAGCGGCGTAGACGGCAGCGGTATAACCCGCAGGACCTGAACCTAAAATTATGATTTTATTATGTTTTTTTTGCATATCAATTACCTGCCTACTGTTGGTGCGCATGTGGATGCGATTAGTAAATGTGTATTTTATTCGTGATGGCCGCAATATAAAAATGTTTAGTAACCGGGCGATGTGTCTCAGTTACAATAGTCTTTAAGCTAAAATTAGTGACAATTTAATTTTACAGACGTTCCGACTAACTGTGCGACGGGTTTTACAATTGGCTAAACGAAAAACACTTAAAAAATCGGAAATAGTCAACACAGATTCCTCTATAAAAAGTGTTTTGCCACCTAAGCTTGTCGTTTTGTTGAGAGAAGTCGGGTTGCTCCTCTCCTCAGGCATTCTCGCCTATTTAACCCTAGTATTATTTACCTATAATCCTTCTGATCCTGCCTGGTCGCGTCAATCTTCCGCCCAAGAAGCTATAAATGCAGGTGGAGTTGTCGGAGCGCATATATCGGATGTGCTCCTATACCTATTGGGGTTTTCAGCATGGTGGATTGTTCTCACTGGTACGCTACTCGTTATGCGGGCTTATCGGCATCCGGCTCGACGACTTACTGAAAACCCTAAAGTAGTCCTGCTTGTGTTCTTCGGGTTTTTGCTTTTGGTGTTATCAAGCGCTGCCTTTGAAGGACTTCGTTTATATTCTGCACTTTTCGAACTACCAGGAAAGCCTGGGGGCATTATTGGTGGCGAAATTGCCCTCATCAGTAATAACGCATTTGGGTTCGTCGGCAGCACTTTGATTTTTTTGGTGCTGATGGCTGCAGGGGTTTCGCTGGTCAGTGGAGTGTCTTGGATAGTGTTGTCGGAGAAAATGGGGTATTGGCTCGAATGGTCCGCGTTGCATGTTTGGCAAAGCTGGGAGGAGTGGCGAGACCGCAAGGCTGGAGAAATTGCGTTAGAAGCGCGGATGGATCGATTAGTAGAGGTTCGCGAGAAAACCACGCTTACTGATCCCAAGCCGCTGCGTATTGATAAACCTATGCAACAGATCGCTCAATCAGAGCGGGCACAAAAAGAAAAACAGAAGCCTTTATTTAAAGATTTACCGGATTCAGAGTTGCCATCGATTAATCTTTTGGACACGCCACCCTCTGATGTCGAGTCAATTTCTGCTGATACGCTTGAGTATACGTCGCGATTAATTGAGAAGAAGCTACTGGATTTTAATATTGAAGTCAGAGTTGTGGCTGCGCAACCTGGTCCAGTGATCACGCGTTACGAAATAGAGCCAGCTATCGGAGTGAAAGGCAGTCAGATCATAAACTTGACTCGAGATTTGGCAAGATCGTTGTCTGTCATCAGTGTTCGAGTGGTTGAAACGATACCCGGCAAGACCACGATGGGTCTCGAAATTCCAAACACCAAGCGCCAGGTAGTTTATTTGTCCGAGATCCTTGCATCTCAGACTTATGCTGATGTGCCTTCGCCGCTCGCCATTGCATTGGGCAAGGATATCTCAGGGGCGCCGGTTTGTGCGGATCTCGCGAAGATGCCCCATTTGCTGGTTGCAGGAACTACTGGGTCTGGTAAGTCGGTTGCGATTAACGCGATGATATTGTCTCTACTCTACAAGTCGACCCCGAATGAAGTTCGAATGATTCTGGTTGACCCCAAGATGCTGGAGCTGTCTGTGTATGAGGGGATCCCACATTTGCTCGCGCCGGTGGTTACTGAAATGCCTAAAGCTGCACATGCATTGAATTGGTGTGTTGGTGAGATGGACCGACGTTATCGACTCATGTCTGCTTTGGGTGTAAGAAATCTTTCTGGTTTTAATACGAAGATACGTCAGGCGGAAAAAGCAAACAAGAAGATCGATAATCCATTCAGTTTAAATCCTGAGGAGCCAGAGCCGCTCCAGGAGTTGCCGCACATCGTTGTGGTTATTGATGAGTTGGCTGATCTCATTATGGTTGTAGGGAAAAAAATTGAGGAATTGATCGCACGTCTTGCTCAGAAAGCTCGAGCGGCTGGTATTCATCTCATCCTTGCAACGCAGAGACCTTCGGTGGATGTGATTACCGGATTGATCAAAGCGAATATCCCCACACGGATTGCCTTTCAAGTTTCCAGTCGTGTGGATTCCCGAACGATTCTCGACCAAATGGGTGCTGAACAACTATTGGGTCAGGGTGACATGCTCTATTTGCCACCCGGTAGTGGCTATCCGCTGCGGATACACGGTGCCTTTGTTGATGATCAAGAAGTTCATCGGGTGGTGGATGCACTAAAGAGTCGGGGTGAGCCGCAGTACATTGAGAGCATTCTAGAGGCGCCGGTTACTGGCGATGGTTCTGGAGAGTTGGGTATGGGGGATGATGCTGAGGCCGATCTACTTTATGATCAAGCTGTAGAGATTGTGCTGAAGAATAAGCGCGCGTCAATATCGTTGGTTCAGCGACATTTGCGGATTGGTTATAACCGGGCAGCCCGGTTGGTTGAGCAAATGGAAGTCGCAGGCTTGGTGTCAAGTATGTCTTCTTCCGGCAGTAGAGAAATCTTAGCACCTAATCGAGATAATTGATGACATGTTTGCCACGGGATTGATCGATGCGAATTAAATGTATTCGGCTCCTGGTCGGGATGATTGCTGTGCTGCCTTGTTTGGTGCTCGCTGGAGGGATTGAAGAATTACAAAAGTTTGTTAGTTTCTCGGCTACAGGTCAGGCTACTTTTATACAACGTGTTTATGACAATGCGGGTGTCTTGGTGCAAGAATCATCTGGAGATATTAAGTTTTCCCGGCCCGGAAAATTCAAATGGCACTATCTTGAGCCGTATGAGCAGCTACTGGTGGGTGATGGTGAGTTTCTTTGGGTTTACGATAAAGATTTGCAACAGGTGACCCAAATGTCGCTAGATCGAGCACTTGGGTCGAGTCCGGCGGCTTTATTGTATGGATCAAAAGACATCGAGAGTTATTTTGGTCTAGAGGCGTTGAGCCCACAAGGTGGGCTTGTTTGGGTTCGTGTGATTCCTTATGAAGAGAGCGGAATGTTTGAGCGTATCGAAATTGGGTTATCGTCATCCATGGTGAAAAAGATGACGCTCTACGATTATTTTGGTCAACGAACCATTATTGAATTTGATCGATTCGTGGTCCCTTCAAATTTTTCGGCGGATGAATTTAGATTTGAAGTGCCGGAGAATGCAGACCTAGTGACTCAGTAGGCTGTGGTTCTATTAGCCTGTATCGTCACCTTTTAACTGTGCTGATTATCCAGCTATGAACACACCACTGGCGGATCAATTAAGACCAAAAACGCTCGACGAATTTGTAGGGCAGACCCATCTCATTGGTGAGGGTAAGCCTTTGACGTTGGCTGCTCGGTCGGGAAACCTTCAATCAATGATTTTGTGGGGGCCTCCAGGCGTAGGGAAAACGACACTCGCTCGTATTTTGGCGAGATCCAGTGAGGCGAACCTGGTTGAACTGTCTGCTGTGCTCTCTGGTGTTAAAGATATTCGTGAAGTGGTCTTGGTTGCGCAAAAAAATAGAAATGAGTTTAATCAGCAAACTTTAGTGTTTGTGGATGAGGTCCATCGCTTTAATAAAACGCAACAGGATGCATTTCTCCCTCACGTCGAGAGTGGGTTGTTTATTTTTATTGGCGCCACAACAGAAAACCCTTCATTTGAAGTGAATAATGCGTTGCTCTCACGAGCAACGGTGTACGTGCTTGAATCGTTAACTGAAGAGGCGTTGTCGGTTGTGCTTGAACGCGGCATGATGTATTTGGGTATGTCAGGAGGTGTCGACGAAACAGCAAAAGCACTCATCGTCAGTCATGCGGACGGTGATGCCCGTAAAATTTTGAATATCTTGGAAATTGTTGTCACTGCCGCAAGGGATGCGAATCAGGAGGTGATTGATGGTGATTTTGTGACGAGTGCGCTGCCTCGGATATTCCGTTTATTTGATAAACAAGGGGATGCATTCTATGACAATATTTCTGCGCTGCATAAGTCTGTGCGAGGCTCATCACCCGACGCGAGCTTATATTGGTTAACGCGTATGATCGATGGCGGTGTTGATCCGCTCTACATTGGGCGACGCATGATCCGAATGGCGGTTGAAGATATAGGTCTCGCTGATCCTAGAGCCTTGACCGTCGCGCTAGACGCGGTTTCGGCGTTTGAGCGGCTGGGCTCTCCGGAAGGGGATTTGGCGCTTGCGCAATGTGTGTTGTATCTTGCGTGCGCGCCCAAGAGCAATGCTGTGTATACAGCCTATAATAATGCTTCTGTTTTTGTTCAGGCGCGCGGTTCGAGTGCGGTGCCGACGCATTTAAGAAATGCACCCACAAAGCTCATGAAGGAATTGGGTCACTCGGATGGATATCGGTATCCGCATCATGAGCAGGATGGGTATGTGCCCAACGTACAGTACTTTCCCGATGGTGTGGAGCCGGAGCAGTTTTATCGACCCGTCAGTCGAGGGTTGGAGATTAAGATCAAAGAGAAACTTGATCGATTAAAACAACTGGATGCACGTGTGGATAGCAGTCGCGATGGTAAAAAATAACTGGGTTAAGATACTTTAAGGATTAGGGACACATGCTCGACGTACAAATTCTAAGAAATGATATTCATAACGTCGCCTCCAAATTAAAGGAGCGTCGTGGTTTTACGCTTGATGTGGATGTGTTTGTATCGCTGGAGTCAGCTCGAAAAACGATTCAATCGGATACTGAATATTTGCAAGCGCAACGTAACGCGATTTCGAAAGAAATAGGCCACGCGAAAAAAAATGGTGATGATGAAAAGGTTTCCGATTTGATGGGGCAGGTGAGTGAGTTTGCAGGCCGCCTGAAGTCGAATGAGGATACGTTGAGCGAACTCCAGTCTAAAATGCGCGACTTGCTCTCTGGAATTCCTAATATGCCCAACGACTCTGTGCCTATCGGGAAGTCTGAAGAGGATAATGTTGAGGTGAAGAAAGTTGGTGTTCCACGTTCGTATGATTTTGAACCTCAGGATCATGTCGATATCGGGGAAAAACTAGGTATGCTCGATTTTGAGCGAGCCACAAAAATTACTGGATCTCGGTTCTCGATCATGATGGGTGAGATGGCGCGCTTACATCGTGCTATTGCGCAGTACATGCTGGATACGCACACGCGGAGACACGGCTATACCGAGGTATACACGCCTTACCTAGTGAATGCTGATTCCTTATTTGGTACCGGGCAATTGCCTAAGTTTGAGGAGGACTTATTTGCCATACCGCTCACGGGTGAGCAAAAGTTCTACCTTATTCCGACCGCTGAGGTTCCCGTGACGAACATTTACCGTGGCGAAATCCTAAATGCAGATGAACTGCCCACGAAGTTTGTCTGTCATACGCCGTGCTTTCGCTCAGAGGCGGGCTCATACGGCAGAGATACACGTGGAATGATTCGACAACATCAATTTGATAAAGTTGAGCTCGTGCAATTTTCGCATCCAGATCACTCGTATGATCAACTCGAAGCGTTGACAGGCCATGCAGAGTCCATCCTTGTTGATCTCGACCTACCCTTTCGGACTGTCACCCTGTGCACCGGAGATATGGGGTTTTCCTCAACGAAGACGTATGACATAGAAGTTTGGCTGCCCGGTCAAAATGCGTATCGAGAGATATCATCGTGTAGTAACTTTGAAGCCTTTCAAGCGAGACGCATGCAAACACGTTTTAGAGTTGGGCAAGGAAAGACCGAATTCGTCCACACATTAAATGGTTCCGGCCTGGCTGTTGGCCGTACTTTAATTGCTGTGCTTGAGAATTATCAGCGTCAAGATGGCTCGGTTGAGATACCTCAGGTACTCAAAGCTTACATGGGTGGGGTTGAGGTCATTGAACCACGTTAACTCATGAGATTTCTCGGTTTTTTATTAGCTGGGGGTGGGGTCAAATGTTGAGGCAGTCGACTCTTCCTGCTGGAATTGAGCCGAGCGTTGAGAGAGAACAAATTGCGACGTCGGTACAGGTGATCTGTGATCGATTCGACGATGATTTTTGGTTAGAAAAAGATCAAAAGAACGAGTTTCCTTCAGAGTTTCACACGGCGATGGCGGAGTCTGGTTGGCTGGGTATTACCATGCCAACAGAATATGGTGGTGCGGGGCTCGGGGTGACCGAAGCGGCGCTGATGATGCACACCGTGGGTCAGTCCGGGGGTGTGTTTGCGGCATGTTCATCCATTCACATTAATTTGTTTGGGCCGCATGCAATCATTAAGTATGGGACATCCGAACAAAAATCCCGCTGGATATCACGCTTGGTTTCCGGTCAAGATAAGGTTGCTTTTGGTGTCACTGAACCTGATGCAGGTTTAGATACGACAAAAATTAAGACGCGTGCGATTCAACGTGGTTCGGATTACGTGATCAGCGGCACTAAAGTGTGGATGTCGACAGCGCAGCACGCTAATAAAATGCTCCTGGTCACGCGCACAACACCGATCGAAGACTGTGCTAATCCAACAGATGGCATGACTTTGTTTTATGTAGACCTGGACCGCGAGCACGTTGAGGTCCGTGGGATTGAAAAAATGGGTCGAGGTGCGGTGGATTCAAATTTAGTTTTCATTGATGGCCTCGTTGTGCCTGATGCCGATCGAATTGGTGCCGAGGGTGAGGGTTTTAGAATGTTGCTCGACACCTTAAACCCTGAACGCATTCTCATTGCTGCTGAGGCAATAGGGATAGGACGCCGTGCTCTAGACAAGGCGGTGAGCTATGCGAATGAACGCAAAGTTTTTGGTCGCCTGATCGGACAGAACCAAAGTATTCAGCATCCATTAGCTGAGAGTTGGATGGCGCTAGAG
>DFDI01000117.1 GCA_002367635.1 Betaproteobacteria bacterium UBA3031 | reverse complement strand
TTGACAGCTGCCCTTGCACTGAGTCGACATTTAGTGTTTACATTTAGTGTCGACATTAAATACTTTTCTAAAGTTAGAGTTAGGACGGCTAATCATGTGGTATTGCACCGAATACGATGACCTCGACAATCTTGAACGACAGTCCCCAACGCGACAAGCCTCGCTCTCAGACGATGTGTTTCGTCATCTCCGGCTGCGTATATTGAACGGCGAATTCATTGGCGGAGAAAAGGTATTTGAATCCGTTCTTGCAAAGGAGTTGGATGTTAGCCGAGCGACGGTACGCGAAGCAACAAGACGGCTTAGCGGCTTAGGGCTGCTAGATATTGATCCACAGCGCGGCGTTTTCGTGCGCCTATATGATTTTGAGGACATCATAGATCTTTATGACTTGCGCGACAGCCTCTGCGATCTGACGGCACGGCTCTTTGTGCAACGCGCCAGTGAGGCAGATTTGTGCCACATCCAAATGCTAATTGAAAAAACAGCGGACGTTACGCACGAAACTTACCAGAACAGTGACTATATCAAAGCGCTCGCCTTTAGTGAAGCAGTCGTACGTGCGGCCAGAAATGCGAAACTGTTCGAACTCTATCACCAGTCTTGGCAGCAGTTCCGTTTATTTAAAATGCATTTACTGCGATCCGGTTTCGGCAATTTCAATATCCTTGAATATAACCGGGAGCTCTTTTTTGATGGGCACGAGCATCGCAGCGAATTAAACCGTGCCATTCGGCTAAAGAAAACAGGGCCGATCTCTGACGCAATGCAAAAGGCTTCGAAGGCCTCGCGGCAAGGCGCGTTGAGAATTCACCGTGAAAGACAGGTGTCCGCTAAGCTCAGCTGGCGCCCTACCCCGACTGTAACGGTATAATTTAAATTTGATTGCAACACAGTTCTAGGAAGGAAACTAAAATGACATCACGAAACATACTTAAATCGACAGCAATAGCATTTACGATTTCGATCGGATTGGCATCTGCTGCACTGGCAGAATGTAACTTCGAAGGTGAAACTATAACAATAGTTGTGCCTTTCGGGGAGGGAGGTGGCACTTCGCAGACGTTTGGCTTTTTCCAGCCCTATCTTCAAAAATACCTGCCTGGAAGCCCATTGATTCAGATGCTGAACGTGCCGGGTGGCGGGTCCATGAAGGGGGCTAATCAGTTTCACAATAACCAAGTTGTCGATGGCACATATTTGCTGGCGACATCGACGTCAACGGTGCTTAATCAGGCTGCCGGAAACCCGCTCGTTGAATACGATCTGGGCGCATATAAACCTGTAGCGCTGATCGAATCCAATGTACACTGGTTTACTAGCCCCACAGTATCCGCAACAGCATACGATCTTGGCCCACTCAAAGAGCGTTCTCTTAACCTTTTTGCCCTTAACTCTCCCAGTTCCGCAGACATGTTTCATGTGTGGATAATCAACAAACTTGGTCTTGACAACGCGCGTCCTATTCCGGGACTGTCATCGTCCAATGGGTATCAGGCATTTCTGCGTGGTGAAATACAGCTAAGTTCGCATGGGACCGCTAACTATTTGCGTCAGGTTAAACAGGGTATTGATGCGGGTGAAATAACAGATCTAATGACCCTTGGCTGGATACAGCCTGACGGAAGTATTGAACGTGTGCCTTACGCCCCAGATACACCCACATTTGCGGAACAGTTTGAAACAATGACAGGTGCCCCTTTGTCGGATGACGATTTAGACACTTACATGGCTATAAACGCCATTTGGAACCAGGCCAGTAAGGCTCTTTTCCTACCCACTGAAACCTCAGATGAGATTGTGCAGTGTTGGACAAATGCATTTGCTGAAATCGTGAAAGATGCTGATTTCATCGCTGAAGCTCCTAATCGCCTTGGCCCGTTTCCACTGATTATTGGCGACGATGCACGCCCAGTTATGGCGCGGGCTACGAGCCTGTCTGACGGTGTAGTGGACCAATTAAACACCGCATTGAAAGCAAATGGTTTGAGCTACCGCATCGAGCGTTAATATCGAAACGTAAAAAGCCATTAAGGCGGTTGGCCACCCATTAATTGGACCAACCGCCAAACTTCCCAGTCGAAGGTAAACCGATGGATCTGTTCTTTTCTGTCCTGTTACAACTCTTTGAGCCACAACACTTCATGTTTTTGATACTGGGTGTATTGTTGGGTCTTTCGGTTGGTATTCTTCCCGGCCTTGGTGGAACGACTGGACTTGCGATTCTCTTGCCTTTCGTCTCCAGCTTTGAACCAAGTATGGCTCTGGCACTGATGATTGGAGTACTGGCGCCGACTACGACATCTGACACCTTTCCGGCTGTGCTGATTGGAATTCCTGGAACGGCTGGCTCACAAGCGACGGTACTAGACGGATTTCCTTTGGCCAAACAAGGCTTTGCCGCTAGAGCACTCAGTGCAGCATTTACCTCATCGCTTATTGGCGGACTTTGGGGTGCGTTTATTCTTTCGATTTCGATAGTTTTTGCAAAGCCGATCATTTTAGCTGTCGGATTTGGCGAACAATTCCTTCTCATTATTCTGGCCCTGATCATGATAGGAGCTCTGACTGGTGCAAACCTAGTGAAGGGCCTCGCCAGTTGCACCATAGGTCTCGTTCTGGGTGCTATAGGTTTGGCCGAAATTACGGGCGATCCCAGGTTAACCTTTGGATCGCTTTACTTGGTCGACGGTGTACCACTTATCATTGTCGGTATGGGCCTCTTTGCCATTCCTGAGATAGTAGGTCTGTTGCAATCACGCAGCACTATCGCAGGTAAAGACGGTCTAAAAGGCGGTTGGAGCCAAGGGATGCGAGATGTTGCGTCTAATTGGTTTTTAGTGCTGCGGTGCTCAACTATTGGCGTGATCGTCGGTGCCTTGCCCGGTTTGGGCGGCACGGTGGTCGACTGGATTGCATACAGCCATATGCGCCAAACAGCAAAAAATCCTGAAAACCTTGGCAAGGGTGACATTCGAGGCGTGATTGCACCAGAATCGGCAAATAATGCCAAAGAAGGCGGCGCGTTGATCCCAACAATCTTGTTCGGCATTCCTGGGTCTGGAAATAAGGTTCTATTGCTTGGTGGGTTTCTATTGATCGGGATCGAGCCGGGCATCGAGATGGTTACAACTCAATTGGACATGACCTATCTGATCATTTGGTCTCTGGCATTAGCGAACGTCTTAGGTGCCGGAATCTGTATCTTTTTAGCGCGCCCGATGTCACGGATCACTACGACGCCCTATTACCTTTTAGCGCCAGTTCTGATTGCATTAATTTTTTTTGCAACTTATCAGATAAATCGGGACTGGAACGATTTTGTAGGGTTACTTTTCTTTGGGCTTTTGGGTGTCATATTAAAGACCTTTGGCTGGTCACGTCCGGCCCTTCTTATTGGCTTCTTCTTGTCGTCAAAAATTGAGCTTCTAAGCTATCAAACATCAGCAGTTTATGGCTTTAGTTTTTTGACGCGTACCGGTTCACTAATCCTGATTATTGTCGCAGTGGTCACGGTCTGGTTTTTATTGCGTCAGAAAATCCAGAATGAACTACAGTCTACAGACAAGTCTCAACAGCAGGCGCATATAATAGTAACGGCTAGCTTTATGGTCTTTCCAATAGCTATGGCCATAGGTGTTTTAGGCCTCGACGCGCGCGCTAGCCTTTATCCAATGGTCTTGTCAGCTGTATTAATCATCTTTTTAATTTTCATACTTTGGTCGCAACTCAGAAGCCTGCAATCAACACGCATTGGGACGCCACTTCCGGACAAAGTTTTGATGCGGGATGTATTTTCGCAAGATGGCGCATTATGGCCACAGCTTCTCGAATTTAGCAATTTAGTGATCTTTATGATGTTAATCGTTATTTTTGGGTTTCCGATTGCTACAGTACTCTTCGTAATATGTTTTATAGTACATCGTGAACCGACACGCTTTGTGATTGCTTCCTTGCTAGGATTTACGTTGGTTGGGTTGATGTGGCTTTTATCAAATCTTTTGACGCTACAATATCCGGCGGGATGGATCGTCAATTTCGTTAATTTACCTTGGTGGTTATCAGGTCACTAATCAGGTTGGAAACTCAATAAAAATTCATTAAGGAAAAAAAATGACGGAAAAATCAAGACCATTGTTGTCAGGTGCACCATGGGCCGCTCGTGAAGCTAAACCGCGTCAACGTGGGATTAACTACGTCCGTGGACCAGCCGTTCTGGGGGGGTATCTAAATGATTTCATCGGTTGCTATGCAGAGCATATAGATATCCTAAAGCTTTCGGGTCATCAGGTGACCTTTTCCTCACCGGAAAGTATTTCTAAAGCGATCAAAATTTGCCATTCTAACTCCATTAAAGTGGCAGTTGGAAACCCCCCCATGGACGTCGCACTAAGTGGCGGCTGGGGGGTTACTTGCGGCTTTCTTGATGAATTATTGGCACGTGGCATCGACTATGTTGAAATTTCATGTATTGCCCGCGCTATTGATGATGGAGACTTAGAAAAAGTGATATTAGCTGCCAAGCAGCGTAATATTGATGTCATTATCGAGGTTGGGGTCGAATTTGCACACTCCCAGTCGGAAGATGGAAACCTTTTCATTGAGCGCCGAATTCAGCAGGCAAAGCTAGCTTTGCAAGCCGGTGCTAAGATGATCTTAGTGGAAAGTGAAGGTCTTACTGAAAACCGAAATGGCCAGGCCTACCGTTGGGACGTGATCGACCGGATTGCATCAAACTTTTCTACGGAGCAACTGATGTTTGAGGCCGACGACCAAGATGTCCTAAGCCGATATATCGATGTTTTTGGGCCAAAATCAAACCTAATGGTCGACCATACAAAAGTTGAAAAGCTCGAAGCTGCTCGGCGCGGTTTTGGCCCATCACAATCCCTTTGGGGTAAAGTGGTTACGGTCTAATGCGTGCTGTACACTTCTACATTTAAGGTCAATAACTTGGAACACGCTCAAGACGGGCACTGTCATGTGTGGACGGCTTCTTTTATGCAGGGGTTAATTTGAGTGACTTTGATGTTTGCAGGTTGCCGTCATGTGTCCGGCCTTTTGATG
>DFDI01000090.1:97630-97932 GCA_002367635.1 Betaproteobacteria bacterium UBA3031 | reverse complement strand
GTTGGATTACGCACACAAATGAACAAACACATGCGTTTATTCGCTCCGGTTTGGATCGCTCGCCGATGTATACCGGTCGAATAGAGGGGGTTGGGCCGCGCTATTGTCCTTCTATAGAGGATAAGGTGGTTAGATTTTCTGAGAGAGACCAGCATCAAATTTTTCTTGAGCCAGAAGGCCTAAATACGAATGAGTATTACCCGAATGGGATCTCTACGAGTTTGCCATTTGATGTACAAGTTCAAATCGTAAAGTCTATCAAGGGGCTGGAGGAGGCTCATATTCTTAGGCCGGGGTATGCG
>DFDI01000090.1:94374-97512 GCA_002367635.1 Betaproteobacteria bacterium UBA3031 | reverse complement strand
ATATTCTTAGGCCGGGGTATGCGATTGAGTATGATTATTTTGACCCGAGATCGCTTAAACCAACACTAGAAACTAAGGAGCTGAACAATTTATTCTTTGCTGGTCAAATTAATGGCACGACTGGTTATGAGGAGGCTGCGGCACAGGGTTTGTTGGCTGGGCTGAATGCATCCAGAAAAGCGCAAGGAAAGGATGGTTGGTGTCCGAGGCGCGATGAAGCATACCTGGGGGTCTTGGTTGATGATTTGATTACTAGGGGTGTTACCGAGCCTTATCGCATGTTTACTAGTCGAGCTGAGTATCGGCTGAGCCTGAGAGAGGATAATGCTGACCTTAGATTGACTCCGATTGGTCGAGAGTTGGGGCTCGTAGATGATCGCCGGTGGGATGCCTTTGAGCGAAAACGCAGTTTGATCGAAGAAGAGACTGATCGTTTAAAGAAATTATTTGTGGGTCCGGATGGCGGCGACCAGGAGGCGATAAAAAATATAGTTGGTAAGGGGCTTGATCATGAATATTCCGCGATTCAATTGTTGAAGCGCCCCGAGGTGAGTTATGGGGCCTTGATGAGCTTGGTTGGCGTGGGTCCGGGGGTAGAGGACGAAGTTGCGGCTGAGCAAGTGGAAATACAAGCCAAATATCAGGGTTATATTGACCGACAGAAAGAGGAAGTGACTAAAATGGCTGGGCTGGAGGGCATTCAGATTCCTGAGGAAATGAATTATATAAATATTTCTGGCTTGTCTGCGGAGGCCAAACAAAAATTAGCTTTTGGTCGGCCGAGCACGTTGGGTCAGGCAAGTCGAATTTCCGGCATTACGCCGGCCGCCATAGGAATTTTGTTGGTTCACATCAAGAGGGCAAATCAATCCTCACAAGATAGGGGCAGCCATTCCCGAGTGGTCAGCTGATGACGTCAGGTTCTCCCGGCGTATCAGTCTCCGCGCTGCAAGAAATGGGCCTGGAGGCAAGCAGTAAGGATGTTGAGGCGCTTGGCGCGTATTTGACTTTATTGGACAAATGGAATGCAGTTTATAACATTACCTCAGTAACGCCAAAATCTAAGTGGGTAAGTACCCACTTATACGATTCTTGTTCTATCATAAGCCTGCTTCCAGAAGGCTCCCTGCTTGATATTGGTACGGGTGGCGGGTTCCCTGGGCTGCCTATAGCAATCTTACAACCGCAGCGAGAGGTGTTTCTTTTGGATCGTAGCCACAAAAAAACAGCTTTTTTACGACAAGCTATTATTGAGCTTGGCATAAAAAATGTGACAGTTGAGACCACTCGAATTGAGCGCTATCAGCCGACTGCACGATTCAGTGTTATTGTTTCCCGGGCATTTAGTGAGCTGAGATTGTTCGTCCAAATGGCGTCGAAATTTTGTAAGCCAGATGGAGTGTTGGTGGCGATGAAAGGACAATACCCGGCAGCCGAGCTGGAGGGAATTCCCGCCGCCTTGGTGCGAAAAATTACGAGACTTCAGGTCCCCCAGCTTGGCGCGGAACGTCACGCCGTAGAGTTGTCGCCGGATGTTTAACGCTTAGAATATAAGGTAAATGCAATGAGCCGTATTATTGCAATCGCAAACCAAAAAGGTGGTGTGGCAAAAACTACCACCGCGATCAACCTCGCCACGGGTATTTGTGCGAGTGGAAAACGTGTCCTTCTGATCGATTTAGATCCACAAGGTAACGCGACCACTGGAAGCGGCTTAAACAAGGCGGAATCGCAGGCTGGAATTTATGACGTTTTGACCGAGTCCGCAGCGATTATGGATGTCAAAATGTTAAGCCCGACCGCTAAGTACGACGTGTTGACCGCCAATCAGCATTTAGCCGGGGCTGAAGTAGAATTGGTGGGAGGCGAGGGTCGTGAAATGAGGCTGAAGAAGGCCTTAGATGCAGTAGTTAAAGACTACGATTTTGTGTTTATTGATTGTCCGCCGGCCTTAAGTTTACTCACGATTAACGGGCTTACGGCGGCGCATCTAGTGATTATTCCTATGCAATGTGAGTATTACGCGCTTGAGGGCCTGAGTGATTTGGTCAATACGATTAAACGAATTAAGACGCATTTAAATCCAAAGCTTGAAATTGGAGGCCTCATTCGAACGATGTTTGATGGGCGTAACTCACTGTCCCAACAGGTTTCAGATCAGCTTGATAAACATTTCGGGGATAAGCTGTTTGAAACAGTGATCCCTAGAAACGTTCGTGTAGCGGAGGCGCCTAGTTATGGTTTGCCCGTGCTGGTGTACGACAAGATGTCCAAGGGCGCAGTCGCTTACCAAGCCTTGACAGAAGAGTTTCTTAAGAGGTTTGCCTAAATGCTAAAGGTTAAAAATTATGGTCAAAGCTAGAGGATTGGGCAAAGGGCTGGATGCTCTTTTTGCGAATAGTCAGTCGGTGGCAAATACCCCAAAAACGACAGTAACGCTGCCGATTCAAGCATTAAGACCCGGGAAATTCCAACCGCGCACCCGCATGGATGACGAAGCGATAGCTGAGCTTAGCGAGTCTATTCGTTCGCAAGGGGTCATACAGCCGTTGATCGTCAGAGCACTAGCCAACGGAGAGCACGAAATAATAGCTGGAGAGCGACGGTGGCGAGCGGCGCAAAAGGCGGGATTAGATCATGTCCCAGTGGTTGTGAAAGAGGTTGATGATAAAGCTGCCATGGCTATGGCGCTTATAGAGAACATACAGCGAGAGGATCTAAACGCGATTGATGAGGCCCTTGGGATCAAGCGACTTACCGAGGAGTTTGACCTGACTCATGAGGCGGTTGCCAAGATTCTAGGTAAGTCGAGAAGCGCGGTTACCAACTTACAACGATTATTATTGCTCGCCCCTCCGGTACAGCAAATGTTGCGGGAACAAAAGCTAGATATGGGCCACGCTCGATCATTGCTGGGGGCCGATTTGGCCCGGCAGCTTGATCTTGCAAAGCGCATTGTCGCTTTAGGTCTGACGGTACGAGAGACGGAAAGTCTAGTGGGCTCGGTAAGCGCACGCTCAGCTCGCCCGCGAACACGCAAAGCAGAGTCCGATAAGGACACCATTAATCTACAAGAGCAGTTGGCAGATAAATTAGGCATCCCGGTGCGCATCCTTCATTCAAAGAAAGGGGCGGGAC
>DFDI01000090.1:36411-94168 GCA_002367635.1 Betaproteobacteria bacterium UBA3031 | reverse complement strand
CATAATTGGATATAATTTTATCTAAGTTGCGATCGTGAAGTCTCGCCACTTTTAACGCAAGTGTCATTGACACAAATTCGCGCAGTCCTTAAAATAGCGACCTTTTCGTGGGTTGGAACCGATTATGGGTTCTCAAGACCACTCCCAGCATCATGAGTAAGGTCGTATTAACGGGGTCTTTGCGGATATTGATCCTACAGGCTTTGGTAACAATGGTTGTTACGGTTGGTTTCTTGGGCGTCTACGGCTTTTCGGTTGACAGTAAGTCAGCGCTGATTGGTGGCATCATTGCACTAATACCTTCATGTTTTTATGTGTGGAGGTCTTCCAGAGCGAACTCGAAGGACCCTCGAAATTTGGTTAAGGCGCACTATCGGGCCGAGTCGGGAAAGTTAGCTATAACAGCAGTAATGTTTGGCGCGGCTTTTACACAGCTGGACCCAATAGCGGCATTACCACTGTTTGCTACTTATGTTGCGACTTTGTCGAGTTACTGGGTGGCGCTTTTGCTAAAAAGTTAACGTTATTTTAAGAGCGACAAATGGCCACATCTGGAGCACAAACATCGGGCGAATATATTTCGCACCATTTGCATAACCTGCATGTGGGGCAAGGATTTTGGAGTTTGCACCTAGATACATTAATCGTCTCGGGGCTGCTGGGGTTACTCGCTTTTGGCGGAATGATGCTCTTGGCGAGAAAAGCCAGCAGTGGCATACCGACTGGGGCGCAAAATTGCGTCGAGATGGTCGTCTCGCTGGTTAATGACCAAGTTAAAGATACTTTCCACGCGAAAAGCGATCTAGTTACACCATTAGCGATTACGATCTTCGTTTGGGTGTTTTTGATGAACGCGATGGACCTAATACCAGTGGATTTCTTGCCGTTAGTGGCATCATCTGCCGGAGTTGACTATCTTAAAGTCGTCCCAACCACGGACCCAAACCTGACCTTTGGAATGTCTATAGCCGTCTTTTTCATAATGATCGGTATGAATTTAAAATTTAAAGGGGTGCGAGGGTTACTCAAAGAAGCTTTAACAGTTCCATTTGGAAAGTATTTGTTTCCGGTGAATTTACTTTTCCGAATTATTGAGGATCTGGCGAAGCCGATATCCCTCGCCCTTCGATTGTTTGGAAATATGTATGCGGGAGAGATGGTCTTTATTCTGCTTGCTGTTTGGATGGGGGCATCCTACTGGTGGGTCCCTGCTGGGGTGCTGCTTAGTCTGGCTTGGGCGCTCTTCCACATTTTAATCATTACGTTGCAAGCCTTTGTGTTCATGATGTTAACAGTGGTTTATATGAGCATGGCGGCCGAGAGTCATTAACAGTAATTTAATTTTTAACAACTTAATATTGTACTAGGAGATAACTATGGAACTTGCATCCGTGCTAGGTATGACAGCAATAGCGGTAGCTTTGCTAATTGGAATGGGGGCCCTAGGGACCGCAATTGGTTTTGGTATTCTCGGTGGCCGCTTCCTTGAGGGCGCCGCACGACAACCTGAAATGATACCTACGCTCCAAGTGAAAATGTTTATCGTTGCCGGCTTGTTGGATGCGGTAACAATGATTGGTGTTGGTATTGCTCTTTATTTATTGTTCGCAAACCCATTCATCGCGATTGTTGCTGGTTAATGGTTAACATAAATCGAGATTTAAGCCGCAGGAGGCAAGCGTGAATATTAACGCAACACTTTTAGGCCAAGCTCTCTGGTTTGCTTTGTTTATATGGCTAACGATGAAGTATGTTTGGCCACCTCTTCAAAAAGCCATGCAGGATCGTCAAAAGCAGATTGCGGATGGTCTGGCGGCTGGTGAAAAAGGCAGACAAGAGTTAGCAGCGGCAGCTGAAAAGGTTAGTCAAGAGCTGAAAAAGACTAAAGAGCAGGCGATGGAGATTATCTCCCAAGCCGAAAAGAGATCAGGCGAGCTTGTAGAGGAAGCTAAGAATCAAGCAAAAGTTGAGGGTGAGCGTATTGTAAGGGCGGCTAAGTCTGAGATTGATCAAGAGGTCAATCGAGCGAAAGAGCAGCTGCGCGCACAAGTAGCAGCTCTGGCGCTGGCCGGCGCAGAGCGAATTTTACAAAAAGAAATTAACGCGACCGCTCATGGCGACATGTTGAAGCGTTTAGAGTCGGAGCTGGGTTAAAACGTTATGGCTGAAGTAATAACATTGGCTCGACCTTATGCTCAGGCACTATTTTCGCTTGCAAAAGAGACGACAACCTTGAATGACTGGTCGAACGATTTAGATTTCCTTCGAAATGTTGCTAACGATGAATATTTCCAGTCGACGATCGGGGCTCCCGATATCAAGCTAGGCGATATTGAAAATCTTTTTCTGACAATTTGTGCCGACCAAGTGTCTGCAGAAGCGTGCAATTTTATACGACTGCTCGTCAGAAATGGTCGACTCTCTGTGCTCAGCGATGTTGTGAGGCAATACGAGGCGCTGAAAGCAGAAGACGAAGGCGTTGTGAGCGCAGTGATTCAGTCAGCATTCGAGTTGGATGAAGCGCAAATTCAGAAAATAGCCGATATTTTTTCGAAAAAACTCGACAAAAGAATTAGTCCATCCGTCACCATTGACCCCAACTTAATCGGCGGAGTCAAAGTTCATGTGGGTGACAAGGTGTGGGATGCGTCCGTCAGAGGTCGCCTCCAACACATGGCGGTCACTTTAACGAATTAATTATTAGGAGCATTGATCCATGCAGTTGAATCCATCAGAGATTAGCGAGCTGATTAAGGGCAAGATTCAAAATCTTGCATCAGGAACTGAAGCAACAACACAGGGCACCGTCGTTTCCGTAACTGACGGGATATGTCGAGTCCATGGCCTTTCGGATGCAATGCAGGGTGAAATGCTGGAGTTTCCTGGGAATACGTTTGGTCTGGCGCTGAACCTGGAGCGCGATTCGGTTGGTGTTGTGGTATTGGGTGAGTACACGCACATTACAGAGGGTGACACGGTTAAATGTACCGGTAAGATTCTTGAGGTGCCAGTAGGCCCCGAACTTCTTGGCCGCGTAGTGGATGCGTTGGGCCAGCCGATTGATGGTAAAGGCCCAATCAATGCTAAGCAAACTGATGTTATTGAGAAAGTTGCTCCTGGGGTTATTTGGAGACAATCGGTTGATGAGCCAGTTCAAACGGGCTTAAAGGCCATTGACGCTATGGTCCCGGTCGGCCGAGGCCAACGGGAGTTGATCATTGGTGATCGACAAACGGGCAAAACAGCAGTAGCAATTGATACAATTATTAATCAGAAGGGTAAGAACTTATTCTGCGTCTACGTAGCAATTGGTCAGAAGGCATCAACAGTTGCTAACGTGGTTAGAAAGCTTGAAGAGCACGGAGCAATGGAATACACCGTGGTGGTTGCGGCAACGGCTTCTGAGTCAGCCGCTATGCAATTTATCGCGCCTTATTCTGGTTGCACGATGGGAGAGTACTTCCGAGATCGCGGTCAGGACGCCTTGATTGTTTATGACGATTTAACGAAACAAGCTTGGGCATATCGACAGATATCTTTGTTGCTCAGACGGCCTCCCGGAAGAGAGGCATATCCTGGAGACGTTTTCTACCTCCACTCTCGTTTACTAGAGCGGGCAGCTCGCGTGTCAACCGGTTGGGTTGAGCGCCATACCAATGGAGAAGTTAAGGGTAAAACCGGATCACTCACAGCGTTGCCGATCATTGAGACGCAAGCGGGCGACGTGTCCGCATTTGTGCCGACAAATGTCATCTCGATTACGGATGGTCAAATTTTCCTAGAAACAGATTTATTTAATGCTGGTGTAAGACCAGCGATTAACGCTGGTGTTTCTGTGTCGCGAGTGGGTGGTGCCGCACAAACCAAAATTATGAAGCGAAAGGATACCGGCGGCGGTGTGCGTCTAGCACTTGCACAGTATAGAGAGCTTGCGGCTTTTGCGCAGTTTGCCTCTGATCTAGATGAAACAACGCGGCGCCAGTTGGAACGAGGACAAATGGTTACCGAGCTCATGAAGCAGCCTCAGTACCAGCCAATGGAAGTTTGGGAAATGGCCGTTACGTTATTCGCTGTTAACAATGACATTTTCGATGACATTGAGGTTGGAAAAGCGCTTGCGGTAGAAAAATCGATGAGAGATTTTCTTAAGAGTAAACATGCGGAGCTTATTGCTCGAATTGATGAAACTAAGAACCTCACGAAAGAAGATGAGGAAGCGCTCAAATCGGCAATCCAAGATTGGAAGACGTCCGGTACGTATTAGTTAACAGGAAAAACAGCAACATCAAGTCGATGAAGACAGAGAGACTTTAGGATGGCAGGCACTAAAGAAATACGAACCAAAATCAAGAGTGTTCAAAACACTCGGAAGATTACTAAAGCCATGGAAATGGTGGCGGCATCAAAGATGAGAAAAGCTCAGGAGAGAATGCGCCTGGCTAGACCATTTGCCGCAAAAATACGCTCTGTCGCGGCTAATATCTCAAACGCGAACCCCGAGTATCGGCATCCATTCCTAACGGAAAGAGACACAGTTAAACGTGCGGCAATGATTGTTGTAACAACCGACAAAGGGTTATGTGGGGCGCTTAATACCAATGTTTTGAGAATGGCGCTGGCGCAATACAAAGCGTGGCAAGAAGAGGGAGAAGAAATCGACGTTTGTTGCATCGGCAGCAAGGGAGTCGGTTTCATGCAGCGTCTCGGAGCGAATATTGTCGCAGAAGTGAGTGGGTTAGGCGACACACCTAGGATGGAAACGATATTAGGTGCAGTTAAAGTTGTGTTGGATGGTTACAACGAAGATCGATTCGATAGGGTTGTGCTTTTTTACAATAAATTTGTAAACACAATGAAACAAGAGGCCACAATTGAGCAGCTTCTGCCCGTTAAAGGTGAAAGTCTGGGTATCCCTGATGGCTCGTGGGACTATATTTACGAGCCTGATGCCAAAGAGGTTCTTGACCAAGTATTGAATCGTTACATTGAGGCGGTGGTTTACCAAGCTGTTGCCGAAAATATGTCGTCCGAACAATCAGCGAGAATGGTGGCTATGAAGTCTGCGTCAGACAATGCTGCCACACTCATAGATGAGTTAACCCTTGTTTATAACAAATCGCGCCAAGCCGCTATTACGCAAGAGCTATCTGAGATTGTTAGCGGCGCGTCAGCAGTTTAATTTTTAATAGAATTTTTTTTAACGGATAGAGAAAGCCATGTCACAAGCAACCGGAAGAATTGTGCAATGTATCGGAGCCGTCGTCGATATTGAATTCCCTCGAGAGGCGATGCCAAAAGTTTACGACGCGCTTAAATTGTCAGAAGAGGCGTCAGGCGGCCTTGTCGAGGACGGCCTGACTCTAGAGGTGGAACAGCAGCTTGGTGATGGCGTTGTACGCTGTATTGCTCTAGGCGCAACGGACGGATTACGTCGTGGAATGAAAGTCCACGGAACAGGCGCGCCGATCTCGGTGCCAGTAGGAGCGGGTACGCTTGGTCGTATCATGGACGTTTTGGGACGACCGATCGACGAGGCAGGGCCCATCGATTCAGACGAGTTTCGCCCCATTCATGCAGCAGCCCCTAAGTTTGCTGATTTATCACCATCTGTTGATCTTCTCGAGACAGGCATTAAGGTTATTGATTTGATCTGCCCATTCGCTAAGGGCGGGAAAGTTGGTCTATTTGGTGGTGCTGGTGTGGGTAAGACCGTGAATATGATGGAGTTAATCAATAATATCGCGAAGGCCCACGAGGGATTATCTGTTTTTGCAGGCGTTGGAGAAAGAACCCGAGAGGGGAACGATTTCTACCATGAAATGAAAGAGTCTAACGTTCTTGATAAAGTTGGCATGGTGTTCGGACAGATGAATGAGCCTCCAGGAAACCGACTGCGTGTTGCGTTGACGGGCCTGACGATGGCTGAAAAATTCCGAGATGAAGGTAAGGATATTTTGTTTTTCGTCGATAATATTTACCGTTATACGTTGGCCGGAACTGAAGTGTCCGCGCTGCTGGGCCGTATGCCTTCTGCTGTGGGTTATCAACCTACGCTTGCTGATGAGATGGGCAAATTGCAAGAACGAATTGTTTCTACTAAGGTAGGTTCGATTACGTCGATCCAGGCTGTGTATGTGCCTGCTGATGATTTGACCGACCCCTCCCCTGCTACGACATTTGGCCACTTGGATGCAACTGTTGTGTTGAGTCGAGATATTGCGTCACTCGGTATTTATCCTGCAGTGGATCCTCTTGATTCAACCTCTAGACAGGTTGATCCGAACGTGATTGGTGAGGAACATTACGCCACAACCCGAGCGGTCCAAGTGACCCTTCAGCGCTATAAAGAGTTGAGGGACATTATTGCCATTCTAGGTATGGATGAATTAGCGCCTGAAGATAAGCTCGCAGTGTCTCGCGCTCGTAAAATTCAGCGCTTCTTGTCTCAGCCGTTCCACGTCGCTGAAGTGTTCACAGGCTCGCCAGGAAAATTCGTCTCCCTAAAAGATACGATACGTGGGTTTAAGATGATCGTTAGCGGTGAATGTGATGAGTTGCCAGAACAGGCTTTTTATATGGTCGGCGGCATCGAAGAGGCTTTTGAAAAAGCGAAGACACTAAAGTAGAGAATTTAGCTCATAAAATAAGTTTCTTTAGTTAAACGGAGTTCATTAGGATCATTATGGCAAGCACCATTCAAGTCGAAGTTGTTAGTGCGGAAGAGTCGGTTTTCTCTGGGGAGGCAACGTTTGTCGTTGTGCCAGGAGAACTTGGTGATTTGGGCATTTATCCGAAACATACCCCGCTTATCACGCGCATCAAGGCTGGATCGGTTCGTATTCAATCTGCTGGATCTAATGAAGAAACAGCTATTTTTGTTGCAGGTGGAATTTTAGAGATCCAACCAGGATCGGTAACGGTATTGGCGGACACCGCGATTCGCAGCAATGACTTGGATGAGGCCCGAGCGCAGGAAGCGCAGAAGCGAGCAGAAGAAGCGCTTAGAGCCGCAACCGACAAGCAGGAAATCGCGACGGTCGAAGCAGAATTGGCCATGTTGGGCGCCCAGCTTGCGGAAATTCGAAAGTTAAGGAAGAATTAAGCGCAACGAGTGTAAACAATGTCTAAAAGCAGCTTATGCTGCTTTTTTTTTGTCTGTTAAGATGAGTCGATTAACTAACTCTTAAAATAGCGGAACCGAATCATGTGTAAAGCCCAAAGATGGTCGTGCTTTTGGATTTTGTCTTTCTTGTGCTTATTCTTCTCCGGCTGTGGTGAGGATTCTGAGACTGTAAAAATTACGTTTATCGGCCCCTTGACCGGAGGCGTATCTGCCGGTGGATTGGGAGGCCGAAATTCTGCGGACTTGGCAATTAGCCTACGTAATCAAGCGCCCGATACAAAATATAAATATGAGCTTGTCTCGCTAGATGACGAATGTAAGCCAAACATAGGCGTTCAGGTGGCGACAAAAGCGGCGGCAAATAAAGATATTGTTGCAGGCGTAACACACTATTGCTCCGCGGTCGCCATGGGTACGGTCGACGTGTACCACAAGTTTAATTTGCCAGTTATCGTGTGGGGAGCTGTGCTGCCAGACATCACGTACGGTAACGATTATTTAGAAATTCATCGCATAAATGGCACGATGATTAATCAAAACACGGTAGCGGCTGAGTTTATGAGGTCGCAAAACTTTTCCAAATGGGCTGTCATTCATGACACCACGGATTATGGAAAAGGGCACTTTAAATATTTTCAAAGCGCCTTAAGCAAAAGTGAAGGAACGATTTTAGCTACCTTCGGTGTGAACCCAGACCAACAGGATTTTACGGCGGAGTTGACCAAGATTAAAGCGTTAAACCCCGAGGTGATATATTTCGGAGGGTTAGCACCAACAGGCGTAAGGATTCGAGCACAGATGGATAAGCTGGGCATGACGCAGGTGTTTCAAGGCACATCCGGAATCGTGTCGGATGCCTTTATTGATGGCGTAGGAGGCCTGGCTGAGGGAGTGCTTGCATTTAGAGAGGGAGCGCCTACGGAAAAGCTACCAGGCGGAAAAATGTTTATGGAAGCGTATGAAGCACGCAACTTCAATGAGCCTGCAGAAGCTTACGGCGCATTTGCATTTGCAGCGACAAACCTGATTATTGATGTAATCGAACAGGTTGGCCCGGATCGAATGTTAATACGGGATGAATTAAATGCAACACAAGGACATCAATCGATCGTTGGTCCTGTTACGTTTGACGATCATGGCCAGAACACGATTGCGGTAATTACCAAGTATGTGGTTCAAGATGGTGAATGGGTCGTGTGGGAAGACAGCGAGTATGCGTCAGGTAAGCGTTTTCTAAAGTAGCATTTGGTAAATTAGCGAAATGGACCTAGGATTTATTGCGCAGTACTTCGTCAATGGACTGGTGCAGGGAATAACCTACGCGTTAGTGGCGGTTGGGTTTACTTTGTTCTTTGGTGTTCTCGACGTCATCAAGTTTTCCCATGGCGATGTTTTAATGCTAGGTGCATTTACTGCGCTCGCATTATTCTTAGGCCTGGATCAGCTGGCATCGCCAGCGTGGCTGTCGTTAATCATCATGTTGTGTATTGGGATCCTAGCTATGGGGTTACTCGGAGCATTGTTATGTAAGTTTCTGGTTTTACCACTTAAGGAATCCCCACCCCTAAACACATTGCTGATAACGCTAATGTTTGGATCGGTTATTCGAGAGTCTGTCCGTTTATTTTTCCCTAATGGTTCTAACCCTAAGCCGTTTCCGGCCTTATTACCGGAGGCCTCCATTAATTGGGGGAATCTTAATTTGCGTTTGGACAGCGTTATATTAATTTCTACCGGCGCGCTTGCTATTGTCGTGACCCATTTAATCATCCAAAAAACGCGTATTGGTTTGGCTATACGTGCTGTCGCACAGGATGAAGAAACCGCACGACTGATGGGTATTGATTTTAAGAAGACCGTCTTGGCTACCTTTGCTCTTGGGTCAGGTCTTGCGGCGCTATCTGGAATCAGCACTGGTCTTTACTATCAGGAGATCAATTTTAGTATGGGCCTAATGTTGGGGGTTATAGGTTTTAGTGCGGCCGTGGTTGGTGGGCTGGGAAGTATTTATGGCGCAATTGTCGGTGGTTTGCTCTTTGCATTTCTGCAAACATTAGGCGCGATATGGTTTAGCGTACCGGCATACAAAGATGTATTTGCATTTGCGGTCATCATTATTCTGATGGCGTGGCGACCAACCGGGTTGTTGGCAGACCGCTCCGCGGAGCGCGTGTAATTACGATGTCCGAGCTCAAAACAAAACTGGTGCTTTTATTAGGGGTGGCTTTAAGCGTTGTCGTGCTTTATGGATTTCTCTACCTTGAGCGCGAATGGGAGATTGGCGTGCTCCTAGTGATGGTGCCTTTAGGCGTGTATTTTTTGAAGCGGGCTAATGCGTTAACTTATTATCAACATGCAGCTCGTGAAATGCCGAGGTTTACGTGGATTAGCTTTGCTCTTGGTGTTGTGGTGTTAATCATGTTGTTGCGACATGAAGATTTTGCGTTATTGATGCTCACGACCGTCTTGCTCTATGCCACCGTCAGTTTAGGTTTAACCATTCAATTTGGATTTGCGGGCGTCGTGAATTTTGCGGCGATAGCATTTTTTGGCATTGGGGCTTATTCCATGGCCATCTTAAATCAACACTTTTTACATATTCCGGATTTGCTAATAATTTTCTTCAGTGGCGCCATATCGGCATTGCTCGGCGCTTTGCTGATCCTGCCAATACTCAGGACTCGTGGCCACTACGCAGCTCTGATCACTATAGCTTTCGGCATTCTTTTTCGCACATTTCTAGAGGTAAATGATGTACTCGGTGGCCCTCAAGGCCTTAGGGTTTCTGGCCTGGAGATATTTGGTTGGGATTTTGGTAATAGTTTTCCAAATGAACTAGGTGGAGGGTCGTTCTACGTGGCGTACGCGATCGTGGCGCTTGTATTGCTTGCGACGGTTTACCTAATAACTCGGTTAATTGAGGCGTCCTGGTTAGGGTTAAACATGGATTCGGTTCGTTTAGATGAAGTAGCTTCGGCATCTTTTGGCATCAATGGTCCGCGCTGGAAAATCACCGCTTTTATGCTCGGTAATTGTTTTGCTGGATTTGCAGGCGCTGTATATGCCGCTATGTATGGGTTTATTGCGCCAGCGAGTTTCAATCTTTCTGATTCGTTATTGTTAGTGTCGATCGTGCTTCTTGGTGGTATCGGCAATCCGGTGGCGGTGATTCCAGCGGCCTTTTTAATTGTGGTTTTGCCTGAAAAATTCCAAGTGATACAAGAGTATCGACTGTTGTTATTCGGAATTGTTGTTATCTTAATACTTCGTTTTAGGCCGAGCGGGTTAATGCCTCGAGGTCTCCGTCAATATTTTGCCGGGAGATTCGGATGAGGCAGACCGTATTGCAAACGAAGGAGTTAACGGTAAGTTTTGGCGGCCTGAAGGCGCTCAATGGACTAGATTTCCAGTTATATGAAGGAGAGTTTTTAGGTCTTATCGGCCCTAATGGCTCTGGTAAAACGACATTTTTTAATGCGTTAACGGGAATTTATAGACCCGCAGCAGGATCGGTGCTTTTACACGGCAACGACATTACAGGAGCGCCACCAACTAAGATTTATGCATACGGCATAACGCGCACATTTCAACGCCTGAGGCTTGCAACGTCCTTGTCGGTCCTTGATAACCTTATTATTGGCAATCAGAGAAATTTAAATTTGGGGCTTTGGCACAATATTTTTAATCGAAAGTCTTTTAAGCGGCGACTACAAGAACAAATCCAGATAGCAGAGGAACTGTTGAGTCGGTTTAGCCGAGACCTCGCGGTGCATTTGTTTAAACCAGTGTCCTCGCTGTCGATGATAGACCGTCGA
The DNA here is from genome assembly GCA_002367635.1 of Betaproteobacteria bacterium UBA3031. GTDB lineage: Bacteria > Pseudomonadota > Gammaproteobacteria > Burkholderiales > Eutrophovitaceae > Eutrophovita. The sequence continues at coordinate 83,230 of DFDI01000090.1, read as the reverse complement.
CGTGTTGAGGTATGCCGCGCTTTGATCAGCGAGCCCAAGATTTTGCTGTTGGACGAGCCTTCTGCTGGGATGACACCCGATGAGACTCGAGCATTAATGGATGAGTTGCAAGATTGGAGGGCGCAATACCCCACTTTATCCATTATTTTAATTGAGCATGAAATGGAGTTGATTAATAAGGTCTCTGATCGATGTGTGGTTCTTAATTATGGAGAAAAAATTGCGGAGGGGCGGTACTCCGAGGTTTCAAATGAGCCAGGCGTGCGAGCGGCCTACTTAGGAGAGGACTGAGCAGATACCGATGCTGACAATACATAATTTAACCGCCGGGTATGACGCAGCAGATGTCGTGAGCGATGTGTCGCTTGAGGTTATAAAGGGAAAAATAACCTGTTTACTCGGAGCAAATGGCGCCGGGAAAACAACTTTAATTCGATCGATATTAGGCTTGAATAAAATCCGCTCGGGTCGTGTTTCATTTGACGGAGTGGATATTTCTTCATTTGCTACGCATGACATAGCGAGTCGAGGCATTACGTGCGTGCCAGAGGGGAGGCGTGTCTTTGCGAAGATGACGGTTCGAGAGAATCTCCAAGCCGGGGCGTTTTTAGAGCGAGATTCTGATGTGGTCGCGGAGCGTTTGTTGCAGGTATTCGCCCTCTTCCCAAAACTGGAAGAACGGTTCGGTCAACTTGCTGGCACAATGTCGGGTGGTGAGCAAGCGATGCTGACTATCGGCAGGAGTCTAATGAGCAACCCATCACTCATGGTTTTTGATGAACCCTCGCTTGGTCTATCGCCGCTATTTGTTAAAGAGAATTTTCGTATTATTAAAAAGATCAACGAGAAAGGGATGACCGTGTTGTTGGTGGAGCAAAATGTTCGACAAACACTGGCAATCGCGCATTATGGCTACGTCTTATCTCAGGGGAAAATTGTAGCAAGTGGATCGGTTGACGCACTGAAAGATAATTCAGAGTTGCGCGCAGCTTATTTTGGAAACGCTTAGCGTTAAGGAGATCATATTGACATCGGTAATAGAGTTAACCAAACATTTGGTTCGTATGAACACGATCAACCCACCGGGTGATGAGGAGGCATGCGCTAAATTTTTAGGTAATATTTTGGAGGGCGCTGGATTCTCGGTATTTTATTTTCCACTAGGGGAAAAGCGAGCAAGTTTGGTGGCCCGAATTGGTGGTAACAGTACCAAGAAGCCGCTGTGTATAACGGGACATATTGACACGGTTCCTTTGGGTTCGGCCGCATGGAGCAAGGATCCTTTTTGTGGTGAGACTGATGCGGGGAGGTTATTTGGTCGAGGAACGAGTGATATGAAGTGCGGCGTAGCTGCCTTTGTAACAGCGGCCATTGAGCTATCAGATAAGCTGAGTGGAACGCCGGGGTTGGAATTAGTGATTACTGCTGGGGAAGAGCTTGGGTGCCAGGGTGCTTTTGATTTGGTTAGGCAACAAGGAGCGCTCGGACGAGCGGGAGCGGTTTTGGTAGGAGAGCCGACATCAAACTTTCCATATGTCGGGCATAAAGGAGCTTATTGGTTAACAGCAAAAACGAGAGGCGTTACCGCTCATGGTTCTATGCCAGAGCTGGGACAAAATGCAGTTTATAAGGCGGCAAAGACAATTACCGCGCTTGAAAATTTTAAATTTTCAAATCCACCACACGACATGATGGGACAGGCGACCCTCAACGTAGGAATGGTGCATGGAGGGCTAAACATAAATTCCGTGCCGGATGAAGCCGCCATCTCTATCGATATCCGCAGTGTGCCCACTTCAAAACACACGGACGTCAGAGAGCAACTACAAAAATGTATAGGACACGATGTTGAGCTCGAAACATTTATCGATCTAGAGAGTATTTACTCGGAGCCGGACACGCCCTGGATACAAACCGTTTTTGATATTGTTCAGCCTTATTTAGGGTATCGACCAGAGGCTAAAGTTGCAACTTACTTCACAGATGCGGCAGCACTAACGCCGGCATATGGATCGCCGCCGACTTTGATCTTGGGGCCGGGAGAGGCTAGCATGGCGCATCAAACAGATGAATATTGCGTGCTTGATCGCGTTGAAGCGTCCGTAGATATGTACAAGGATATTATTTCTAACTGGTGCGATATTTAGATTGACAGCTTTTGTCCTCTCTAAGGTGTGCGTTTTCGCTTCTCAGACTTAGTTTATGAATTTTTATTCGCTCATTGAAAGCATCGTTAAATCAAAGCCAACGAATGTCGCTATAAAAAGTAGCGCCAAACAGGTCATATCATATCGAGAACTTGATCAACAGGTCTCTCGATATGCGTTGGCTTTGGATGCCCGGGGAGCTTGTCCTGGTGACCGGATTATTGTGCAAGTCGATAAGAGTTTGCCGAGCTTGTTTCTTTATTTGGCTTGTTTGAAAGCAGGATATGTTTTCGTGCCTTTAAACACGGCTTACAAGTCAACAGAGTTGACGCATTTTATAGCAGATGCAGAGCCGAAGTTGTTCGTGACATCGAGTGATCGATATGACGAAGCTTCAGCGTTGGTGGCTGCGATCAAAGGCTGCTCGGCAGTTATTTTAGCGGGAGATTCGGATCGCGATCTCTTTGGATTGGCTGCGAGGCAATCGTCGAGTAGCTTAGTTCGGCTAGCAAATCCTGATGACGTTGCCGTCATTATTTATACGTCGGGAACCACGGGTCGTAGCAAGGGGGCGATGGTGACGCATCATAATTTGGTGTCGAACGTAAATGTGTTGACTAGCCTGTGGCGTTTTTCTGAACATGACACTTTGCTTCATGCGCTACCAGTTTTTCATGTGCATGGTTTGTTTGTCGCTAATCATTGCGTGCTGAGCGTGGGCGCGTCCATGTTGTGGCTCACCCGGTTTGATGTCGAAGAAATTATTGATGCGATTCCACAATCAACAGTGATGATGGGCGTACCTACGTTTTACACCAGGCTACTCAGCGATGATAAATTAACGGCTGATTTGTGTCGCAACATGCGCTTATTTATTTCTGGATCAGCGCCGATGTTGTCAGAGACGCACGACTTATTTGAGCAACGGACAGGGCATCGAATTTTGGAGCGTTATGGTATGTCCGAAGCTGGAATGATTACCAGCAATTCTTATGACGGAGCGCGCAAGGTCGGCACTGTAGGCTTGCCACTGCCTGGTGTTTCTGTACGTATAGTGGACGACGCTGATTTGAGCGTCGCTCAAGGAATAACAGGGCACATACAAATTAAAGGCCCCAATGTGTTTCTTGGCTATCGGAATATGCCAGAAAAAACGCAAGAGGAGTTCACTGATGAAGGGTGGTTTCGTACGGGTGATCTTGGGGTATTAGATGGAGATACTTATTTGACGATTGTGGGTCGATCGAAGGACCTCATTATTACCGGTGGGTATAACGTTTACCCAAAAGAAATAGAACTTATTTTAGATGATGAGCCAGGCGTTTTTGAGTCAGCCGTATTCGGGGTGAAACATCCGGATTTTGGTGAGGCTGTCACAGCAGTCGTTGTGCCTAATCCAAATGCTAGATTAGATCCCGAGAGTTTAATTGAGGCCCTTAAAATAAAGCTCGCGAGCTATAAGGTGCCGAAAGCTATTCGCGTCGTGACGCAGTTGCCGAGAAACGCAATGGGTAAAGTTCAAAAGTCGTTATTAAGAGACGCGTACAAAAGTGACTAGAGATCAGGTCATCATTTCAGCACCCCACCCAGAATGAATTCGATACTTAACAAAATTGTCAGCGATATTGATACTGAGGGGTACTCGATTACTCAGAACTTCTTTGATGATAGCGCTAGAGGCGCTGTTGGCGCAGAGTGATACTGGTCTTGCGCAAGGACGTTTTAGAGAGGCAGGTATTGGAACGGGATCACGGTATCAAATTCAAGAAAAAATACGGGGTGATCACATATGGTGGTTAAGCCCAGATGAGGTCGCGACGACACCCGATATTTTTCTACAACTTGATCAACTGAAAGATCATCTCAATCGAAAACTCTACCTCGGGCTTTTTGATTTTGAGTCTCATCTGGCGCGGTATAAACCAGGGTCTGGATATGAGCGACATTATGACCGTCCTAAAGGTAGCGCGCGGCGCAAGTTGACGGTAACACTCTATTTAGGATTGGTCGACAGAGTGCGGGGGCTACTTACGGCTATATTTGCCACCTAATTGCGAGACATTCGTTGATGTTGAGCCACGACTTGGAACGCTCGTGGTTTTCTTGAGTGAATTATTTCCACACGAGGTCTTACCAAGCAATAGGGATCGATTAAGTCTTACGGGATGGTTTATAGAGCGTGCTTAGCGTAAACCTAAAATGGATTAACTAAGCATGAATATCTCTACAAACATATTTATTGCCAGCACCATCAGAATCACAGCAAAGATATTTTTTAAGCGTGACACAGGCATTGAGTGTGCCAGCTTTGCTCCGAATGGAACGGTTATGAATGTGCCGACAACAACGCCGAAAAGCGCAGGTAAATAAACGTAGCCGAAACTAAGGTCAGGTAAGTTGGTTTTTTCTAGGCCATTCCATACGTATCCAAAGCTTCCCGCTATTGCGATGGGGAGTCCAAGCGCTGCTGATGTGCCCACCGCGTTTCGCATCGGCACATTGTGCATTAGCATCAGCGGAATGGTAATTACGCCTCCCCCAACGCCTACTAAACTAGATAGCATGCCAATTAGCCCGGAGCCAATACCCAACCCGATACTTTTTGGCAGGGTTCGCGTTGGCTTTGGCTTGAGGTCGAGAATAAGCTGCGCCGAAGCGTAGCTCGCAAAAAGAACAAAAACCCCAGCAAGCACTTGAGCATCTAGGCGTTCCGCAAAAAAACTTCCGCCAAAGGTGCCAATGATCAGATAAATCGAAGACTGCTTCACGGTGGGCCATAAAATAGCCCCTCGCGCATTGTGAGCGTAAATACTCGAGAAAGAGGTGAAGACGATCGAGGCTAAGGAGGTGCCGATCGCAAGGTGTAGGATACGATCCGTTGGAAAATCTTGGGCTGTAAAAAGAAATACCAAGAGGGGAACAAGAAGCGTGCCGCCACCAATCCCGAGTAGTCCCGCAAAAAAACCGACAAAGATCCCGATTGCCAGATAAGCCACCCACCAATACGCCATTAAATCCGGCATTAAATCCGGCATCAGATTAGCGTCTGGATGTAGCGCCACTCCTGCGACGTTACAGGTGTAATGGATAATCGGGAGCCTTTTTGAAGTACTTTCATACTCTCGAGTTGAGGGTGTTCCCTCAAGTCCTGGAGGGATAAAAGCGCAGTTTTCCGAACAAATTTAATATCCACATTAAACCAACGAGGCTTTTCTTTTGTTGCCTTTGGGTCGAAGTAATCACTCACTTTATCGAATTGAGATGCATCGGGATATGCTTCGCGTGCGACTTCGGCATAGCCGGCGATCCCGGGAGGCGAACAGTTGGAGTGATAAAACAGTACTCCGTCTCCAAGCGCCATGTCATCTTTCATGAAATTTCGAGCTTGATAATTGCGCACCCCATTCCATGGGTCGGTTTTTCTAGGACATTGCTGCAGATCATCAATGCTAAAAACGTTGGGCTCTGATTTCATGAGCCAATATTGAGTGTGGCTTGATTTGGTCATTTTGTAGAGCCATCGTATCTGTTGATATTCGCTGAGGAAGAGCTGCTCGTTTTATCCTGAACCAAAGGTTCAAGGCGGTCACCTTCCGAATGCCGCAGGTACATCCACCTGGGACGTGCGCAAAGGCATTGCATGAGTCGGCAACCTAAGCAATTTTATTGGTTCAGAAAATTAATCGAGCAGCTCTTCCTCAGCAAACGCAACTTTAAAATAGCTTTTCTTGGTCATTTAAAACGGTGTCAATTTGTTTGCCCATCGTAGCGATTTTACCTCTTAACTCATCCAGATTGATACCGCGGGTTTGCAGGGTGAGCAATTGGTGGGAAATATTGAGAGCCGCCATGATCACGATTCTATCGGAGCCGACAATTTTTCCGCCTTCTCGAATGTCTTTAATCTGATTATCGAGTAACGCGACCGCGTTGAGCAAAGCTTCTTTTTCATCTTCTTTGCAGGTTAACCGCATGGGTTTACCAAGAATTTCCACTTCTAAGATCGTCGGGGCGTTCACGCAGGGCTCGTTTCTTTTTTGCGTTCTATTAAGGCTTCTAATTTGTTGGCGGCAAGATCTATTCTTTTTTGCAGTTCCTGCTTGTGATTTTCAGCTAAAACGAGCTTTTGTCGCAGGGCAAAGTTCTCGCCTCTGAGGTTGTGAGTGAGGCGGATTAATTCATCCAATTTTTGTTCAAGGGACTTAAGTTGAGCGTACATCGATAAACTATAGGGGACGCTGTTAAAAAGTCAACTGACCGTGATTTTGCAGCCTTATTTTTGTATACTGTGTACAATCTCAATCAGTGGTGCCTGTGCGCTCTTTCTAGGGCAAACGGGATAATCGGGAAACAGGTGAATCTTAAATATGAGTGATCCCTGTGCTGCCCCCGCAACGGTAAACAAGCGCGAACTTTACACCAGTAGCCCATAAACTACTGAGCCATCTAGAAGGCGAGTACTTACTATCGATTTTTAGAAAAGGCGTGAAGGTATTACTTGTGAGCCCGGAGACCGGCCACTGAATGTGTGGTGGTGTCGACTTGTCGGCATCGAATTTAACTTTGCACGGCGGGTGCAAAAATTACTTAATGAGGTCTCCAATGAATCACCCCTTACAGTCGAGATTATCCTTGGCTACAGCCTTCTTGGCTTGCTTTTTAGTGACAAGTCCAGCGCACGCACAACAACAAATAAACATTGACCCTGTTTTGGTTACGCTCGATCGTTTTGAGGAGAAATCCTCACGGGCGCCCTTGGGCATGGAAATTATTACCGCAAACCAGATTGAGGTGGCCGGCCACCAAAGTCTGCCGGAATTTCTGTCGTCCCACAGTGGAATATCCCTAGTAAACAATTTTTTTGGTAACGGTAGCCAGTCAGCAGCAATCGACATACGGGGCTATGGTGCGGTGGGAGACGAGAACACTCTTGTGTTGCTCAACGGAGTGAGGATTAAGAACAATGACCTAAGTTCTGTTAACTGGTCGTCAATTCCGCTCGACAGCATTGACCGCATCGAGATTGTAAAAGGGTCTGGCGGCGTTCTTTATGGCGCAGGGGCAACGGCAGGTTACATAAATGTCATTACGAAGCGACAAAAACCGAACGAAAGAACTGCGAATGTACGCACTGATTTGGGTTCATTTGGGACCCGCTCAATGGACATTTCAGGTGCTACTTCAGGAGACAACGCGGGGCTTTGGATCTTTGGCCAACGTTATAATTCCGATAATTATCGAGAGAATAATGAGGAGAGGCGTTCAGTCGTTAAATTAGATTATCAGTGGTTTGGTGATGTAAACACACTCACATTTTCCGCTGGTGCCGATAGACAAGATCTTCGAACACCAGGAGATCTGCGTATAAATCCAGGTGGTGGAACACCTATTAGTTCTATTGATCGGCAATCGTCAGACTCTAAGAATGACTTTTCTACACTCGATGGAAATAACGTGACGCTCTCATTAAAGCAAGACATGGGGCGGTGGACAATAATTGAGGAAATTTCGTTTCGGGATAGCGATTCTTCGTTATTCTCAGAGGTCGATGACGAATTCTCCAACATCGAAACTACGGTATGGCAACTATCACCTCGTGCGAAATATGATGCCGCGGACCTCTTAATGGGTAGTGAATTTATTTTTGGATTAGATTATTTTAAGTGGGACCGCACTCACACACGAGCGACTACTCCATCGACGATTTTGACCCAGCCATTTGGTGTCGCTGATTTGGATCAGACCAACTTAGGCATCTATGGTAGAGGCACATTCGGCGTTACGGAACAGCTAACCGCTGTTTTGGGTTTTCGACACGAACAACAGGATGGCGAAGCTAATGACGCTGTGAATGCGGCGGCACCAACTCCTTTTGGCACCACTAATAATGCCGCTGCGCCAAAATCACAGACTTTGAAAAACAATGCCTACGATCTTGGGGCTACTTACTCTATGGAGAGTGGAGTGGATATCGACGTCAGTACCAGCCGAGCCTTCCGCGTCGCCAATTCAGACGAGGTATTTGATAATGGCTTTAATGGCCAAACCTTTGAAAATGACAGAACGTTCGTTTTTTTGGAGCCACAGGTTAGTTATACGCACGAAATTGGAGTGAGCCTGGCTTGCAAACAAGCTTTTGTGAGTGCAAGTGTATTTCAAACGGATACTCGAAATGAAATTCGATTAGATCCAGTTGAGTTCGTAAATACAAATTACTCCGTCACGCAAAGGCGTGGGATCGAGCTTCAAACGACTTGGCGAGATGAGCGTTGGTTGGTTAGGGGTAATTTTTCTTACATTCAGCCAAAATTTTTAAATGGCGAGCGCGATGGGGTTTCGCTCGTGAACAAAGATATTCCGTTGGTGCCACGGAATAAGATTGGGTTATCGGCGGATTTAGCCCTTTATAACAACTATACGGCGGGCGCTAAACTGAATTACACGAGTGATCAATTTATGACCAATGATGAAATTAATTCTTTCGGAAGGAAAATACCCAGCTATTCTGTTCTTGATCTCAACATTAGAAAAAATGTAGGTCCTTGGACGCTCGCACTTAATGTGAATAATGCCTTAGGCCGAGAGTATTTTACATTTGCCGTGAATAGCACTACAACTGGTAGCGATGCATTTAATTTTTACCCGTTGCCAGAACGATCCGTGTTCATCACTGCAGGCTATGCGTTTGGCCAATGAGCCCGAGATCTTAATGCAAGGTTAACTCTCAAGCAGACCCCAACAATGCTGGTCGTTTTTGTCGGGGTCTGTTAAATTGCGATCGATGGAAACAGAAAAGAGCTCACAGCTTTATTTTCGTTTGTTGGGATACCTCAAGCCTTACTCACTGGTATTCTCAATATCGATTTTTGGAATGATCCTCGCTGCGGCCACAGAAGTCGCGCTCCCGGTCGTGATTAAGCCGTTCTTAGATGGCACTTTTATTGATAAAGATCCCACTTTAATGACCTGGACGCCGATTGCGCTCGTCCTGATTTTTTTAGTGCGAGGGGTTGGCGGGTTTATTGCCCAATATGCGAGTGCATGGGTCGGAAACAAGATGGTTATGGATCTGCGAGAGGAGATGTTTGAGAAGATACTCGTTTTGCCGTTGAAGTATTTTCACGAACACAGCTCTGGAAGCCAATTATCTAAATTCACCTTTGATGTCTCGTTGGTCCAATATGCAGCTACTCAGGTCATCACCGTATTCGTTAAAGACTCGTTAACCGTTATCGGGTTGCTGGGATACTTAATTTACCTTGATTGGAAGTTAACCCTTATATCACTCATTATGTTGCCGCCGATCGCACTCGTCGTGCGATATTTTAATGGTCGATTACGTTGGGCAAGTAGAGAAACTCAGGACTCAGTCGGCACGGTTACTGAGGTCGTTCAAGAATCAATCGATTGCAATAAAGTCGTTAAAATTTTCAGTGGACAGGAAGCGGAGCGTAAACGTTTTTTCGAAGCGAGTAACAAGTTACGCAGACTGTTGATGAAGCAGACGATGGCGGTAGCGGCAAATGTGCCGATTGTTCAACTCATAGCCTCCATTGCTACTGCTGTTGTGATTTACCACGTGATGGGTCAGGTGCGGGTGGGTGAAATTACGGTAGGGGGTTTTGTTTCATATCTGGCCGCACTGTTGATGCTGACGTCGCCCATAAAACGACTCACCGGCATCATGGAGCACTTACAAAGAGGTTTGGCTGCGTGTGAAAGTGTCTTCGGTCTCATTGATGAAGAGTCGGAGGAGGACGAAGGAACAGTCGAGTTAGAATCGGTTCGTGGAGAGATCGTTTTTGATGGCGTGTCATTCAAATATCCCGGTGCTGATGCTTACGCGCTGGAGGAGATTGATTTAACAATTAAGCCGGGAGAGAGTGTGGCTATTGTTGGTAGTTCTGGAAGTGGCAAAACCACCTTGGCAAACATGTTGCCGAGATTTTTTTCCCCAACAAAAGGTCGAGTATTCGTTGATGGCCAGGAAATAGCAGCCATTACTTTGAAGAATTTGCGTTCCAATATTGCACTGGTGAGTCAAGAAGTCGCGCTATTCAATGACTCGGTAGTAGCTAATATTATTTATGGATCTGCTGCCGAGGCTGAACCGCAACGGATTATAGATGCCGCTGATGGTGCATTTGCAACAGAATTTATCAATAAACTCGCAGACGGCTTCGAGTCGGGTGTTGGTGAGAAAGGAATGAAGTTATCAGGTGGTCAACGTCAGCGATTAGCGATTGCTCGTACGCTGTTTAAAGATGCCCCCATCGTCATAATGGACGAGGCCACATCGGCACTTGATGCTGCTTCGGAAAAGCTTGTGAAAGAGGCATTTGAGCGACTCAGGCAGGGTCGAACAACCATTATTATTGCTCATCGATTCTCTACAATAGAAAATGTCGATAGAATTGTTGTCATGGATTCAGGCCGAATCGTTGAAGTCGGTACCCACGATGAGCTGATGAACCAAAAAGGTCGATATGAGAAGCTCTATGCGGTCTATGCGAGTGGTGGAGATGTAAAGATCAATTAGTTTTAACTTGTGCGCTTACTCTTTTGGTCGAGGTGCGATTTTTCTCATGTGATTTGTTTGGCCGCGGAGTACAAATCTAACGTTAGATAGGATAAGGAGTCGGAAAGATGAAGGTCCATCCCACTAGAAAATTTGATAACACTCCCAAAAGCTACTCACATATTACAGCGACTCCATTAGCAGCGGCGATGGGTGCCGAAATCAGGGGCGTTGATATCAGCACCATTACCGACGCTCAATTTCTAGAGGTCGAGGATGCGCTCTATAGACACAAAATGATTTATTTAAGAAACCAAAAATTCTCGCATGCGGATCAAGAGTCATTCTCCTTGCGTTTTGGTGAATTTGCAGATGATGCGTACACAACAGGCGTTGATGGCCATCGTAATGTTCATCCAGTAATTATGGAAGCAGACGCTCGTGTTGATATGGTGTTTGGTAATGGTTGGCATGTTGATTCTCCATTCATGAAGCAACCACCTTCTGTGAGTATGCTCTACGGGGTAGAAGTTCCGCCCTATGGTGGCGACACCATGTGGGCAAATACAGTGCTTGCTTACAATTGTTTAAGCGAAACCATGAAGGACCTTGTCGCCCCATTGAAAATTCATTTTTCGGCGAATGGTGTTGTCAATCAGCTTAAAAAAGAGGCGGAAGACAAGCGCAAAAAAGATGTTGATGGCGGCCGGACTAAAGGGTTTGGTTCAATGGAGCTCGATATGAAAACGCAAAGTATGGTTGAGGGAAGTTTTCATCCGCTCGTACGTACTCATCCTAAGTCGGGTGAGCGAGCGCTGTATGTTGATCAAACGTATTCAAACGGTATCGAGGGTTTAACCGCTGACGAGTCATCAGGGCTTCTGAGTTTTCTTAAAGAACATGTCACGCAACCGGCCTTCACGTGTCGACTAAGATGGGAGCAAGATACGTTCGTGCTTTGGGATAATCGTGGTTGTTGTCATCATGCGTTTAATGACTATGATGGACATAGAAGAGAATTGTATCGAACAACTGTGAAGGGCGAAGTTCCAGCTTAATTTAATGGCTTGGGGTTAATGAGATGATCGTGGTTTTGTTGAGTTGATCGTCTAGCCAAGCTTTGATGGACGCTTGATGAGTGCCGATGTATTGGATCGAATCCCTCTCAAGAGTCATGGGGAGGTCATGGCCAGGAATTAACAACCCGCCGACACGACGAGACCAAGCATTCCAAATTTTATTAATGGATTCTTCAGTAACGGTTTTGTCATAGGTCATATCGGCCGCTCTTGAAACCAATTCCGCTCGATTTTTACACGCGTCACCCGTAAAGACGACATCGCAATCTCCCGTATCGAGCACATAGACTGTGCTACCCGGTGTGTGTCCTGGACAAATTAAAGATTTAATCCCCGGCAGAATCTGTTGGTCATGCTCTATCAGTACGAGGTTCGCGTGATTTTGAAGCGCCGATATATACAGTTCGGGTACGTATGTTTTGCCCGCAGGTTGCTGTAGTGCCCACGTCATTTCTGTTTGAGATAGATAGATGTTCGCGTTAGGAAAATTCACCCAGTTGATTGCATGGTCGAAATGTGAGTGCGTTAATAAAACATCTGTAACTTCTTCGGGGCTAATTCCAAGCTCCTTTAGCCGTTGGTTCAGTATCAAACGCTGACCGAATCCGCCCACATCAATAAGTGCAGTGTAGTTTTCGTGGCGGACAAGCGCGATGGTGCTGAACCCAAGAGGACCATGACACACGCTTTTCCCTGGATACCCGTGAACAATAATATCGAGTTGGTAGGCACCCATAGAAAAAGAGCGTTTATCCTCATCTTTCATATTTATTCTCCAACGGTTGTGGATCAAAACCATAAAGCTTTTCTGGGTTATCAACCAATATTGTCTGTTTGAGCTTGCTCGATGGCGCGTAATCGTCGAGCGCGCCGAGCAAATCACCGTCGTTAGGCATTCCGTCGTACAAACCCGGATGGGGCCAATCAGTACCCCAAACTACTCGGCCTGGTGACGCTGCAATTAAAGCTTGCGCGAACGGTATTGCATCGCGGTATGGCTGCCCAGCAGACGAGATGCGGTAGTTGCCGGATACTTTCGCCCATGCGCAGCCTTCTTTCATCAGGTTGATTAATGTCTGAAAACCAGAATGTTGAACGCCCAGGTTAGTGGGCATATGCCCCATGTGATCGAAAACCACCTGAACGGGTAATTTGCGCAATCGAGAAGCGATTGCTTCAAGTTGGGAAACATCAATCAGCAGCTGTATATGCCATTTAAAACCGGCAATCTTTTGCGCGATATATTCTAAGTCCTTCAAAGAGGCGCCACCTTTAAATAATAAGTTAAATCTAACGCCACGAATGCCGCCCAAGTGAAGCGTTTCTAATTCAGAGTCCAAAATCTGAGGAGTCACCACGGCAATGCCCCGAGCATTCGTGGCGCCATACCGACTTATCGCGTCAAGCGTGACTCGATTATCGCAACCATAGATAGAGGGCTGTACGATGATCGCGCGCATGATGCCTAGCTTTCGATGTAAGGTTAGATACGATTCCAGGGAGGCTTCGGGTGAGCTATATGATCGATCCTCGATTTGCGGAAATAGGGCTACAGGGCCAATGATATGAGCATGACAGTCACACGAATAGGGTGGAACTGAAAATGCTAAGGGGTTGACCGTCGAGTGCGGCGGAAGGCAAAGATCCATGTTAGTCACGACACGCCCTCCTTTCTGGTTTGGGGTTGACTGCTGTCATCGTGCCCGGTTGTCATGTCTGATTAGTGCGCTTGGTCCCAGTTTTTACCAGACCCTATGTCGGCGATTAATGGAACGCTTAGGGTTGCGACAGATGCCATGCGTTGAGGTACCTCTGTAAGAATTAGATTTAATTCGTCTTCGGGCGTTTCCAACACAAGTTCGTCATGAACTTGCATGATGATGTTGGTTTTCAATCCTTCTTCACGCAGCCAGCGGTTAACAGAAATCATTGCGATTTTTATGAGGTCTGCTGCGGTGCCCTGCATGGGCGCATTAATGGCTGCGCGTTCTGCCGCTTGCCGCATTTGATGATTAGAGGCGTGTATGTCCGGTAGGGTTAAACGTCGACCAAATACCGTTTCAACATGTCCACGCTCCTTCGCCTGATTTTTTGAGCGATCCATATAATTCGCAACGCCAGGATATCGCGCAAAGTAGCGATCGATATATTGTTGTGCCGCAGAGCGTTCAACGCCGAGCTGTTTAGCAAGGCCAAATGCAGACATGCCGTAAATTAAACCAAAATTAATGACTTTCGCATAACGCCTTTGCTCAGTGGATATCTCGGCAGACGTTATATTAAAAATCTCACTTGCTGTTTGTCGATGGATATCATCACCGTTTTTAAAGGCCTGGATCAAGCTTTGGTCTTCTGATAAATGAGCCATGATGCGCAACTCAATTTGAGAGTAGTCAGCAGAGACGATGACTTTTCCCGGCGGGGCGATAAAGGATTCGCGAACGCGTCGGCCCTCTTCGGTACGGATGGGGATGTTTTGGAGATTAGGGTCGTTGCTTGCAAGTCGACCCGTGCTGGCAACCGCTTGTGCGTAGTTAGTATGGATGCGCCCTGTTTGTTTATCGAGCATCTTCGGAAGTTTTTCCGTATACGTGGTTTTAAGTTTGGTCAACGTTCGATGTTTGAGTATCAATGCGGGTAAGGGGTGGTCGAGTGCGAGCTGTTGCAGCACCTCTTCATTAGTGGAGGGTTGTCCGCCAGGAGTTTTTTTGAGGACGGGTAGTTGTTTTTGATTAAATAAAATTTCTTGTAATTGTTTGGGTGAGCTCAGATTGAAATTAGAGCCCGCTTCCTCAAAGGCTTCTTTTTCAATGACCCCGATTCTCTCTCCTAGATCCTTAGTCTGCTCGTTAAGCGCTTGGCTATCGACCAACACCCCAAAACGTTCTATCTCAAAAAGCACTTCCATTGCTGGCAGTTCGATATCTCGGTAGATACCGATTAGTCCAGACTCTTTTTCTAATAAAGGCCAAAAATGTTGATGCAGCCGTAATGTGATGTCGGCATCCTCTGCCGCATAGTCCTTAGCAACTTTTAAGTCGACGCTTGAGAAAGGTATTCGTGCTGCTCCTTTGCCGGTCACCTCATCGTAAGTGGTGGTTTTGAGTCCAAGGTGTCGTAATGCGAGACTGTCCATATCGTGTTTACGATGACTTTCTAAGACATAGGACTGGAGGAGGGTGTCGTGCTCGATACCGCGAACCCGGATCCCGTGATTCATGAATATGTGTAAATCAAATTTTAGATTCTGACCAAGTTTTTTTTGTTTTGAATCTTCGAGCCAGGGTCTGAGCTTTTCCAAGACAAACGTAAGCTCGAGTTGATCTGGACAACCAACATAATCATGCCCGACGGGTATGTAGGCCCCTCGACCAGGCTCTGTGGATAGCGAAATGCCGACTAACCTGTCTTGCATCGTGTCTAGCCCGGTTGTTTCGGTATCAATTGCGGTGAGGTCTGAGCTGATTATTTGTTTAATCCAGACGTTTAGAGCATCAACTGATGTGACGAGCTCGTATTCGCGGGGAATGTCTGCTTTTAGATTGGAGGGTGTCGTTGACTCTGAGGTTTCTTCTTGGTTGTTATTTAATTCAGCAAGCCACGATTTGAAGTTAAGTTTTTCAAACAGATGGGCAAGTACGTCTTTATTTTCGGGTTTGTATGCAAGGTCCATAACGTCAGTATCTAGATCAACGTCATCCCTTAAAGTCACCAGCTCTCTGGTGGTCGGGAGCCACTCAATCGCTCGCCTCAGATTTTCTCCCACTTTTCCGCCGATGTTATCTGCGTGCGCAATAATAGAGTCGAGATCCCCATATTCATCCAGCCATTTGACCGCCGTTTTTGGGCCAACCTTGTCGACCCCTGGAACATTGTCAACCGAATCTCCAACCAGACTTTGGAAGTCAACCATTCTTTCTGGATAAACACCAAATTTTATTTTGACGCCATCTCTGTTAAGCGTCTCACCAGTCATTGTGTTGATGATGGTGACGCCCGGCTTAATCAGCTGAGCAATATCTTTATCACCTGTTGAAATGAGCGTTTCGAGTTTTTGTTCCAGCGCTTTTCTGGTTAGGGTGGCAATTACATCGTCTGCTTCGACGCCAGAAATGACTAATATGGGAATGCCCATAGCCTCAATACATGCGTGTAATGGCTCGATTTGAAGTGCTAAGTCGGAGGGCATGCTGGGCCTATTGGCTTTGTATTTGGAGTACATCTCATCACGAAACGTTTTTCCTTTAGCATCAAAAATACAGGCGATGTAGTCGGGGTTGATGTCATTTCGAGCCCGTTTGAGCATGTTAATTACGCCGTATATAGCGCCTGTGGGCTCATCTGCCTTGTTGCGAAAATCAGGAAGGGCGTGAAAGGCTCGATATAGGTAGGAAGAGCCGTCTATCAGTAGTAATTTTTTCATTAAAATGTTCCGTAAATGCTCGTGATTTCGGCCGTCTACATTATGTCAGACTTGTTCAACCGATAATTTCGGTAACATAGCGGTCTTTAATAGAGTTCTTTTAGATATCATTGCGCCATAAATCATGTCAGTTTTTACGAAAGTTAGTTTAGAAGAAGCCGCTCAGTGGGTGAAACAACACTATTCGATTGGCAGGGTCGTTAATTTACGCGGCATTCTCTCCGGCATCGAAAACACTAATTTTTTTCTAGATACCGATCATGGTGCCTTTGTGCTGACGCTATTTGAAAAGTTAACTGCATCTGAGCTTCCTTTCTATTTAGATTTGATGGCGCACCTGAGCAGCCATGGCGTTCCAGTCCCCGCGCCCATTAAGAAGCTGGATGATCGTTTTTTAGGAGAGCTTAATGGTAAGCCAGCAGCGATTGTCAGCCGTATTCCCGGCTCGCCTACGGCTAAACCAACTGGCAAACATGCGCATTTAGTAGGAGAGCAACTCGCACATATGCATCTTGCTGGACAATCTTTTGAAGGACATCTTGAGAATTTGAGAGGAAAGACTTGGTGGGCTAGCGCATCTGAAGAGATTTACAGTTTTTTGAGTGAAAGTGATTCTGAGTTGCTTCGGAGCGAGCTAGCCTATCAGCACGAATTTGGGACCCAGTTAATTCCGAGGGGCCCCATACATGGTGATTTATTTCGAGATAATGTTTTATTTCATGAATCTCGCGTAGGCGGGTTCATTGATTTTTATTTTGCGTGCGTAGATGCTTGGGTTTATGACGTAGCAATAACGGCGAACGATTGGTGCATCAAGGAAGACGGATCAATGGACAATGTAAACTTGCGTGCGCTACTTGATGGCTATGCCAGCATTCGACAGTTCACCCCGGCAGAGGTCGAGGTGTGGCCAACAATGTTACGAGCAGGGGCGCTACGGTTTTGGGTTTCTAGGCTTTACGACCTGCATTTGCCGCGCCCAGGAGAGCTAACCCATGCGCATGACCCCGAACCTTTTAAACGAATCTTGCAAAGGCATCGAGCACACCCGCAAACCTTTGGTTCGTGAATGGACGTGGCTGGTTAAGCGGCAGATAGTTTTGCGTACTCGAGAGCGAGCCACTTTAATCCGCTCTCACGGAAGTTTACTTGCAGCCTCGCATCGCCACCTTGACCCTCTGTTTGAACAATGACGCCGACACCAAACTTAGCGTGACGTACTTGCTGCCCAATGCGAAACCCCCCTGCAGCTTCCTGCCTGCGCATAGCCGGTGTATAACTCTTAGATGGTGGGGCCGGTTGGTTGGTCTTGGCATGGTTGATTTTCTTCAGCAATTCCTCAGGGATTTCGTCAATAAACCGTGACTCAATGTTATAACGTGTTTGCCCATGAAGCATCCGTATTTGAGAGTGAGACAGGTAGAGGCGACGCTTCGCACGCGTCATAGCAACGTACATCAGCCTTCGTTCCTCTTCTAGCCCGCCGTGCTCGTTAATGCTGTTTTCGTGGGGGAATAATCCTTCTTCTAAACCGCTGATAAAAACGCTATGAAACTCAAGCCCTTTTGCTGCGTGCACAGTCATTAATTGCAGTGCATCTTCGCCAGCGCTTGCTTGGTTGTCGCCTGCTTCGAGTGAGGCGTGCGCAAGAAAATCGACAAGAGGGTCTATTTCTGCAGCTGTTAAGTCGCCATCACCAAAGCCATCAATGGGTGGTTCCTCGTAAGGCGCATCAGTCCGATCCGCGACAAACGCAGAGGCCGCATTAACAAGCTCGTTGAGATTTTCAACTTGATCTTGGCCGTCACGCTCTTTTCGGAAATGATTAATCAGACCACTGGTTTCGTTGACATGCTCAATCAAGTCTGGAAGTAGGAATCCGACAGTGTCAGTTTTAATTTTTTCCACTAATGTGATGAAAGTTGAGACTGCAGTGACGGCTCGACCCGATAAGGAGGCTGAACAGGCGGCTTGCCATAGCGATGTCCCGCTGCGCTCGGCCAGATCGCGTATGTGTTCGATGGTTCGGTTTCCAATGCCACGCGTCGGAAAGTTGATAACCCTCAGAAGCGCACCATCATCGTTGTGGTTAGCGATTAATCTAAGATAAGCAAGAGCGTCTTTTACTTCTTTTCGTTCGAAAAATCGTTTCCCACCGTAAACTTTATATGAAAGCCCTGCGCTGAATAAGCCGTGCTCTAATATCCGAGATTGAGCGTTCGAGCGATACAGCAATGCAATATCTTTGAGGCTGGTTCCAGAGTTGCGAAGATCTTGTACTTCCTCAATTATGAATGCAGCCTCTTCTCTGTCTGTCATGGCACGGAACACTCGAATAGGCTCGCCCTCACCTTGGTCCGTCCAAAGATTTTTGCCGAGGCGCTGACCGTTATTCTTTATTAGCGCATTAGCGCCATCTAGAATATTGCCGTGGGAGCGATAGTTTTGCTCAAGCTTGACTACCTTCTCAATTGAGAAATCTGTTTCAAAACTCAGCATATTTCCTGAGTGTGCTCCACGAAATGCATAAATGGATTGATCGTCATCGCCTACGGCCATGACGCATGCGCCACCGTTCGCTAAAAGTTTTAGCCAGGCGTATTGGAGTTTATTGGTGTCTTGAAATTCATCGACAAGGATATGCTTGAAGCGGTCTTGATAATGTTTAAGTAGACGCTCATTTTTGGTTAATAATTCGTAGGATCGCAGTAAGAGCTCGGAAAAATCTACAACGCCTTCGTGCGCGCAAGTCCGATCATATTCCCGGTAGATATCAATTAGTGTGCGACTAAACTCGTCGATAGACTCTACTTTGTCGGGACGCAGACCCTCTTCTTTATTGGAGTTGATAAAGTATTGTGCTTGTCTGAATGGATACTTATTTTCATCAACCGATAAGCTTTTCATGACTCGTTTGACGAGGGACCGTTGGTCTGCGGCATCCAGTATTTGGAACGTTTGAGGTAAGTTTGCTTCTCTGTGATGGCTCCTAAGAAGGCGGTTACACAGGCCATGAAAAGTTCCAACCCACATGCCTCGTGTGTTGATGGGTAACATCGAGGTGATGCGCAGCAGCATCTCCTTTGCAGCCTTATTGGTAAATGTCACGGCCAACAGCTCAGAGGGGTTAATTTGCCCAGTTTGTATCAACCATACGATCCGGGTGGTCAATACTTTCGTCTTGCCTGAGCCCGCGCCAGCTAAGACTAAAACTGAGGAGCTCGAGTGGGTTGTGGCTTCAAGTTGCGGCTGGTTGAGCCCGTTCAGTATTTCAGACATTTATTGGGTTCTTACAGTTTTTAATGTCATTTCTTGGCGCGTTCAAGACGGCCATTTACGACGAGTTTATTGATTCTGGGCTTAAGAACCAGCTCTAGCGTCTGCTCAAAAGTTTGACCAGGAACGACAACGCTGTCTTCCTTGCTTTGGAATGATCCACGAATGAGCTTGATTATATCGTCAATCTCATGCTGACTGGGATCATTAAATCTGATGACGATTAAACTTTCATCGGGGCTGGGAACCCCTGTATTTGAAAACGGGTTGGACGTGTCGACAGTCGGAACTCTTTGGAAGTTGATGTGTGTTCTGGAGTATTGCGGAACGATATGCTCAATGTAGTCGGGCATTCGTCGCAGTATGGTTTGCGTGACATCCTCTACGGAATGCCCCCTATCTTTTTGATCGCGGTGCAGTTTCTGAATCCATTCGAGGTTAATTGTTGGCGTGACGCCGATTAACAAATCGACATGCTCCGCAATATTAACGATATCTGTGATGGCACCCCCATGTAAACCTTCATAGATAAGCACGTCAGACCCTGCTCCAATGTCCGACCATTCCGTGAAAGTTCCTGCATTTTGCCCATAAGCCCTAGCCGCATCCTCGTCATGCAAGTAGCGCCGAGCTAGACCCAATCCCTCGCGGCCGTAATCGCCAAACAGTGCTTCTAGCTCCTCAAGCAGGTTAGCTTCTGGGCCGAAATGACTGATTGTTCTTCCCGCTGTGCGTTCCCAGGCATCGATTAGCTTGCGCATCTCTCCGCGCTCGTATCGATGGAAGCTGTCCCCTTCCACAAAAACGGCTCCGATTTTCGCCTGAGTGCAGATCGATTTGAAGGTCTGTTGAACGCTGGTGGTTCCAGCGCCAGACGCGCCTGTGACGGCAACAATTGGATGTGCTCGGGACATTGGATATGCAAATTCAGTGAGGGTTTACGAAAGACTGTGACTTATTTCACAGCGGATAGTTGCCCAAATGTAAATTTGAGCCTCATGAACTTAGACCTAAAGTTATAATTACACATTAGTTTACAACATTGGTAGCCCATGGAAAGTCAATACCATCCCTCACGGATAGAAGCTGAGACCCAAACTCGTTGGGTTGAGAACGAATCGTTTAAGGCATTAGAAGATCAGAGCAAGCCTAAATATTATTGCTTGTCTATGTTTCCTTACCCTTCGGGTAAGCTGCATATGGGGCACGTGCGTAACTACACGATTGGCGACGTGTTGACTCGATATCATCGGATGAATGGGTACAACGTCTTGCAACCAATGGGTTGGGATGCATTCGGATTGCCGGCTGAAAACGCTGCGATGGCTAATGGTGTGCCTCCGTCTAAGTGGACTCGTGACAACATTGCGTACATGAAAAAACAGCTCCAATCGCTGGGATTTGCTATTGATTGGAGTCGAGAACTCGCGACTTGTGATCCGGCCTACTATCGTTGGAATCAGTGGCTTTTTACCAAAATGCTTGAGAAGGGCCTCGTTTACAGGAAAACGGGAACTGTTAATTGGGATCCGGTCGATCAAACTGTGTTAGCCAATGAACAGGTCATTGATGGCCGCGGTTGGAGGACGGGAGCCGTTATAGAGAAACGCGAAATCCCGATGTATTACATGCGTATTACTGAGTATGCGCGCGAGTTGCTGGAGGCGTTGGAGAGCTTGCCTGGCTGGCCAGATCGTGTGAAGACGATGCAAGCTAACTGGATCGGTCTTAGCGAGGGCGTGAATGTGTCTTTCCCCTATGTGTTAGAGGGTAAAGGGGAGGTTTTAAAGGTTTTTACGACCCGTCCAGATACGATTATGGGTGTGACATTTTGCGCTGTCGCAGCCGAACACAGTATTGCTGAGTATGCAGCTAAGTCCAATCCTAAGATCGCGGCGTTCATCGAGGAATGTAAACAAGGCAGCACGATGGAAGCGGATATTGCCGTTTTGGAAAAGAAGGGAATCCCGACAGGCATTTTCGTCACACATCCCTTAGATGGACGGCAGGTTGAAGTTTGGGTTGGCAATTATGTTTTGATGACTTATGGAGCGGGCGCGGTTATGGGCGTACCTGCTCATGATGAGCGAGATTTCATTTTTGCGAAGAAGTACGGTATCGATATTCAACAAGTCATAGAGGGTCCTGAAAAACAGTACTCGACGGATGCATGGGACGAATCGTATGCGGATAAAGGTTTGTGTGTTAATTCGGGCCCATATGATGGTCTGAGTTTTGATGAATCGGTAGAGATTATTTCTAACGATCTATTGGCGCGGAACTTAGGCGAAAAGCATACTCAATGGCGACTGCGCGATTGGGGGATATCAAGACAAAGGTATTGGGGAACCCCAATACCTATTATTCATTGTGAGTCTTGCGGTGATGTCCCGGTACCCGAGGCGGATCTTCCCGTTGTCCTGCCAGAAGACTGTGTTCCCGATGGGTCGGGAAACCCTTTGAATAAACGCCTGGACTTTTTGCACTGCAAGTGTCCGACCTGTGGGATAGACGCGCAAAGGGAAACGGACACCATGGACACGTTTGTGGATTCGTCATGGTATTTTTTGCGTTTTGCCAGCTCAGATTCAAGCAGCAGGATGGTTGATGAGCGCGCCAATTATTGGTTACCGGTTGACCAGTACATCGGTGGTATTGAGCACGCTATTCTTCATTTATTGTATTCCCGATTCTGGACTAAGGTGATGCGTGACCTTGATGGCACGCAGATCAGTGAGCCGTTCTCAAATTTGTTGACACAGGGGATGGTCTTAAACGACATATTCTTTAGGACAGAAGAGTCGGGTCGAGTCTCTTACTTTAATCCTCAAGATGTGGAATTGATATTTGATGAAGGTGGCAAACGAACAGGACAGAAGTTAATCAGAGATGGTCAATCGGTTGAGGCTGGCGGCATTCGAACGATGTCAAAGTCAAAAAATAACGGCGTTGATCCGCAGTTACTCATTGATCGATATGGGGCTGATACGGCTCGATTTTTCATGATGTTCGCATCGCCACCTGAGGATACGCTGGCCTGGAATGATGACGGCGTAGAGGGCGCTTACCGTTTTTTGAAGCGTCTCTGGCGATTTGGTCATCAGTTCCAGGAATCTATCGTAGAGGGGTTAACTTTGAGCGGATCTCAAGTTGACTCTGGGAAGGCGAAAGCCTTACGTCGAGACGTGCATGTTTTATTGAAGCAGGCTGATTTTGATTACCAACGAAAGCAATTCAATACCGTGGCATCGGCGGGCATGAAAATGCTCAATACCCTAGATCGGATCGAAGAAGCTCGTTTAAATCGGGTCGAAAATGCGATTCTGCGGGCTGAGGGATTCGGGATTTTGGTGAAAATATTGTTTCCCCTTGTGCCTCATATTACAGAGTGCCTTTGGAATGAGTTGGGCTTCGACGGAGAGTTGCAGTACGCTTCATGGCCGGAGGTCGATGAGGCTGCGTTGGTTCAAGACGAAATAGAGCTTGTCGTCCAGGTTAACGGTAAGCTTCGTACCAAGATAACTGTTCCAGCATCTGCCTCAAAAGAAGAGGTCCAAGAGATAGCGTTAGGCGATGAGTTGGTGCAGACTTACGTCGAGCGTCAAGCGGTTAAAAAAATTGTGCTCGTCCCAGGCCGATTAGTAAATATTGTTATTTAATCCGATCGTATGCGAAGTTAATGATTAGAATTAGAACAAAACTACTGCTGTTGGTCGTTGCGCTAGCGATGACGAGTTGCGGGTTTAAGCTCAAAGGCGGCTATGAGATTCTCTATCAGACGGTTTATATACAAGCAGATGTGGATTCTCGGGTGGGCAGAGAGCTCAAGAAAAAAATAGAGAGAAAATATAAGAATATGCTTGTTGATGCCGCATCATCAGCAGAGGTGGTGGTTAGCGTGCTTGCAGAAAACTCGACTCGGTCGATATCGGTATTATCGAACTCAGGGACTGTTGATGAGTACGAGTTGCTTTACTCGATTCAGTTTAGAATTTACTCACCTCAAAATGCTACTAATGCGTTAGACAGTCAGCTCTCATTACGTCGAAAAATAACTTATAGCGATCAGAATATTTCCGCCAAATCGAGTGAAGAGGCGTTGTTAATCAACGATATGGCCGATGAAGCGGCGACGAGAATTTTGGTTCGACTGTCGAAGGATAGGATTTAGGTTTTGTGTGCTCTTGATGTTTTTCAAACTGCGCTTAAGTTTATTGCCCTAATCGGCATAAGGTAGCTTTAATGACGAGATCATCTATTGGTGATGTGCATCCTCAACATATGGTGTTTGATGAGCCTATTTTGCTCCAATGTGGTGAGACGTTATTGAGCTACCAGCTGACGTTTGAAACTTACGGTTCGCTTAACGAGAAAAAAACAAATGCCGTTTTGGTGTGTCACGCCCTTAACGCCTCGCACCATGTAGCCGGGACCTATAACGGGGACGAAAAAACTAGAGGGTGGTGGGACAATTTGGTTGGTCCAGGAAGACCGCTGGATACCAATCATTTTTTTGTGATTGGGGTCAATAATCTCGGTGGTTGCCATGGCTCAACGGGTCCTTCATCCGTCAATCCTGCAACGACTGAACCCTGGGGTAGCACATTCCCAATGGTGACAGTCGAAGATTGGGTTGAGACCCAGGCAAGGCTTGCGACAAAACTTGGCATAGAGATTTTTGCGGCGGTTATTGGTGGCAGTTTGGGTGGTATGCAAGCCCTGCAGTGGACAATTGATCAGCCTACACGAATCAAAAATGCCGTCATCGTGGCATCTGCGCCAAAGCTATCCGCACAAAATATAGCGTTTAATGAGGTTGCACGTCAGGCGATCACTTTGGATCCGGAGTTTTATGGTGGTGATTTTTATCAGCAAAAATCCTTACCGCGCAGTGGTTTGAAGATTGCTCGGATGATTGGGCACATTACGTATCTGTCAGACGATGCCATGGACGTTAAATTTGGCAGGAGCCTACGAGAAGATGTCTTAAGGTTTAACTTTGATACCGAGTTTCAGATCGAGTCTTATTTGAGGTATCAAGGTGATAAATTTGCAGAGACGTTTGATGCGAATACCTACCTGCGGATTACCAAAGCACTTGATTATTTTGATCCGGCCGCGAAACATTCGGACAAACTCCCTGCTACGCTGAGCCACGCTCAAGCTAATTACCTAGTCATATCATTTACGTCTGACTGGCGTTTCTCTCCAAAACGTTCCAGGGAGATAGTTGACGCACTGGTCGCTAATAAGTTGAATGTCTCTTATGGAGAAATTGATTCACCCCATGGGCATGATGCATTTTTAATGGATGAGCCTGTGTACCATGACTTGATTGGCGCATATTTTGACCGAGTTTGGAAAGAGTGCAAGGATGAGTAGAAATAACACGATCAGGCGACAGGATTATCAAATCATTACCGAGATGATTAAAGATGGGTCGACCGTGCTAGATCTAGGTTGCGGTGATGGGTCCTTATTGTTACATCTTAAACAAACGAAAAATGTATCAGGGTACGGAGTGGAGAAAGATGACCGTAATGTGCTCGCCAGTTTGAGTAATGGCATCAATGTCGTCCAATCTGATTTGGAGCATGGGTTGGAGGGCTTTGGGGCCGGAACCTTTGATTACGTTGTTTTATCGTTGACGTTGCAAGCCGTCCATCAAACTGAGGCCATTATTGATGAGATGCTTCGCGTTGGTAGACAGGTTATTGTGACCTTTCCTAATTTTGGATTCTGGCGACACCGCTTACAAATTTTCTTAGGTCAAGCGCCCGTATCGAAGGAGCTGCCTTACCAGTGGTACGACACGCCTAATATTCATGTGTTAACGATTAATGATTTTGAAAATTTTTGTGTTAGCCATAACGCCAGGATTCTCGATAGAGTTGTGCTCAGTGAAAGAGGCAGACCGATAGACGCCATCCCTAATTTAATGGGGGCTCTTGCGATTTATAGATTCGATAAGGGCTAAAAATAAAGCGACCAGTTTTTGGTGGTCCCTAGGGCCGCGAGTCTAAAGAGATTTTCCTGATGAACCAAACCAGAATCAGGCTTGGCACCCCGATGAGCGTTGTTGTGATAAAGAAGTAGGCATATCCCCATTCCTCAACAAATACGCCAGACCAACCGGCGATTGATTTTGGAAACAAAAACATTAACGAGCTGAATAATGCGTACTGAGTCGCAGAATACTGAATATTTGTGAGGCTAGAAAGATAAGCGATGAATGCCGCACTCGCAATTCCAGCGCTGAAATTATCCGCGCTCACCGTCAAGGCTAGTGCGCCAATTGAAGGTTCGTTGACCGAAAGCCAGGCAAACAGTAGGTTGGTTAGACTGCTTAAGGCTGCGCCGACAAAAAGGATCTTGAAGATGCCGAGGTGTTTGATGAGCGACCCTCCAACGAGGGCTCCTAAAATAGTCATAATGACGCCAAATATTTTGGAAACCGTCGCAATCTCTTGTTTAGAAAACCCCATGTCAAGGTAGAAGGGATTAGACATTACGCCCATGACTATATCTGAGATTCTGTAGAGACTAATCATTGCAAGCAATACAATAGCCTGAAGTCGATAGCGTCGAATAAAATCTAAAAATGGCATGATGGCTGCATTTTTAAGCCAACCGATCAATCGTTGAACTCCTGATTGCGTCTTGAGACTATGACTTTGCCCATAAGCGTGCACCACGGGTTCTCGAGACAGCATTGTGGTTGTAATACCAATCAACATGAGCGCCGACATGAATAGGTATGCGTACATCCAAGGCTCTGGTTCGTACACGTTTTCCGTATAGTCAAACCATGATGCTAAAAGTAAGGTGCCAGCGGAAGATGTAATCATGGCAATTCGGTACCCCATTTGATACGTTGCGGCCATGGCACCTTGCTCCTCAATCAGGCCGGACTCAATACGGAACGCATCCAGCGCGATATCCTGGGTGGCCGACGCCGTTGCGGTTAGGATGGCAAATCCGATTACAACAGATAGCCCTTGTGAGGGATCTGTTGTAGCAATACCGATGAGACCAACGCCCACCATAATTTGCGACACTAAAAGCCACGCTCGTCTTCTGCCAAGCTTTGACGTGAGCACTGGGATTGGCATTTGATCTACTAGGGGAGACCAGGCCCATTTGAAGGCGTATACCAAACCAATCCATGAAAAGAAGCCAATGGTTGAGAGCTCATGCCCAGCCTCTCTGAGCCAAAAAGAAAGCGTTCCAAAAATTAGAAGTAGCGGTAGTCCAGCTGAGAAGCCGAGAAACAGCATGCGCAATACGTTAGTTTGCGTATAAATTGCGAAGAAGCTGTTAATACGCATTTTCATGTGACTGAAGGTCTTTAAGGTAAGTTTTGCGGTTAAATAATAAAGTCGTAGTCAATCGTTAAAGGCGCATGATCACTGAACCGTTCAGCCTTGTAAATTTCTTCTCGTTTGGCTGTGCTCGCAATACCAGGGGAACACAATTGATAGTCAATGCGCCAACCGACGTTATTTGACCAAGCTTGACCTCGGTTTGACCACCAAGTGTATTGATCCGGGCCGGCATTCAACTGTCTAAAGACGTCAATATATCCTAGCTTATTGAGCAGGCCGTCAAGCCACTCTCTTTCTTCGGGCAGAAAGCCTGAGTTTTTTCGATTTGATCTCCAGTTTTTTAGGTCGATTTCCTTGTGTGCCACGTTCCAATCCCCGCAGATAACAACGTCTCTTCCGCTTTGAATTAGCGCATTTAAGGGCGCTATAAATCGTTCCTGAAAGCTAAATTTGATACTTAGGCGTTCTGCTGAACTCGATCCCGAGGGCACATAAACGGAAATTACTGAAAGGTTGTTAAATCGTGCTTCGATATATCTGCCCTCAGCATCAATATCCTCGAAACCAAATCCTTTGATCACATCATCAGGCTCTCGTTTAGAATAGATACCAACGCCGCTGTAGCCTGGCCGCTCGGCGCAATGGAAAAAGCTATGATAGTCGGCAATATTTCTTATGTCGTTATTGATATCTTTTTCCTGAGCCTTTAGCTCTTGAAGACAGAATATATCTGCGTTAGATTGAGTCATCCATGTGGGGAGACCTTTTTTAACAGCGGAGCGGATACCATTTAAATTTAATGAAACAATTCTTAACATGACGTCACAAATTTTCTCAAAAGTAGAGTTTATCGAATTTACACTTAAAGCTAATGTCTTGCGTTTTGGTGACTTTACAACCAAGGCAGGACGACAGTCGCCTTATTTTTTTAATGCTGGATTATTTACTGATGGCGTAGCAATTGCAAAATTAGGCCAATTTTATGCTCAAGCGATTCTTAATGCGAATATTGAGTTTGATATGCTCTATGGACCAGCCTATAAAGGCATCACCTTATCAGCTTCGACCGCGATTGCTTTGGCTGGCTTTAATAGAAACGTTCCGTTTGCTTTTAATCGTAAGGAACTTAAAGATCATGGTGAGGGAGGCCTAACGATAGGAGCGCCGGTCTCTGGCAAGGTGCTTATCGTTGATGATGTCATCTCAGCAGGGACCTCGGTGCGTGAGTCAATTGAGGTGATTGAGGCCACTGGAGCAACGCCATGCGGGATCGTGATTTCTTTAGATCGTCAAGAACGTGGGACAGGAGCCGAGTCGGCAATTCAACAAATCCAAAGAGATTTTGGTCTGCCCGTAATCAATTTGTTTTGCTTGGACGATCTCGTGGACTATTTATCTCAAAAGCCGGAGATGGCTAATAATCTAAGTCGAGTATGCAAGTATCGTGAAGAATATGGCGCGGCTTAAATTAAGCTAACTTAGCTTTCAAAATTTCGTTTACCTGCGTTGGGTTTGCTTTACCTTTTGTCAATTTCATCACTTGGCCTACCAGTGAATTAAGGGCCTGTTCTTTTCCTGCTTTAAAGTCATCAACCTGTTGAGGGTTTTGCGTGATGACTTGGTCGACATAAGATTCAATTTCACCCGAGTCCGACATTTGGGTGAATCCTTTTTCCTTAATAATATCATCTACAGATAATGCGCCGCCCCACAATTCCTCGAACACCAGTCGAGCCAATTTTGTGGACAGCGTGTTATCAAGAATGCGTTTAATTAAGGTTGACAAGCTCGACGGAGAAACTGGACACACGGAGAAGTCTTTCTGTTCGCGATTAAGCGCAGCAGCTACTTCGCCATTCATCCAGTTGGCAATCAGTTTGGCCGCAGATTTGATCGTCTTTTCATCAAATTCGGCGAGGACGGACTCAAAATAAGATGCCGCCTCCAGGGTGGATACCAGTGAGGCAACATCAGGACCATTGAGTTCTAACTCGGCTTGATAGCGTTCGGCCTTCGACTTAGGCAGTTCGGGAAGCGATGAGCGCACGGTGACTAACCAGTCATCATCAACAATCAATGGTAGCAAATCTGGGTCAGGGAAATAGCGATAATCGTGCGCATCTGCTTTGGTGCGCATCAATCGGGTCTCACCACTATCGGGATCAAAAAGTACGGTTGCCTGAACGATAGATAGACCATCTTCAATTTGCTCAATCTGCCAACGCGCTTCGTATTCAATAGCTTGTTGCAGAAATCGAAAAGAATTTAGGTTTTTAATTTCTCTGCGAGTGCCGAGGGTATTATCCCCCTTCCTTCGTACAGACACGTTGGCATCACATCTGAAGTTACCTTCTTGCATATTGCCATCACAAATGCCGATCCAACGCACAAGCGCATGTAGCGTTTTGGCGTATTCTACGGCTTCGCTTGATGAGCGCATCTCGGGCTCGGTTACGATTTCTAAAAGCGGCGTGCCTGCCCGATTAAGATCGATGCCACTCATACCTACAAAATCTTCATGAAGTGATTTTCCCGCATCCTCTTCAAGATGTGCGCGTGTTAAGTTGACCGTCTTTTCAACGTCGTCCACCCGAAATGTTAGCGAGCCTCCTTCGATAATGGGTATTTCAAACTGACTGATCTGGTAGCCTTTAGGCAGGTCGGGATAAAAATAATTTTTTCTGGCAAATATCGACCGTTGATTGATGGTCCCTTGCGTTGCGATACCGAAGCGTAAGGCCTTTTCAACCGCTTCTCTATTAAGAACCGGCAAAACCCCAGGGAGAGCTAGGTCAACCTCACAGGCATGCACGTTCGGTTCTGCACCAAAGTCTGTGGATGCTCCTGAAAAGATCTTTGACTGAGTGGACAATTGAACGTGGGTTTCAATCCCGATGACGGTTTCCCATTCCATAAGCTTAAGCAGTAGTTAAAGGTGGTTTTTTAAGGTGCCAGTCGGTGACGCGTTGGTACTGGTGCGCGGTCGCGAGCATTTTCGCTTCATCGAAATAATTACCAATAAGCTGAAGCCCGATCGGCAAATTGGCTTGATCGAAGCCGCATGGAATTGACATCGCTGGCAGGCCCGCTAAATTGGCGGCAATTGTAAACGTATCTGATAGGTACATTTGTACGGGATCTGACGATTTCTCCCCAAGCTTGAATGCTGTGCTTGGCGTCGTTGGAGACATGATGACATCACAGGTTTGAAATGCCCGCATGAAATCTTGAGATATTAACCTTCGGACTTTCTGTGCTTTGATGTAGTACGCATCATAATAACCATGCGATAGTACGTAAGTACCAATGAGTATTCGTCTTTTAACTTCAGCGCCAAAACCCTGAGCCCGAGTCTTGGCGTACATATCGTTTAAGTCCCCGTATTCGGGAGCTCGGTATCCGTAGCGTACACCGTCAAAGCGAGACAAGTTGCTAGAAGCTTCCGCCGGAGCTATAACATAGTAGGCCGCAACGGATAGGGGGCTCGTAGGTAGGTCAACGTCAACGAGTATCGCGCCAATCTTTTGATATTCCTTCAACGCTTGTTCAATACTTTTTTGGATGTCAGGGGCTATGTGGTTGCTAAAATATTCTTTAGGTATGCCAATTTTTAAGCCGGCGACGGACTCGTTAATGGATCTGGCGTAATCGACCTGTTTGTTGTTGAGGCTTGTACTGTCTTTGGCGTCAAAACCTACCATAGCTTCTAGCAAAATCGCGAGGTCTTCCGCAGATTTTGCCATGGGCCCGCCTTGGTCCAGACTAGAGGCAAAAGCAATCATGCCATAACGGGATACCAGTCCGTAGGTTGGTTTGAGGCCAGATATGCCGCAAAGTGCAGCGGGTTGTCGAATGGATCCGCCCGTATCTGTACCCGTGGCTGCTGGGGTCATGCCTGCGGCAACGGCCGCGGCTGATCCACCAGAGCTACCACCGGGCACTCGATTGAGGTCCCATGGGTTTTTGACAGCACCAAACCAAGACGTTTCGTTGGACGACCCCATTGCAAATTCGTCCATGTTGGTTTTGCCTTGAATGACCGCACCGAAATCATTGAAGCGTTTGATGATATGTGCGTTATAAGGCGACCGGAAATTTTCCAGCATTCTTGACCCGCAGGTCGTGATCCAGTTTTTTGCGCACCAGATATCTTTGTGGGCGATGGGTATCCCAGTGAGGGGGGTGGGCTTGCCCTTTAAGAGGGTTTCGTCGGCGACCTTAGCTTGAGCGAGGGTCTGTTCTTCGTCAAATGTAATAAATGCATTGATTTCGCCATTCAATGCCTTGCTGCGATCTAAAAACGCTTGCGTTAGTTCGACGCTCGAGAATTCTTTGTGGCGCAGTGCGTTGCCCAGTTCTTTAACAGATTTATCAAACATGATTAATCAATGACTTTAGGAACTAGGAACAATCCATTTTCAACTGCTGGCGCGCTGGCTTGAAGCACTTCTCGCCGGTCTATTTCCGTGACAATGTCGTCTCTGAGCCGGGTGGAAATATCTTGAGCATGAGCCATCGGCTCGACGCCTTCAGTGTCAAGATTTTGCATCTCTTTAATGAGTGTAAACACCTGCTTGAGAGGCTCTAACGCATCCTCTACTTCTTGGTCCGTAACCTCAATTCGAGCGAGAGCGGCAGCCTTTTGGACGTCTTGTTTGCTTAGTGACATGTTTGATTTGCAGTTGCGTTTAGCCGCCTGGTTTCAAAGCCATATGCGCTGTGTCTCACTTTTGAAGAGTGGACACACACGTTTTGAACGACCTAGATGGTTAGTTAAAAGTTTTTCGCCTTAAATAAAGCATTAGGTTATCATAGATCATCAACTTTTTACTCTATCCCAATAGACGCGCGGGAGCACATCATGTTTGGACTGTTTAGTGGTTTTTTCTCAAATGATATCGCCATCGATTTAGGTACGGCGAATACCCTTATTTATGTCAGCGGAAAAGGAATCGTATTAGACGAGCCTTCAGTTGTGGCGATTCGCCATGAGACATCGCGCGGTGGCTCGAGAACGGTTCGGGCAGTCGGTAATGAGGCCAAATTAATGCTTGGCCGAACGCCTAGCAATATTCAGGCGATTCGTCCTATGAAGGATGGCGTTATCGCAGATTTTACCGTTACGGAACAGATGTTGAAGCACTTCATAAAAAAAGTGCATGACACAAGGTTTTTTGCCCCGAGCCCAAGAATTGTCATCTGCGTGCCTTGTGGCTCTACTCAAGTGGAGCGACGGGCGATACGAGAGTCAGCTTATGGTGCTGGTGCGCGTAAGGTGGAATTGATAGAGGAGCCTATGGCTGCAGCTATAGGTGCTGGACTTCAAGTTGACGAGGCCACCGGCTCTATGGTCGTCGACGTTGGTGGGGGCACGACGGAGGTTGGTGTGATTTCTCTCGGAGGCATGGTGTATTCAGGGTCTGTGAGGACCGGCGGGGACAAGTTTGATGAGGCGATTATTAATTACGTCCGTCGTAACTATGGGATGCTCATCGGTGAGTCAACCGCGGAACAGCTGAAAAAAGATATTGGTTTAGCGTTTCAAGGTGGAGAAATCCGGGAAAAAGAAGTGAGAGGCAGAAACTTGGCTGAAGGTATTCCTCGGAGTTTTAAGATTACCAGTACGGAGATTCTGGAAGCCTTGACAGACCCCTTAAACGCCATTGTCTTGGCGGTAAAAAATGCTCTGGAGCAAACGCCTCCAGAGTTGGGTGGTGATATTGCCGAGCGAGGCATGGTCTTGACCGGAGGTGGCGCTCTATTGAGAGATCTGGATCTTTTGTTGATGAAGGAAACGGGTTTGCCCGTTGTGATCAGTGAGAATCCTTTGACCTGCGTTGTGCGCGGTTCAGGTATCGCGCTCGAAAAGCTTGACGATCCATTTACAGGTATCTTTGCAGATGAATAAGGTGTTCTGGATATTGGTTTTCGCCGCGTCGAGGATTGGTTAACGAGCCGGAGTTCCGCTTCAGGGTATGCCTATAGCAACCAATGCCGTGAAGCGCGGCAAGATGCAGTTTTATGCCAAGTTATTCGTATACCTCGGCCTCGCATGTTGTTTGATTTTTTTTGATTTAAAAAAACAAAGTTTTTCGTCGATCAAGCAAGAAGTCTCACATTTCGAATACTTTGTCGTTGATGCGTTGCTTCCGTCGAAAGATTGGGTTGAGCAATTCGCCTTATATTTTTACTCCAAGGGCAAGCTGGCTCAGGAAAATGAAACGCTTAGGGGGGATCAGTTACTCAAAGACGGGCGACTGCAGACCCTAGCTTCAGTTGAACGACGGGTTGAGGAGCTCCAGGCGCTGCTTGGTTTGTATCAACGCAGCGCCTTCTCGATGCACGCGGTAACCGTGATAACCGCATCCGACTCGCCTTACGAGCAGACGCTCAAGGTCCGTTTTGAAGATGGCGCGCCTGTTAAGGCTGGGGATTACATCATTGGCGCTCGGGGGCTTGTTGGGCAGGTGCTCCACGCCGAGGGAGTTGTTGCTGCGGTTCGTTTGATTTCAGATCAGCGGGCGAGTGTGCATGTTCAAATTCTTAGGACGGGGTTTAGGGGCGTTGTTTTTGGCAGAGGTGGGCGTGGGTCTTTAGAGCTAAAATTTGTTCCTGAAGAGACCGATATAGAGGTTGGCGACGTCTTGGTGACTTCTGGGTTGGGTGGACGGCACCCCTATGGCATTCCGGTTGGCGCGGTGGTTTCTATTGAGGGAGCAGACGCGTCCATTTTTTCTACGATTTTATTGAAGCCTTTAGCCAATCTGAATGCAAACGAGGATTTTCTTGCATTGACTGGAGCGCTTGGAAATGATTTGTTTGTCCCTGATAATTAAGTGAGAAGTCTTAAAGATAATTAAAAATAGATGGCAGTCTTACCACAGAAGGTTTCAAATAAAAAAATAGCATGGTCGATCGCTGTAGGGTTGTTGTTCTCTACTGTTGGATTGTCAGGCATATCCCGGTCAATCGCCCCTGACGTTTTGGCGCTGGTTATTTTCTATTGGGCGCTGATTGGGGGTGACGTCAGACCTAAAATGAGTATCGTCTTTCTGTTGGGTTTAATTGTTGATTTTGCAGTAGGTGGGGCAATCGGAATACACTCGTTAAAGTATGTATTGCTACTCGCAGTAGCTGTGAGGTTAGGCAATCGTTTTCAGATGTGCATCAGGCTTAAAAAAATCGCGTTCATCGTTTTGACGTTCGTGGTGCTCGAGGTCATACTGCGTGGTGTGGTGTTGATGTTCGTTAAGACACCAATGGATATCAAAAGCGTTTTTGCGGCTGCTATGTGGGGGTTAACATGGCCTATTGTGGAGGCCGTCCTTGCAAAGAATTATTCGCGCATCGGCTTTAAGTAGACCGCATGTTGCGCGTCACGATTCATAACAAAGAGTCTAAATGTGCGCGCTCACCGATATAGAAAGTCGTCATCTGTATTAAATGAGTTTAACGCCCGTATCCACGGGGGCATAGTCGCGATGTTGATCATGTCCGCCTTGTTATTGGGTAGATTGTTTTATCTCCAGGTTGTGAACGCCGATTACTATCAGGTTAGGGCTGAGAACAATCGCATCAATGTAACGCCGATTCTCCCCAACCGTGGATTGATCTACGACAGCAAAGGGACCGTACTCGCTAAAAACTATTCGTCGTACGCGCTTGAATTGTTGCTGGGTGGCACTGATGATCCTGACAGGGTCATTAGTGGTCTAGCTGATCTGATCATAATTTCTGATGAAGACCGCAGGCGTATTGAGGATGCCTTACGCGTCAGCAGTCGATTCTCCAATATTGTCATCCGAGACGATCTCAGCGAAGAAGAGGTTGCGTTATTTACGTCTAACGCGTATCGATTTCCAGAGATTCAATTGAGCGCTCAGCTATATAGAGAGTATCCCTATGGTGAAATAACGTCACACTTGTTGGGTCACGTTAGGCGCGTGAGCGAAGCCGATTTGCAAAGGTTAGAGCAAAAGGGATTGAAGACGGCGTACACCAATTCTGACTGGATTGGGAAGGTCGGCATCGAAGCTTTTTATGAAAGCACCTTAAGGGGACAGTTAGGACTTAATTATGTTGAGGTGGATTCGAGGGGTACAGAGATACGTTTACTCGATCGCCAGAATCCAATCAGCGGGCAGAACGTAGTTTTAACCATAAATATCGCGCTGCAGCAGGTGGCGTATGATGCATTTGCTGACCAAAATGGTGCTTTGATTGCATTAGACCCGAACGACGGGAGTGTCTTAGCTTTTGTATCCAAGCCTGGATATGATCCGAGCTATTTTGTAAAAGGACTCGATACCACGACGTGGCAGCAAATGCTTGATTCCATTGATCGGCCTTTAGTCAATCGAGCAAGCAGCGGCGTTTATCCACCCGGGTCTACGCTTAAACCTTTTTTAGCTCTGGCTGGTTTGGAGGCGGGGCTGCGGACGCCTGCTTGGTCGATGTGGGACCCAGGATACTTTTCCCTTCCTGGAAGCAACGCCAAGTTTAGAGATTGGAAAAAAGGGGGGCATGGGCAGGTAAATATGCACAAGGCGATTGTTGAGTCTGTTGACACGTATTTTTATAAATTGGCTGACGAGTTAGGGATTGATACTATCCATCGGTATTTAACGCGATTTGGTTTTGGTGCTAAAACGGGTATTGATTTGCCGAGTGAATCAAACGGCGTGGCACCTTCGAGAGAGTGGAAAAAACGACGTTTCGGAACACCCTGGTATCCTGGAGACACGATATCTGTGGGTATTGGACAGGGATATAATTTGGTTACCCCACTTCAATTGGCCGTTGCTACGGCAGGTATAGCAAACGGCCACTCTTTGGTTCAACCCGTGCTAACAAAAGCCGAATTGGATCCAACTTTTAAGAAAGATTCGACCTCGATTACGCCGACGCGCGTTCGACCTCTATTAATGTCACCGCAAAACGTAAAAGTGTTGCAAAAGGCAATGGAGGGCGTAATGAGGCCTGGTGGTACGGCAGCCAACGCTGCGGCTGGGGCTACTTACACGATGGCGGGCAAAACGGGAACTGCGCAGGTTTTTGGCCTCAAGGGTGAGGATTATGATGAAAATACCATTGATAAAAAATTGCGAGATCACGCCCTCTTTATCGCATATGCGCCTGCTGACGACCCAACCATTGCTCTGGCTGTCATCGTGGAAAATGGGGGGCACGGCGGTAGTGTGGCAGCGCCGATCGCGAGAAAGGTTTTTGATGCGTACTTTAAATCTCAGCCATGATTATTTTTGATCTTGGGGAATAGAGAATCATGGCCATTTTTCACTGGATAAAGACCGAACTCACCAAGACCCTTGATGGTCCGTTGGTGGCGCTCATATTCACGTTGTTTGTTATTAGTTTAGGGATGCTGTACAGCTCATCTCAAGGGGATGTCGGTGCGGTCTTGACTCAGGCGAACCACTTTGCCATCGCTCTGGTGTTGATGTGGGTGGTGGCTAAGGCGCCACTTGAATATCTTAGCCGATTGGCTTTGCCACTTTATCTTTTCGCAGTAGTCTTGTTGATTTTGACGGCTTTAATTGGCGAAGAGTCTAAAGGCGCTCAGCGGTGGCTCGACCTCCAAGTTATTCGAATTCAGCCTTCAGAGTTGTTGAAAATCGCACTACCCTTAATGCTTGCTTGGTATTTTGATCGATATGAGCGTGTGCTCAGGCCGATTAATTATCTCGTGGCAGCGTTGTTGTTGCTTGTGCCCGTCGCGCTAATTTTGAGACAACCTGATTTAGGGACGGCTATTCTAGTGTTCGCCTCTGGTTTTTTCGTTTTATTTTTTGCTGGGATGTCTATTCGAATTTTTGGGTTTATCGCGACGCTAGCCTTGTTAGTAATGCCTTTTGCTTGGGGGCTACTCCATGCTTATCAGCAAAGAAGAATTCTTATGCTGTTGAATCCATCGGCAGATCCACTTGGCGCGGGATACCACAGCATTCAATCAACAATTGCGATTGGGTCGGGTGGTTTTTTAGGGAAAGGGTGGATGGATGGCACTCAATCACAATTGAATTTTCTTCCAGAGGGGACGACCGATTTTATTTTTGCAGTTATTGGCGAAGAGTTTGGGTTCGTAGGCGTATTACTTATTTTTTTGGTTTATGCTTTGCTGATTTGGAGAGGGTTAAAAATAGCCGCGCAAGCACCTAGTCTTTTTTCCCGCTTGGCTGCAATTTCAATCACGATGACGTTTTTCATTTATGTTTTTGTAAACGTTGGCATGGTGATTGGTCTGCTGCCAATTGTTGGCGTACCCTTACCCTTAGTTTCGTTTGGCGGATCTTCAGCTGCTACGGTTTTACTTGGGATGGGTGTATTGATGAATTTTCGGGCCAACCGTCGTATCGTGCAGACGTGAGGTTGGCATTATGCCTATCGCCCACCTTTCGGCGCGCCCTCTTTTTATGTAATTTGAATAAGGTTTGTAAATGAATACTTTGATCTGTGGTTCTATCGCGTACGACTCAATTATGCTTTTTGAAGATCGGTTTAAAAACCATATTATTCCTGACCAGATCCATAATCTGAATCTGGCATTTCTTGTTCCGCATATGCGGCGAGAGCTTGGTGGATGCGCGGGAAATATTGCTTATACTTTGCATCATCTGGGAGGCAAACCCGTCGTGATGGCAACTGTGGGCGATGACCATAAGCCTTACACCGATCGTATGATGCAAATTGGCCTGTCAACGGATCACGTGACTGTGGTACCTGATGCATTTACTGCGCAGGCATTTATCACGACTGATTTGGACGATAATCAAATTACAGCCTTTCATCCAGGGGCGATGAGTTTTTCTCATCAGAATCATATAGCGGATGCGGCGCAAGTGAGTTTAGGTATCGTTGCACCCGATGGTCGCGAAGGTATGATTCAGCATGCACGAGAATTTCATGAGGCAGGGATACCTTTTGTTTTTGATCCCGGACAGGGACTGCCCATGTTTAATGGTGAGGAGTTGCTGAATTTTGTCAGTATGGCGGATTACGCGGCAATGAATGATTATGAAGCGAAAATGCTAGAAGAAAAAACGGGCCAGACGCTCTCACAGATTGCTGGGAATTTGAAGGCCTTGGTTGTTACACGAGGGGGCGATGGGTCTGCCATTTATGTCGAGGGCAAAATATTGGATATCCCTCTAGTTGCAGCTGCAGAAGTTGTTGATCCTACGGGTTGCGGTGATTCGTATCGATCCGGGCTTCTATATGGTATTCAGAATGGCCTAGACTGGGAGACCACAGGAAGACTTGCGTCACTGCTGGGCGCTATTAAAATTGAGAGCCGCGGGCCGCAAAACCATCAATTTGACCGTGCCTACATCGAGGCTAAGTTTAAGGAGTCTTTTGGCCGTGCGCTTGGGTGGTGAGTCACTGATCCTGATTGGCTAATTGGGTGATCTCTTGGGTCTCGAGGCAGTACGCAGTGAGCGGCCCACCCCAAATACATCCTGAGTCTATCGAGACCAAATTGGGGGTGATGTGCAGGTCGAGCGCGGACCAGTGACCACAAATTAGCGTGATATCTAGGGGTCTTTGAGTCGGCAGATCAAACCACGGTGAATATCTTTGCGGTATGTTTTCGTAAGCTCCCTTGTAGGAGAAGTCCATTCCGCCGGTTTCATCACAGACTCTCATGCGTGTGAATGCGTTAAGAATAACGCGATAGCGGTCCCACGCTTTCAAGTCATCAGACCAGTGCTGGGGTTTGCCACCCCGCATATTTTTTAAGAGGTCTGGATGCGCGTCGTTCTTTAACAATGCCTCGACCTCTGATGATAGTGCTTGGGCTTTAGCGAAATCCCACGAGGGTAGTAGGCCTGCATGAACAAGTGCATGACGACCTTCCTTAAAAAAAAGTGGTTGTTGACGAAGCCAAAGAAGCAATTCTTGTTTATCGGGAGCGTTTAGCACATCGTCTATTGTGTCGTCATCTCTTAATGAAGCGACGCCGCTGGCCACGGCCAGCAAATGGAGGTCGTGATTCCCCAAAACCACCTGGACCGACGTCCTAATGCTATAGAGGTGCCGGAGTACTGTTAACGAACCAGGGCCACGATTGACGAGGTCTCCTACAAGCCAGAGTCGGTCGTTCCCCGGGTCAAACCTAAGCGTTTTCAGCAGCTTTAAGAACGTCTTGGCGCAGCCTTGAATGTCACCAATCGCGTAAGTCGCCATACCTTAGTCAATGCCCACTGAGCCGCGTCACAATCGTGTTGGTTTGTGACGTATGGGAGGTATTGATGTTATTTAACCTTGGACAACATGAAATCTACGGCAGCTCGAATATCGTCGTTTGACGCATTGGTCGCGCCGCCTCGAGCGGGCATCATATTTTTACCATTTATAACGCTTTTAGAGAGGGTGTCGCTCCCGAGCTTCATGCGCTCAGACCAAGCTGTTTTATCTCCTGTTTTAGGCGCACCTGCAATGCCTGCGGTGTGGCACGCTTGACACACGGTATTGTAGAGAGACTCTCCAGGATCTAGGGCTACAGCTACGCTCTCCGAACTTGACCCGCCTGCCATTTGGTTTGACTTGTTAGCGCTGAGCGGATTCATTCGTTTCGCTATGGCTTGCTCACTCATCGCAGAACTATTGGGATCGACTTTGATGCCACCTGTGATAAATTGGACAATAAGTAAAATAATTGTTAGCGGCACGGCAAAGGCGAGGACGACAACAGTAATCAGTTGTTTTGGGGTGCTAATCAAGAGGGTGCTCCTATAATCAAGTGTGTCGAAACTGGACGCACGCCAGTCAGTTGACCGGCGGCGTTTGCATTATTTAGCGAAGTGCAAATTATAAGCCAAATTCTTTTTGTGCTCTCGGAGTTCGTGTACGTTAATACGGTTTAAAAATCGAGTGTAATGAGACGAAAACATTTGAGGTCGGTGTGCTCGACGGAGGCAGGATATGGAAGCAGCATCTTTGATCGGTTTGTTCGCAAGTAGTTTCTTATCCGCTAGTGTATTGCCGGGTAGCTCCGAAATCATATTTGTGACCATGATCCTTAATGAGGCTGCTCCGGCTTGGACGTTGCTTTGGGTCGCAACCATTGGGAACACGCTTGGCGGTATAGCAACGTTTATCTTAGGCCGGTTTATTCCGAGCCATAAGCTACCCAGTAACAAGGTATTCGCGTGGGTTCAACAATGGGGAGGTTTTTCTCTTTTGATTTCTTGGGTGCCGCTCGTGGGGGATGTCGTTTGTGTTGCAGCCGGATGGCTTAGGACGCACTTTGTCTTATCGGTGTCTTGTATTGCCCTGGGGAAATTCTTTAGATATTGGATCTTGATGGTCGGTCTGACCTAGGAGTACACCGTCCGGTGCTAGGATGGAGCTCATAATAAGATGGGAACATATTGATGACATCGAAGCCAGACGTTTCGTCGACGAGCCGCGTAAGGCAGGACCTGACCACTTGTCAGGTTTGGCTATGAGTCTGCACGTGGGCTCAGATTGCGTCCTATGTTTGCCCGATGAAGAGCGGGTCATATGGAGAAATGATTTTGCACGAGTGATCTCGGTTTGTGATGAGACGTATCCAATTTTTTGTCGTGTGATTACGAATCAGCATTGGGTTGAGTTTTCTGATTTGTCTTCAGCTGATCGGGTGCAGATTATGCATGTTGTTTATGTTGTGGAAAGAACTCTACGCACACTGTTGAATCCTACTAAAGTGAATATCGCATCATTTGGAAACGTGGTTCCACATGTTCACTGGCATGTGATTCCTCGTTTTGAGGGCGACCCCCATTATCCCAACCCTGTTTGGGGTGCGCGAACCGAAGGCCAGCCCGTGCTCCCACCCGAAGGTTTTTGGGAACAGTTTCGTGATTCAATAAAAGAGCAACTTGGGGCTTAAATGCAGTTAGCGTATCAGACGGCTAGTTCCTGTTGAGGCGCAATTTTTATACTTGAGAAATGAATTGAAAACTCACTGCCTCGACCCGGTTGACTGGTGATT
This sequence comes from Betaproteobacteria bacterium UBA3031, assembly GCA_002367635.1. Taxonomy (GTDB): domain Bacteria; phylum Pseudomonadota; class Gammaproteobacteria; order Burkholderiales; family Eutrophovitaceae; genus Eutrophovita. The sequence goes on along the minus strand of DFDI01000090.1, from coordinate 42,469 downwards.
TTCAGTCGTGCGTCATGACGATTGAGAACATGTTTCACAATGGCTAAGCCAAGACCGGTGCCCCCGGTCTCTCGAGATCGGCCTTTATCAACCCGGTAGAAACGTTCTGTCAGGCGGTCCAGATGTTCCGCGGCAATTCCTACACCATTGTCTCGACAGGAAAAAACGGGCTCGTTATGAACAAGCCCCCAGCTGATGCCAATGGTGCCCCCAGTCGGCGAATACCTAACGGCGTTACTGACCAGGTTGGACAGCGCACTTCGGATTTCATCTTCTGCGCCTAGAATTTTCAAGTCGGAAGCCACATGGATATCAATCTGATGTTTTTTATTTGATAGTGTGCGCGCTTCGGCCGCAACTTCATGAGCTAGCTTTGATACGTCGACGACGTCTTCTCGTGCGGTGTTGGAGGTCTCCAGTCGAGATAGGGCCAGCAGATCGGTAATCAGACGATTCATGCGACGACTTTGGTCGGACATTAATTCGACTCCGCGCGCTAAAAGTTCTGGGTTATCGGTGGGGTCATCTTCGAATGTTTCGAGGAAACCTTGTATTACGGTGAGTGGTGTGCGGAGCTCATGTGAGATGTTGGCTACAAAGTCACGCCGTGTTATTTCTAACTGCTCTCGTTCCGTGATGTCTTGCGCCAATAAGAGCCCTTGTTCATGGCCGAACGGAATCATTTGTATGGAGACAAGGCGATCTGTACCTGTTCGAGGCAGCCGAAGTTTCAGTGTGGTCTCTACGTCAGGACTGCTCACGAATGCTCGAAAAGTGGGCTGTCGGAGTAAGTAGTCAATTTGGACGCCGCGGTCACGGTCTAGTTTTAGTTGAAAGTATTCTTCTGCCCTCGTGTTGCACCATTCAATTTGACTTGCGTTATTTAACAAAATGACCGCATCGGGTAAGGCCCGAGCGGCTTGTTCAAATCGATCGAGTGCGCGACTCAAGGCCGCTTCTGAAGCCCGTTGGCGTTTCTGAATTTTGATCAAACCTTTGAATACTTGATCCCAGCGAGGGGTTACGGCTGGAAGTGGTCCTGGCTTGGGTGCGTTAACCCATGATTCAAAAAAATAAATATTTTGTCGTTCCGACCACAGGGCAAGAAAGAGCCAAATGCAGAGCGTAATTAAGCCGAAAGTCGTATTCCAGACCAGCGCAACAAACCCGGCGACAATCGCTGGGAATATCAGTGTTGAGAGCGCGTTGATCCAGTGTCGCAAGATTGCAGAGTACCCATTCGTGAGGCGTTATGCCGAATGGTAACAAATTCGAAACGGTAGGGTTTATGGTTTTGAGAAACGATACCCGGCACCTCTAACGGTTTGGATGTAATCGTCGTGGCCCGAGCGTTCTAGCATCTGCCTCAATCTGCGAATGTGAACATCCACGGTACGGTCCTCTATAAAAACGTGATCGCCCCAGACTTGATCGAGAAGCTGGGTGCGCGTATGGACTCGTTCAGGATGTGTCATAAAAAAATGCAGCAACCGAAATTCTGAAGGCCCCAAGTGAACCGCCTCTCCGTTGAGACTGACGCGATGTTGGGTGGGGTCGACTCGAAGTCCATTAGTTTCTACAATGTCGTCGGTCAGTTGTGGCGCGCGGCGACGCAAAACGGCTTTTATGCGCGCCACGAGCTCTTTAGGTGAGAATGGTTTTGTGACGTAGTCGTCAGCTCCCGTATCAAGACCGACTAGTTTGTCTGCCTCATCTGCTTTAGCGGTGAGCATGATTACGGGTATGGATTGGGTGCGTTTATTGGACCTGAGTCGTTTAATGAGCTCTATGCCGCTGGCCCCGGGTAGCATCCAGTCGATGAGCGCGAGGTCTGGTAGTGCATGGTCAATCAAGAGGATCGCCTCCTCCACCGATCCCGCGCAGATTGTTTGATGACCGTTCCGTTTTAGTGTGAGGTCGATCAGCTCAGCGATAGCTGGCTCGTCTTCTACGATAAGAATGGTACCGGCCATTGAATTGTTCGCTATAGTTGGTTGTACACGCAGTTATATTATGACTATTTTGTTACAAAAGCATTACAGCTAAGAGGTTCAATTGAATACTAAGTCTTCCACCCCCCCATTAATTCCTACGGATATTGTGCATCACCAAAAAACTCGTTCACTTGAGATTACGTTTAGCAATGGTGACCAATTCATACTGGCTTGTGAGTATTTACGAGTATCCTCTCCTTCGGCAGAGGTGCTTGGTCACGGCCCAGGACAAGAGGTGCTGCAGGTCGGGAAAAAGGACATCAACATTCAACATATCGAACCGGTAGGTCATTACGCTCTAAAATTGACCTTTACCGATGGTCATGACACGGGTATTTTTTCTTGGGATTATTTATGGTCTTTGGGGAATAATTTTGAAAAAAACTGGTCAAACTATCTCGAGCGGCTCAAGAAAAATGGAGCCTCGCGTGATTAACTCTCAAGATGACGGCATGGATTCAAAGAAAAGCGAACAATCTGGCACCACCCACTTTGGTTACCAAAACGTCCCAGAATCAGAAAAAAGCAAACGAGTCGGGGCAGTCTTTAGTTCTGTCGCAAGCCAATACGACCTCATGAATGACTTCATGTCTGCAGGATTGCATCGTTTGTGGAAACGATTCGCGGTGCAGTTGTCAGGCGTCACAACCGGTTCGCGCGTGCTCGATATCGCTGGGGGTACGGGGGATTTATCCAAGCTATTCCTTGAAAAAATAGGACCGGAAGGCGAACTATGGTTAACCGACATCAATCTGGAGATGCTCAGCGTCGGGCGAGATCGATTAATGGACGCGGGAAAAATGCCACCTCTATGCCAATGTGATGCTGAGTCTCTACCTTATCCTGATGAATACTTTGATTGCGTCACGGTGGCCTTTGGTTTGAGGAACATGACCCATAAAGCGCAGGCATTGAAGGAGATGTATCGGGTGACGCGTCGGGGCGGTAGATTGATCGTGCTCGAGTTTTCAAAGGTATGGAAGCCGCTTGAGAAACTCTATGATTTATATTCCTTCAAGTTTATTCCCTTCATGGGCAAACTTGTTGCTAAAGATGAGGATAGCTATCGTTATTTGGCAGAATCTATTCGTATGCACCCGAGTCAAGAGGAGCTTGCGGATATGTTTCGAGAGTCAGGTTTCGACCGGGTTGAGTACTTTAATCTTGCGGCGGGTGTGGTTGCGGTTCATCGAGGGTTCAAGGTGTGATGATGCTGCCCTTAGTTTTGATATTGCGTTTTTTGAAACATGTGCTCTCAGGCTCGCCCGAAGCGCGACAGGATCTTGCTGCCCATAGAGGCAAGCTTATTAGCGTAGAGACACTTTTAGGCCCAATTGTGGTGTGCATAGACGGAGAGGGTTATGTTGGACACTATTCGGGTGACGAGCAGCCGAGTTTAATCATAAAACTAAGTCCTGACGTCGCGCTCAATTGGCTCAAAGAGGGTGAGTTTGGTTGGAGAGGTGTGCGTATTGAAGGTGACGCGCATTTCGCTTCTGACCTATCCCGCATCGTGAGTAAGATTGACTGGGATTATGAAGAGGATCTTTCTCGAGTCTTCGGCGATGTGATCGCCCATCGATTAGGTGAGCTCTTGAGGGGGTTCGGACGTTGGTTAAGTGGTGCGCGTCAATCAATGAAGTCGTCACTGAGTGACTATCTAACCGAAGAATCGCGGCTGTTGGTTACTAAGGTGGGTGCTGATCTGTTTATTCAAGAGGTGGATGAGTTATCGGATGCGGTGAGTCGTTTTGAGAAGCGTGTGACCGAAGTCATTCGAACGCGACACGACAACCAGAAAAACCTCAACGTATGAGGTTTTTTCGCGCACTGTATATTTTTTGGGTAGCGATTCAGTTTGGCCTTGACGAATTTGCGTCTTCGAATCGCACGTTACGCGTTCTTCGAGGAGTCACACGAACAATATTTTTCACCCGTGATCTGTCTCGTCCAAGAGGCGAACGGCTGCGTCTTGCGTTAGAGCAGCTTGGGCCTATATTCGTTAAGTTCGGTCAAGTGCTCTCCACGAGGCGAGACATGATTCCGCTCGACATCGCGGATGAGTTGGCCTTGCTGCAAGATAGAGTTGCGCCGTTTTCATCGGAGGCTGTTTCGAATATCTTAGAGCGTTCATTTGAGGGCGATACGTCAAAAATATTTAGGGAGTTCGATCTTAAGCCGATCGCCAGCGCTTCGGTTGCGCAAGTTCACTTTGGTGTTTTGATGGATGGTAGGGAAGTGGCCGTAAAGGTATTGCGACCCGACATCGCATCTGTGATTAGCCGTGACATTGCGCTGCTCGATTTGTTTGCGTGGGCGTTAGCGAGCATCCTTCCAGACGGCAAACGACTCAAACCAAGAGAGGTGGTTGCGGAGTTTAGACGACACCTTGACGACGAGCTTGATCTCATGCGCGAGGCAGCAAACGCCAGTCAACTGCGTCGTAACTTTAAGGACTCATCCAGCTTGGTCGTGCCAGAAATCTATTGGGATTTTTGTCGTACGAATGTCATGGTAATGGAGCGTATGACAGGCATCCCGGTTGGGAAAATTGATGAGTTAAGAGCCAACCAGATTGATTTAGAAAAACTGGCAGCATCCGGCGTAGAGATATTTTTTACTCAGGTGTTTCGAGACGGATACTTTCACGCCGACATGCATCCGGGTAATATTTTGGTGCAATTGGACGGACGTTATGTAGCTCTTGATTTCGGGATTATGGGAACCCTCACCGAGGTTGATAAAAATTATCTGGCTCAGAATTTCCTGGCATTTTTTAGGCGTGACTACCGCGGCGTAGCAGAGGCACATGTTGACGCGGGTTGGGTCCCTAAAGATACCCGCATCGATGACTTTGAGGCAACAATACGATTCATTTGTGAACCGATATTCGATAAGCCGCTTAAGGATATTTCCTTTGGTCGATTACTCTTGAATCTTTTTCAAGCAGCGAGACGTTTTAACGTAGAAATTCAACCGCAGCTCATCATGCTTCAAAAAACGTTGCTGAACGTTGAGGGGCTTGGTCGCGAGTTAGACCCAAACTTAGACCTTTGGAAGACGGCGAAGCCTTATCTTGAAAGCTGGATGAAAGAGCAAATGGGTCTTAAGGGGCTGATCAAACAGATTAAAAAAGAGGCGCCCTCGTGGGTTGCGATACTTCCACGATTGCCGCGACTGATTGACGCTTATTTGTCAGAGGACGCGGAGGCGGGTCGGGGAGAGCATCTAGAGGAAATCAAAGACCTCAACCGTAAAGTTAGACTCCTCGGATTGACGACCGCAGGGCTTGCCTTGTGCCTCATGGCCTTGGCGTTGACATAACCCTAAGTTATCCCCGTTGTAGCTTTTTTACGACAGCTGAAAATTGTAATCAAACTGTAATATCCAACTTTTACTATGCGTCCCATCGGAAACGGATTTGTGTGAGAGCCGTTTTTGTAAGTTCGAGCTTGCTCGGTTATGCACGAAATAGTTCTATTATCCATTAGGAGATTGTGAATGTTCACAAAAAGTAACAAAGCACTTATAGCTACGGCAGTTGCGGGCGCGTTATTCGCGATGACTGGTAGTGTTGCTGCAAATGATGCATTGATCGATAAACTCTATGACAAAGGCGTGATCAATGACGCTGAGTATAAAGAGATCAAAGCGGATAAAGGTGACCCCAATTCACTCAAAGGCAAATACAAAGGCGGATTCAAGTGGGAAACTTTAGACGGCAAAAACGCGTTCCAGCTTGCAGGCCGAATTCAGTCTGATTTCTATGACTATAACCATGATCTAGAAGCAGACACTTTCTCGATCCGTCGGGTTTATCTTGGGGTGAAGGCGACGATTGATGAGATCTGGGGTTTGGAAGCAACTTTCAATCCAGATGAAAACGTACTGGAATATGGTTATCTTGACTTCAAACCAAGCAAGAAATTTATCGCACGTTTTGGTGCTCAAAAATTCTATTCAGGTTTTGAGGAAGGCACCAGCTCGCGATTTACTGACTTCCTAGAGCGTTCAGTTGCGGATGGCCTCCAGCCGGGCAAACAGATTGGTATACAACTCTTTGG
>DFDI01000090.1:9582-36098 GCA_002367635.1 Betaproteobacteria bacterium UBA3031 | reverse complement strand
GCTGATGGAAAGGACTCAATGTTCGCTGTTGCGTATAACGCGGCGAATCTGATGGGTGGCGGTAAGGATACAATCGCACATGTCGGCTACTCTACGTCAAAAGGCAGCAGGGCCGGTGTAAGCGGCGCTACAATCTTTAGCCTAGATGGTGAGGCGAGAGGTGACACGTTCGGTACGTGGAAGTTGGCTACTAGCTCAAACGACTTTTCGCGCGACCACAGTAATCTGAGTTACGTTGCGGCAAGGGGCCCGTTTAAATTTCAGGGTGAAGTTACCAAAGTGAGCGTCGATACGTCAGTGCAAAATGATGAGGTTGAAGCAAGTTATATGGCTTTAACGTACATGATAACTGGTGAGCATTACGCCAACTCATACAGCCTAAAAGGTATGAAGGGTATTAAGCCTAACGCACCTTATTCTAAGGCTGGCGGTACGGGCGCATGGGAAATCGGGATCCGTAAGTCAGAGTGGGATGCCCAAGATGTAGCGGTCGCCAACTACACAGGTGCTGATTTGGTTAAAACGACGACGGTTGGCGTGAAGTGGATCCCGAACGAAAAAGTTCGATTCATGTTGAATCTCGTTGATACCAAGTACGACACACCGATTGTCGCTGCGGTGGGTAACGAGGAAGCCGTTATGTTTAGATCTCAAATAGATTTCTAAAGTAAGTCATTAATAGTTTCACACCATCTCCATGGTTAAAAAGCCAGCCTTTTAGGCTGGCTTTTTTTTGGGTGCCACTAAAATGGTTCGACGATTCGTTACCTAGCGTTTTTATGATGAGAAGTACTGGTGCGTTAATGCTTCCGTGAGGCGAATCAGTTGATCATTAGGAAGATGCTGTATGCCTGCCGCTGCGTGGCGGCCACCCCCCGTGTCGAATTTAAGTGCGACTTGTTGCGCATGGGTGGGGTTACTTTTGGGTGCGCGGATACTTACTGTATATCCATTTTCCTTTTCAATAAGTATGGCGTGGGCCCGATTGGGAAAGTTATTCGCCAGCTCGTTTGCGTAGATGCCATTAATTCTTCGGCCCCATTTTTCATTGGGAAGAACAGCGATGGCCACATCGTCGTTGATGATTTGCGTCAGCACCTTACGCGCGCGGCTTAAGTCCTCCTCATAACAACTTTTGAGCACTCGGAGCACCTCGGTTTCGGCGACCATATTCAGGGGCTCATCGAACTGTTGCATTAAATAGTAGAGCTCCTGAGGGTGATAATGTAGGTCTTCGATAGACTCGCCATAACTGTTGTAGTTGATGCAATTGCCCAGCTCTCGAAGTACTGCAATCGATGTTGTCGAGAGGCTGCCGGACGCCGCGAGTTCTCGAGCGCTTTGATCTAAGTTGTCTCCAAAGGCACCAGTGATGGCCCAGTTTTGAAATTGACCATTCAGGTGAGCGTTAATGATGAGGCTGCTGCAGACGTTCGGGTCGGTGTCAATATGAGCGGTCAGATTAGGGTGCTTTGGGATCTCGCCAGGGTGATGATGATCAAACCATTCAACCTTGCAGCCAGAAGCAAGGGCCTTATTCAGAGCGTCTAGATTGGTGTGCAGAGAAATATCAACGACCGTTACTTGGCTCACGCCAGAAAGCGACGCTTGCATTAAAAGCGCATTATCCCGTTTTACACCGGTAACGACTGCGGATTGCTTGGGCTGAGCCAGCCNNGTGTCAATATGAGCGGTCAGATTAGGGTGCTTTGGGATCTCGCCAGGGTGATGATGATCAAACCATTCAACCTTGCAGCCGGAAGCAAGCATCTTATTCAGCGCATATAGATTGGTATGCAGAGAAATATCAACGACCGTGACTTGGCTCACGCCAGAAAGTGACGCTTGCACTAAAAGCGCGTTATCCCGTTTTACACCGGTAATGACTGAGGATTGCTTGGGCTGAGCCAGCCTAAGCTGCGTGATGCCACAGAGCCCATCCGCATCGCCATTAAAAACATCTACCTCACTCATGGGCCGCCGATACATATTTTACGAGTATCACGTATTGTCTCCGATATAATCTATAAACAACCAGTATCAACTATTTTATCGCTTATGAGCTTTTATCAGCACCACGTATTTTTCTGTTGTAACCAACGCACAGATGGCCGACCCTCTTGCAATGACCGCGGTTCTCAGAACTTGAGGGATTACGCTAAGGCAAAGATTAAAGCACTCGGCATGTCAGGGGCTGACCGTGTACGCATTAATCAGGCCGGTTGTTTAGATCGATGTGATGAAGGTCCGGTTATCGTGATTTACCCGGAAGAGGTTTGGTATACCTTTATTGATGAGAGTGACATTGACGAAATTATCGATGAACACTTGGTAGGCGGACGGATTGTGGAGCGATTGAAAATTTGAACCGTAGAAATGAAGAGCGTTTGTTGATTGAGGGTTCTTCCGGAAATCTGGAAATTGCCGTTAATGAGCCGAGTGCTGCGAGTGTCGGTTGTGCTTTGATCGCTCATCCGCACCCCTTATACGGCGGGACCTTTGATAACAAAGTCGTGCAAACGCTTGCAAAAGCATTTTGTGCGTTGGGCCTAACTGCTGTACGTTTTAACTTTAGAGGTGTTGGCAATAGCGATGGTGTCTACGATGGAGGTGCAGGCGAGATTGAGGATTTCGAAACGGTATTGAGCTACGCCGAGAAAAGATTTCAACCAAGCCATTTAATTTTTGCAGGGTTTTCTTTCGGCACCTATGTGGTTGCTCGTGTAGCACAAGATAAAAGCCCCCATCAGGTTGTGTTGATTGCGCCAGCGGTGGCCAAATTTGAAGTTGAGACTGTTCCTGAGGACTCCTTGGTCTTACACGGGGAAGAAGACGATGTGGTTCTGTTGTCTGACGTGCTGAATTGGGCTCGGCCACAGCATATACCCGTGACAGTGTTCCCGGGCGCGGGACACTTTTTTCATGGAGACTTGATTCGTCTTCAAAATGTGGTGATCAACCACTGTCGACAGAAGTTGTTGTCATAGCGAACCAGACAAGGAGATTAGGTTTTGATGGGCATAGTGAAAGCAACGCATATTATTCTTATGGTGACATGGTTCGCTGGCTTATTTTATTTGCCACGATTATTCGTTTATCACGTGATGTCTACAGACAAGCTCAGTCAGGATCGTTTTAAAATTATGGAACGCAAATTGTTTTATGGAATCATGATGCCCGGTGCGGTATTGACCATAGCTACAGGGTTTTGGTTGGCAATTGGCGGATGGGGTTTCGAGAGTTTTTGGCTTCAAGCAAAACTCAGTTTGGTTGGTGTGCTGGTGATCTATCACATCTGGTGTGGAGTGTTGGTTAAAAAATTTAAAGACGATCAAAATCAGCACTCACATGTTTGGTACCGTTGGTTCAATGAATTCCCGGTATTGATACTGGTGGCAATTGTTTTTTTGGTGGTTTTAAAACCGTGACGTTGCACTTCAAATGATGGAGAAAGAGCGCACTATCAGTGATAATTTATTGCGTGTTAATGCCCAAATAAGTATGGCCTTAAGCCGCGCGGGACGAGAGCCTGAATCGGTAGAGTTGATTGCCGTGAGCAAAACATTTTCTGCTGATGTAATCCGTGAGGCTTACCAATCAGGACAGTTACGCTTCGGAGAGAATTATGTGCAAGAGGCGATTAATAAGATCGATACATTGAGTGACTTGCCGCTTGAGTGGCATTTTATTGGGCCGATTCAGAGTAATAAAACACGACAAATCGCGACCAAATTTGATTGGGTCCATTCTGTTGATCGATTAAAGATAGCCCAAAGACTCTCATTGATAAGGTCGCAGATCGGCCGCCCGCTGAAGGTTTGTTTGCAAGTGAACGTTACAGGAGAAGAGAGCAAGCAGGGGTGTCATGTCTCAGATGTTCTTGACCTTGCGCGAGCGGTACGGCAATTGCCTTTCTTGGATCTGCGAGGCCTGATGACCATTCCAGAGATTAACGCAGAGGATGGGACAGTCTCAGACACATTTCGACGGTTAGCCGAATTGAAGGATTCCTTAAATCAAGATGGTTTTGAGTTAGATGTGTTATCAATGGGCATGTCAGATGATTTAGAAATCGGCATCCAGCAAGGAGCAACATTTGTGCGGGTGGGTCGAGGAATTTTTGGTGCTCGTTGAGTGATATTAGAATTGAAACATATAGGACGGCCATTAAGGTACAAAACTGAGGTAACAATGCTATGAAAGTTGTTTTTATCGGGGGCGGAAACATGGCTACCGCACTTATCAGTGGGCTCCTAGAAAAGGGTTCGTCTCCGAGTGATCTTCTGGTTGTAGATGTCGCGCAAGAGGCCAGAGAAAAATTTGAGGTCATGCAGATTAGTACGGCCCCAAATTTTATTGATTCTGATTTTAATGCAGATGTTGTTGTCTTGGCTGTGAAGCCTCAAAACTTAAAAGAAGTGGTGCAGTCGTGCGCGTCAAGTCTTAAGACAAGTCTTATTATCAGTATTGCTGCCGGGATCCCTATCGCATCAATCACACAATGGTTGAATGGTTATAGCCGGATCATTCGTGTTATGCCGAATACGCCTGCGTTAATCCAAGCGGGCGTGTCAGGTATGTACGGAGATGACATGACCGCGGGTGATCGCGAATTGGCAGAAAATGTTATGAGTTGTGTCGGGCGACATATATGGTGTGAGACAGAATCGTTAATTGATGTGGTCACGGCTATCTCTGGGAGTGGGCCTGCCTATGTATTTTATTTTATTGAAGCGCTAGAGGCCGTCGGCGCAGAGTTGGGACTTGACCGTGATGCTGCTGGTTTACTCGCTGTCGAGACGTTTTTGGGCGCCTCAAGGCTCGCTGCTCGGTCGGAAGAATCTATATCAGTATTGCGTGAGCGCGTGACCTCAAAAGGAGGAACGACGGCGGCGGCGTTAGCCTCTTTTGATGCCGACAAATTAAAGGATATGATTGCTCGAGGTGTTCGGCGTGCTAGAGATCGCTCGGAGGCGTTAGCTAAAGAGTTTGGAGGAGAGAAATAATGATCGAAGCTGGAATTTTTTTGTCGAAAACCGTTTTGGGTATATTGTCACTTGCGTTTTTGCTTCGATTCTATTTGCAGGTTGTGCGAGCAACGCCACGCAACCCTTTGAGCGTTTTCGTATGTGCCATTACGGATTTTGCGGTGATACCTGCGAGGCGCTTTGTTCCTGGCTGGCGTGGCTATGACTTGTCGACATTCTTATTGGCGTTACTTACAGAGATGTTGTTGCTGAGCATGGTATTCATTTTAAGTGGCATGGATCTTAAAACTTCGGCACTCACGACGGTGTTGGTAATACTTTGTTTGTCTGCGGTTAGCCTAGCCAAGATGTTTGTCTACATTATTATTGTGGTTACGTTTGCTCAAGCGATTTTATCTTGGGTTAATCCTTACAGCCCTATTATGTCCTTGTTGACGGCCATGTCATCTCCATTTTTAGATATCTTTAGGCGACGCTTTAACCCAGTCGGCGGCGTGGATCTCTCCCTGTTATTTTTATTGGTAACGTGCCAGATTTTTCTGATATGGCCAATCAGTGCGCTGAATCACAGCCTACTGGTGTTTCTGACCGGATCTTAGTTGGGGGCCACATTTACCCGAGTACGATATCGTATTCTTGTTGTCCGTACATAGGTTCGATTTGTAGCAATATTGTTTTACCAATAAATTCTTCCGCCATTGCAATACTCTGAGACTCTTCTTCGTGGAAAAAGTCGACTACTTTTTGTGATGCAATGATGCGCAGGCTCTTCGGATTGTATTGCCGAGACTCTCGAACCAATTCACGAAGTATTTGATAGCCAATTGTTGCAATGGTTTTAATTTCCCCTCGCCCTAAACACGTGGGACACGGTTCGCATAGCACATGCGCTAACGATTCCCTAGTTCGTTTCCTCGTCATTTCCAACAAACCAAGTTGTGTAAAACCATTAATGGTTATTCGTGTTCGGTCTAGCGTGATCGATTTTTCAAGTTCCTCAAGTATGGATTGTTGATGGTCTTCATTCTCCATGTCAATAAAATCAATGAGGATAATACCCCCCAGATTTCTAAGCCTCAATTGCCTAGCGATGGCTTGTGATGCTTCGAGATTATTTTTAAATATGGTTTCCTCAAAGTTCCTATCGCCAACAAATCCACCTGTATTTACATCCACCGTGGTGAGCGCTTCTGTTTGATCGATAATGAGGTAACCACCAGATTTCAAATTTACTCGTTTGCTCATCGCTTTTTCTATTTCATCCTCAACCCCGTAACGTTCAAATAAAGGGCGCTCGCTCGTATAGACTTGTACGCGGTTTGCAAAATTCGGAATAAAGGTATTGGCAAAAGTTTCCATTTTTTGAAAGGTTTCTCTGGAGTCTACAAGGACGCGTTCAGACTCTTCCGCTAGGAAGTCCCTCAAAATTCGAACACTTAAATCTAGATCTTGATACACGGTGGATGGCGCTTTACTTGTCTTCGCCCGAGCTTTAAGGTCTTCCCAAACTCGTCTTAAATAGTCGATGTCTGATTGGAACTCATCGTCACTTGCAGTCTCCGCGAGTGTTCGAACGATAAAGCCTTGTTGACAATGTTCACCCTTCAGTCGAGTTAATCGCTCTTTAAGTTGTTCGCGTTCTTCCTCGTTACCGATTTTTTGTGAGATTCCGATATGATTTTCTAAGGGTAGGTAGACCAACAAGCGCCCCGCAATACTGACTTGCGTGGATAGCCGAGCTCCTTTGGTCCCAATGGGGTCTTTAACGACTTGAACGAGTATTTTTTGCCCGTCATGGAGTAGCTTTTCAATTGGGGTGTCGTTTGCGTCATCCTGACCACGGCCGAATATATCGGTGGCATGTAAAAAAGCAGCCTTCTCTATGCCGATATCAACAAATGCAGATTGCATGCCGGGTAAGATGCGTTTCACGACGCCGTTATAGATATTACCCACGAGCCCGCGTTGGGCTTCACGTTCAATATGTAGTTCTTGTACGATACCTCGTTGAATGATCGCGACACGTGTCTCTTGCGGCGTGACATTGATCAGTATTTCATTATTCATAACAGTGAAAATCCAAATTTTTTAATGAGTTCTGATGTCTCGTAGATGGGTAAACCAACGACTCCTGAGTGACTGCCAGAGATGTGACTGATAAAAATGCTGGCGATCCCCTGAATGCCATAGCTACCAGCTTTGCCAAAAGGTTCAGTGGTTTGTATGTAGCGCTCAATGTTACTCTCGCTAAGTGATTGCATACACACGTTCGTCATAGAAAGCGTTTGGTGTATTTCATCACCTTGTTTCATGGTAACAGCCGTGAGCACTTGATGTTCTCTGCCCGAAAGTCTCTTGAGCATAAGTCGCGCGTCCTCTGCATCCTCAGGCTTCCCTAAGATCTTGTCATCTAGGGTTACGGTTGTATCTACGGTTAAGACAGGGGCTTTTTCTAGACGATGGTCTACAAGGTACCTCCAGGCCGCAGATGCTTTAAGCAATGAGACTCTATTGACATACAAGGTAGGCATTTCATTTGGAATGGGGGTTTCGTCGAAATCTGCGTTTTCACCCGGACCTTCCACTAAATTAAGGAGTCGATAGGGCGCGCTCAATGCGTCCAGTATCTCTTTCCGCCGCGGACTTTGAGAGGCTAAATAAAAAAAATCGCTCATGCCGTGTGACGTAATTTAATCTCTGTGATAAGGGTGATTTCTGATAATACACTGAGCTCGGTAGAGCTGTTCGACGAGAATTAATCGAGCGAGTGCGTGGGGATAAGTCATTGCCGATAGGGCAAGCGTTTTGAAGGCTTGTCCCTTAATCTCGGGATCAAGGCCGTCCGCGCCACCGATGACGAAATCAACATCTTTCCCTTCAGTCATCCACGTGCTCATTAACTTCGCCAGTTCGCTGGTGGTGTTTTGGCTCCCTTTTTCATCCAGGGCGATTAGGTAAGCATTTTTGTTAGCCTTTGCAAGGATTCGCTCCTTTTCCGTTTTTCTGGCAAGGTGGTTTTTATCGGTATGCCCGACACGAAATGCCGGTTTAATTTCAGTCACTGAAATTGATAGTTCGCGATGAAATCGTTTGAGATATTCTTGGCAGCCTTCCTCAGCCCATTTCGGGGGCTTGTGACCCACGGCAATAATATTGATTTTCATATTCGTGAATTAGAAAATGTTTGGCTCAAGGGTTGAAGCCGAATCGAGGATGGTTTTGTGCTGAGCCAAACGGCTTTTAGCTGGCTTGTTGGCGATCGCCTTTTTCTGAAGAAGGGGTTTCCTTCCATAAGTCCTCTAAGTTGTAGTAGGTTCTGACTTCCGGCTTCATGATGTGAACAATTAAGTCACCTAGGTCGATGAGCACCCATTCCCCTGATGTTTCTCCTTCAACGCTCAATACATTGTATTCGGTACCTTTTAAGATTTCTTTGAGATTGTTCACAAAGGCCCGCGCTTGTCGTGTTGACTCTGCGCTGGCAACAATGATTTGATCGAAGAGGGCGTTGGATGCGGTTATGTCGATTGCAACGATATCTAGTGCTTTGATTTGCTCTAGTGCATCTATAGCAATATCACTCAGTGTTTGATTCAGAACGGCTCTCCTCGTAAAGACTATAGTCTTGAATATAGTTTATTACATTATCGGGTAAAAGGTACTTAAGGCTCAGCCCATTTTGAATTCTTTTTCGTAATGACGTGCCTGAGACCTCGAGTGATGTAAATTCGTACGTATAAATTAATCCGTGCGTTAACGAGCTGATTGTATTGTAATCGTGACTATTGCGCTTTTCGAATTCGGTGAATAACTCACCTTTAAGTTTATTGTTAAGTTGGCTTATGGGTAAATTTGGTCGAGAAGCTACAATGATGTGCGCCAGCGTAAATAACTGCTGCCATTCATGCCATGTCATTAATTCGATGAATGCGTCGGTGCCAAGAATGAGGCTGATGGACTCATTTGGGTTTTCTTCTCGTAAGGCCTTTAATGTGTCCACCATATAACTTTTCCCAACACGGTTCAACTCGCTGCCATCTGCTACGAGATGGTCTCCGGCCGGCTCAAGCGCCAGCCGAACCATATGTAAACGGTCTTGTGCTGATGCGCCTGGAGAGGTTCGATGTGGTGGGTCAGCGGAAGGGATAAGGCGAACCGTATCGAGTAAAAATGCTTCCGCCACTTCCTCCGCTAATCGAAGATGGGCGAAATGGATTGGGTCAAATGTGCCGCCAAGGACCCCGATGCGTGAGCTGATCACCAAGGTCTATAGATCTAAAGTTCGAAGTAAATTCATACTTGTAGTTTGCACGCTTAGAGCAAAACTCTTCGAATGTCGCTGAGCACCTGGTTGAGATAGGTAATGAATCTCGCCCCTTCTGCTCCGTCGATTACTCTGTGATCGTAGGATAGCGATAGTGGAAGTATGAGTCGAGGTGTGAATTCTGACCCGTTCCAAATCGGTTTCATCGCCGATCGAGCGACACCTAAAATAGCAACTTCTGGTGCATTGACGATCGGAGTGAAGTGACTACCACCAATCCCGCCTAAGCTCGAAATGGAAAACGTACCACCAGACATGTCTGCCGGCGCGAGTTTGCCGTCGCGTGCCTTAATGCTGACTTTGCCTAATTCCTCGGCGATCTGAAGAATACCTTTTTTATCTACGTCCCTGATGACGGGAACAACAAGTCCTCCAGGCGTGTCAACGGCAACGCCAATATGGAAGTACTGTTTGATAAAGAGGGCATCTCCTTCAGGCGTCAAGGACGAGTTAAATTCTGGAAATTTTTTCAGAGCAGCAGCAGCAGCTTTCATGATGAGTGTTAATGGCGTCACCTTAACGCCTGATTTTTCAGCGTCTTTAGCAAGTGATTTGCGAAATACTTCGAGCTCAGTGATATCTACTTCATCGTGTTGCGTGATGTGAGGGATGGTGACCCAGTTTCGATGAAGTGCCGCTCCTGAAATCTTCTTGATGCGGGATAATGTTTTCTTTTCAATAGGTCCAAATTTTTCGAAATCAATAACTGGCCAGGCAGGCAAACTAAAGCCTAAACCAGAACCGGTCGCTGCTCCGCTACCACCGCTTTGGATACTATTTTTAACAAAGGTTTGGATGTCTTCTTTGAGTATTCGATCTTTAGGTCCAGTGCCTGATACCAGATTAATATCCACACCTAATTCACGAGCGAAGCGCCTTACACCAGGGCTGGCGTGCGCTGAGGAGGCATTTGTTTCACCTGTTTTAGGTGGTATCGCAGGTGCTGCTGGCGCCGTTGGCGCCGCCGGTGTCGGAGATGCTTCCTGTGCGATTATCGGGGGTGTTTCGGGTGCAGGTGCAGGCTCGACTGCTGGCGCCGCTGTGGCCGCTTCATCTTTTGATGAGTCTTCCTCAGCCTGAATTTCCTCAATGCTCAATATGACAGTTCCTTCCGAAACGCTATCCCCAACGCTAACCCGCAGGTCTTTAATAATCCCGTCGAAGGGCGCAGGGACTTCCATCGTTGCCTTGTCTGTTTCCAGCGTGATGAGGGAGTCTTCTTCTTTGACACGGTCACCAGCTTTGACCAGCACTTCAATGACTGGGATATCTTTAAAGTCGCCAATGTCAGGAACTAAAACCTCTTTAATAGTTGCCATGTGAATTCCTTTGCATTACTTCAATTTTTAGTAAATGGTAGTGTGTTTAGACTGTTGTAGGTTCTGGCTTGTCTGGGTTGATGCCATACTTTTTGATGGCCTCACCTACCGTGCCTTTTGGAATGACTCCCTCATCGACAAGGGCGGATAGAGCTGCAATCACGACATACCGTCGGTCAACTTCAAAAAAATCTCTTAATTTTTCGCGGGTATCGGATCGACCAAAACCGTCTGTGCCGAGCACGACGTAGTTTTTATTTAGAATGTAGGGTCGAATCTGATCTGCAAAGATTCTCATATAGTCAGTTGCTGCGATGACAGGCCCTTCGGTGTTCCCGAGACACTCTTCCACGTAGCTGAGTTTGCGATCTTCATCAGGGTGCAGCATGTTCCAACGTGCGGTGGATATGCCGTCCCGTCTGAGTTCATTGAAGCTGGTACAACTCCAAACGTCTGCCACAATTCCAAAATCTTGCTCCAGTAGTGCTTGGGCCGCGATCACCTCAAGCAGTATGGTGCCACTGCCGAGAAGTTGAACTTTGGGGGCTTTCTTCAGTTTACTTTTCGGGGCGGGCAATGGATACATTCCGCGCACAATACCTTCCTCCGCACCTTTCGGTAGCTCAGGATGTGCGTAGTTTTCGTTCATAACCGTAATGTAGTAGAAGACGTCTTCCTGTTCTTGGTGCATGCGTCGAAGCCCGTCTTGGATGATGACCGTTAATTCGTAGGCGAACGTCGGGTCATAGGAGATACAGTTCGGAATTGTGCTCGAGAGTAAATGGCTGTGCCCGTCTTCATGCTGCAAGCCTTCTCCGTTAAGTGTGGTTCGACCTGCGGTACCGCCCAGCAAAAACCCTCTCGCTCGTTGATCACCAGCGGCCCAGGCTAAATCCCCGACTCGCTGGAAGCCAAACATCGAGTAGTAAATGTAGAACGGAACCATCGAGATTCCATGCGTTGAATAGGAGGTTGCAGCCGCAATCCAAGATGACATGGCCCCAGCCTCGTTGATGCCCTCTTGCAGTATTTGCCCCGTCTTGTCCTCTTTATAGAACATTAATTGATCGGCATCTTCGGGGGTGTAGAGCTGACCAACAGATGACCATATGCCAAGTTGCCTGAACATCCCTTCCATGCCAAAAGTGCGTGACTCATCGGGGACAATAGGCACAACGCGCTTGCCGAGAGTTTTGTCTTTGACAAGTATGCCTAGGATTCGCACAAAGGCCATAGTTGTAGAGAACGTTCGTTCGCCAGAATCCTTTAGTAGAGCATCAAATGCAGAAATGGGTGGTGCTTTGAGGGTGTCCCCTTTCATCCTTCGCGTTGGAAGATATCCGCCGAGTGCATCACGTCGTTCGTGCATGTATTTAGCTTCTGGTGAATCATCCGGGAAGGTGAGGTAAGGGATTTCATCAATGTCGCTGTCGGTTATGGGTAGGTTGAAACGGTCCCGGAAATCTTTTAATGAGGTCGTCCCCATTTTTTTCTGTTGATGGGTGATGTTTTGAGCTTCTCCGGCTGAGCCCATGCCATATCCCTTGATGGTCTTTGCGAGGATGACTGTGGGTTGTCCAGTATGTTTGACCGCAGCTGAGTACGCAGCATAAACCTTATAAGGATCATGCCCTCCTCGGTTGAGTCGCCATACATCGTCGTCCGACATGTTGGAAACCATATCGCGTGTCTCTGGATATTTGCCAAAGAAATGCTCACGCACGTAAGCTCCGTCTTTGGCCTTGTAGGTTTGATACTCGCCATCAACCGTTTCATCCATGAGCTTCAGTAACATGCCGCTGGTGTCTCGAGCAATCAATGAATCCCAGTACGATCCCCAGATGAGCTTGATTACATTCCAGCCCGAACCCCTATAATCAGCCTCCAGTTCTTGAATAATTTTTCCGTTGCCGCGCACTGGGCCATCTAGCCGTTGCAGATTACAGTTCACGACAAAGATTAAGTTATCGAGTTTCTCACGAGCGGCAACACCAATGGCTCCGAGTGCTTCTGGCTCATCGCTTTCGCCATCACCTATAAAGCACCATACTTTTCGACCCTCAGTGTTTGCAAGACCTCGATCTTGAAGGTACTTCATAAATCGAGCTTGGTAGATTGCCATGATTGGACCTAAGCCCATCGATACCGTTGGGAATTGCCAGAAATCAGGCATGAGCCAAGGATGTGGATAGGACGATAAACCATCGCCGTCCACTTCTTGGCGATACTTGTCCATTTGCTCTTTGGTTAATCGACCGAGCATGAACGCTCTGGCGTACACCCCCGTAGCAGAATGTCCTTGTGCAAAAATTAAGTCACCGCCATGCGCCTCGGAGGGAGAGTGCCAAAAGTGATTGAATCCAATATCGTAGAGCGTGGCCGCAGACGCGAAGCTTGCGATGTGTCCGCCTACATTCGTGGTTTTATTGGCCCTTAAAACCATGGCGGCAGCATTCCATCGAACGTAGTTGCGAATTTTGTGCTCTAGTTCGTGATCCCCGGGAGATTTATCCTCTTTGGATGGCGGGATTGTATTGATGTAAGCAGTATTCGCTGTGTAAGGAAGAAATGCTCCGGAACGACGGCCTTTCTCAATTAGTTGCTCGAGAATAAAGTGGGCCCTCTCGGGGCCTTCGGTAGCTAAGACCCCTTCTAACGCATCCAGCCATTCTCGGGTTTCTTGAGGGTCTTGGTCGTATGACGCCATTTATGGTTCCTTAGTTTTGATTTTTTACTTCGAAGAGCTTTATTGCCCAGAATCAATTTTCCATATTAAGAAATTATACAAGGAGGCATAATTTTTAAAGCAAAAAATCAACTAATTTATTCTTTATTAGAATGAATGACTCATTATATTTGGAATAAATATGCTTTTTAGCTTTAAGATTTTGATTTGGGGACCCTGCCCATCATGTAAAACTCCTCATTAGCGCGCATCTCTATCAAATGAGCCATTCTGTTGGAGAGCGCAAAAAATGCAGTAATGCCGCCGATATCCCATATATCCTCAGCGCTGAAACCTTGCTTCTTCAATTGCTGATGGTCTGAAGGATCAACCAGTTCGGGTGTTCGGGCGAGTTTGATTGCAAAATCGAGCATTACTTTTTGCTTTTCGGTGATGTCGGCCTTTTTGTGGTCAATCGCAATTTGGTCCGAGACCAGGGGGTCTCTCTGGTAGATCCGTAACACGGCACCGTGTGCCACGACACAGTAAATACAACGATTCACACCACTTGTGGCGACCACGATCATTTCCTTCTCAGCTTTGCTTAATCCGCTGTCACGCAACATGAGCGCATCATGGTAGGCAAAGAACGCCCTAAATTCATCGGGGCGATGCGCGAGAGTAAGAAACACATTGGGAATAAACCCTGCCTTTTCTTGGACCGCAAGAATTATTTCTCGGATATCTGTTGGCAACGACTCCAACGTCGGCACTGGGTATTCGCTTACGGGCTTAATAGTCATGATGTTCGGTATCCATAGTGAGCTTCTTGGTGCTGGAATTAATCGTATTTTCGGCGATCATCAATCACTTTGCCATCTCGCGCTAACGACCCTGCAGAAACATAGGCGACACCACCTCGTAACTTAGTAAGGTCACGAATAGATGTAACAATTGCAGCGGTAAGCTCTGAACTCTCAGTCCGTGACTCACACTGAAGCGTCATGACGTCATTGTGATCGGAGTCATGTTCGACAATGAGTTTGGCGTATGTGATTTCTTGATGGCGTTTTGCGATGGCATTGACCTGCTCAGGGTGAACGAACATTCCCTTTACTTTCGTGGTCTGGTCGGCTCGCCCCATCCAACCTTTTAGCCTTCGATTAGTACGACCGCAGGCGCTTTGCCCAGAAATGAACATGGATAAATCCCCGGTGCCAAATCGAATAAGGGGATATACATCGGAGAAGATAGTTACAACCACTTCCCCAACCTCGCCTTCGGCAACGGATTCATCGCTACCCGGTCTTACAATTTCAACGAGTGCCTCCTCATCGATGATTAACCCATCGTCAGGGATGGTTTCATAAGCAATAAGACCTACGTCAGCTGTCGCGTAGGTTTGTCGAATATCTATATTATGATCTTGAAATAGTTGCCTAGCGCTGGGGAGCAAGGCCTCGCCACCGACAATGCCTCTTTTCAGACTGGATAAATCTAGCCCAAGTTCGCTGCTTTTTTCTATTAAGATCTTGAGAAATGATGGGGTGCCCGTATAGACATCAGGTCGGATCTCAGCAATCGTTTGTACTTGTAATTCAGTCTGCCCAACACCGGCTGGAAAGACGGCACAACCGAGCGCTCTAGCCCCAAAGTCCGCCATGAAGCCCGCTGGCGTGAAATGATAGGAAAAGGTGTTGTAGACCAAACTACCACATCTAACCCCGACGGCGTACAACGCTCTTTTGAAGCGCCAAAAGTCTTCATCCACAGCCTGCGGCTCATAGATGGGGCCTGGAGATGAAAATAAACGGGCAAGTTTACTAATGGGCGATGTTGTTAATCCACCAAATGGTGGAGCCTTCGCTTGTATGGCCTTAAGGTCGGCTTTACGGGTAACGGGAATTTGACAGATTGATTCTCGGTCAATCAGTGAATTTGGGTTAATTCCCTTAAGGCGCTCCTTAAAATATTCTGAGTTTTTTTGCGCATGACCGACTTGTTTCTTAAGGCGCGCAAGAAGCTGGGCTTCGCGCTCATCATCGGTCCGCGTTTCAGATAAATCTAGAAACGGGTTGTGATCGCTCATGTGTGCTCCTTACACTAATTGATTTGTGCAAAAAAATATACTGGTGGATTTTCAGAATGCTTAATCTTATTTTTAGGCAAGCCAGCGTTTTCGCCGTCTGTAATGCTTACCGTCTTTAAAGTTTTTTCTTCCTGCCCCCGAGATGCCAAGATAAAATTCTTTTACGTCCTCGTTATTGGCTAATTCATGGGCGGGCCCGTTCATTACAATACGCCCGTTTTCAAGAATATATCCGTAGTCGGCATGACGCAGTGCTACGGTGGTGTTCTGTTCAGCTAATAAAAAGCTGACATTTTCTTTTTTGTTGAGATCCTCAACAATCTCGAAGATTTCGGCGACAATTTGTGGCGCGAGGCCCATAGAGGGTTCATCAAGCAAAATCATTTTTGGTTTTGCCATGAGTGCGCGCCCCACTGCGGTCATTTGTTGCTCCCCACCCGAAGTGAACCCAGCCAAACTAGAGCGACGCTGCTTGAGTCTCGGGAAATAGGCATAGACCCGTTCTAGGCTATCGGCGATCTCCTTACGTGAAACCCTGCGAGTAAATGCGCCAGTGAGTAAATTTTCTTCAACGGTAAGGTGGGCAAAGCAATGCCTACCTTCCATAACCTGCACTATTCCTTTTTTTACAACAGTAGACGGGTTGAGTTGATCAATTCTTTCATCTTTAAAAATAATCGATCCTTTTGTCACATTCCCACGTTCCGCGCCCAGCAAATTGGAAATGGATTTAAGCGTGGTTGATTTCCCCGCTCCATTTCCCCCAAGTAAGGCAACGATGGAACCTTCGGGGACGTCTAGCGAAACGCCCTTTAGTACGAGAATGACGTGATCGTAAATAACTTCGATGTTTTTAACCGAAAGTATATTTGCGTTGTGGGTAATCTCCGTCATTCTCAGTCCTTAACCAGTGTATTAATTTTTTAGCTATCGCAAGCGTTAGTTGGGATCCCCGCCTCTTTAGCGTAGGTATCCGAAGCACTTCTAACCATAGGTTGAATAACGCTATCATCGGCTGTTATCCAATCCGTAGAATATTCCCAAGATTCACCATTCCATCGATGAAGTCGAGCCGCACGTTTCCCCTCATGATCTGAGCAGCTTAGGCTCAGTGGGTACATGTAACCCGTGAGGCCTAATTTCTCTATGGTTTCTTCCGTGATATCTAAATTCTCAATACCCCAGCGGACTTCCTCTCCTGTCAACGGTTTGTCACCATACTTAGACTGCGCGGTTCGAATAGACTCAACCACCAGGGCAGCATTAATTATGGCTACGTTATATAGCACTTCTCCAACTCCTTCTCTCTCACCAGAACCCAGACCTTTGTCATAGAGGTAGCTCAGGATATCTTTGTGCACTTGTGCCTGGCCAGATGAAACCATAGAAATGGCTTGATAGCCCACGGCATCTGCTGCGGCCGGTCTAACGTCGGGCTCAGAACCGGCCCACCAAATCCCATACATTTGATCGCGAGGGTATCTGACGCCAGTAGCTTCTTTAATGGCCGTTGAGTTCATAACACCCCAACCCCAAAGCAATACATAATCAGGCTGTTCTTTTCTTATCATTGTCCAAGCGGATTTTTGTTCTACGCCAGGGTGGGTAACAGGAATAGAGAGCAGCTCAAAGCCGAGCATGCTTGCGCGTTTTTCCAGTAACGGGATTGGTTCTTTGCCGAAAGGCGAGTCGTGATAGACCAACGCAATTTTTTTCCCTTTCAGATTATTAAGACCACCATTGATGTTGCCCAAGTGCGTGATTAAAATATCAGCAGCAGTCCAATACGTGCCGTAGATCGGGAAATTCCATGGGAATACCCCACCATTGCGGGACTCAGACCTGCCATAGCCCATAGTGATCAGCGGAATTTTATCAACAGGCGCTTTTTCTGTAATTGCGAATGTTGCCCCTGTAGACATAGGATTGAAAACAGCCGCCCCGGTTGGCCCTTGACCTTTTAGCCGCTCGTAACACTCAATACTCCGTGACGTGGAGTAGCCAGTCTCACATTCCTCAAAGCTAATCTTGACCCCATTGATGCCACCATCTCTTGCATTAATAAGTTTCAAATAATCAGTAAAACCATTAGCAACCGGAGTCCCATTGGGCGCATAGGCACCTGTTCGATAGGAAAGAACCGGGACAAATTGTGCGTTAGGATCGGATACGTCGACGATGACCCCTTCCGCGTTAGACTGGTTTCCGGTAGAAGTGCCTGTGTCGGTACCAGAATCTTGACCGCATCCGCCAATAGCGAGCGGCACGCAAATCAAAAGTGCTCTAAATAAAAGACTGTGGTTCATAAACTTTCTCCTCGATAAGGTGTGCTGACTGATTTTATATCACTGATTCGTTCGCATATTCTTAGTGTGGGAACGGCCACAAACGGAGCTTTTCTTTGGTAATTTGCCAAATCCTTGCGAGACCCAGCGGTTCGACTGCTAAAAAGAAAATAATTAACGCACCAAAAATCATAAATTCCAAGTGCGAAATCATAGCGGTGGATATATTGATCCCCAGCCACACAGGGAGTTGGTTGAGAAACAGAGGCAACAATGTGATGAAAGCCGCACCAAGCATGCCGCCTACGATTGAGCCCAACCCCCCAATGATCACCATGAAAAGTATGCTGAACGATAGATTGATATCAAACGCAAGTGGCTCCCAAGAGCCCAAATGTACAAATGCCCAAAGGGCGCCAGCGACACCAATGAAAAATGAACTCACGGCAAATGCAGACAGTTTGGCGTATACCGGTCGTATCCCTATGATTTCGGCGGCGACATCCATGTCGCGAGTCGCCATCCAAGCTCTGCCTATTCGACCTCGGACAATATTCTTTCCAATAATGGTAAAAATGACTAAAAAGACCAAGCATAAAAAATATTTTCTTATGGGAGAGTCAAATACGACGCCCAAGACTTCGATGGGCTGCACCGCTATCGAGCCTGATGGGGTGTAGTTGGTAAACCAATCGATTCGGCTGAACGTCCAGTCAGTGAAAAATTGGAGAGCAAGTGTCGCTACCGCGAGATAAAATCCCTTTATCCTGAGGCTGGGAATGCCGAAAATAACGCCGACGACTGTGGCGGAAAGACCGCCAAGTAAAAAGCAAATTAATGGGTTGAGCTCAGGCACGCGAATCATGAAATTGTAAGCAGCATAAGCGCCAACTGCCATAAATGCTCCTGACCCCAGCGAGACTTGTCCGCAATAACCCACGAGCAGGTTGAGACCAATAGCGGCCAGCGCCATGATGATGACCGGGATAAATATTGCTCTGAACATATACTCACTGGCTAGCATCGGTACGACAACAAAACCGATGAAGAGCCAAATGGCGACAAATATTTTGTCCTGAAATATGGGGAAAACGGCCTGGTCGGCCTTGTAGCTTGTCTTAAATTGTCCGGCTTCTCTATAAAACATTGTTAGACCATAAAGTGATTAGGTGAATATTGAATATTTGATCAAACACGATCAATATGAACTTCACCGAAGAGACCTTGCGGCCTGAACATCAAAAATCCGAGTGCAAGCATGTACGCGAACCAATATTCGATACCACCGCCTACATAAGGACCAAGATAAATTTCTGCTAATTTTTCCCCAGATCCAATGATAAGGCCGCCGATCACGGCCCCCAAAACGGATTCGAAGCCACCAAGAATCAGCACAGGTAGTGCCTTTAGTGCAATCAGCGATAGCGAAAACTGCACACCGAGTTTAGAACCCCAAATTACGCCGGCAACAAGTGCGACTAACCCTGCAACGGTCCAGACAATAACCCAAATATAGTTGAGGGGGATGCCTATAGATTGCGCGGCTTGGTGATCATCAGCTACGGCACGAAGCGCTCGGCCAATGCGGGTTTTTTGGAAGAATATGGCCAGCGTTACTACGAGCACGCCTGCAATGACCGTTGCTACTAGGTCTTCTTTGGCGACCAACACGCCACCTTCAAATATCGACTCGAAGATGAAAATGGACCCCTTCGGAATGCCAATATCTAGAGTATAGATGTCGCTGCCCCAGAGTGTTTGACCGAATCCGTCTAAAAAATACGCAACGCCGAGGGTCGCCATGAATAGGGAGATGCCGGGCTGATTGACTAACGGGCGAAGAACTAACCGTTCGATCGCTATCGCCAGCATGATCATCATGGCTATTGTTATGATGAGGGCGAGTGTGATGGGGGCGAATGTATCTTTTAAGATATCCAATAGCCTCACGAATGTGAGCGCAGCAAACAAAACCATAGCGCCTTGCGCAAAATTAAAGACACCCGAAGCCTTGAAAATAAGCACAAATCCGAGGGCAACTAATGAATAGAGCACGCCAGCCATTAAGCCACTGATTAAAACTTCAACAAAAAACCCCATAGTTATGATCCCAATCGAGCTACAACTAACTGTATAGCTCTAGTTCCTCTGTTCCAATTAATCTGATACGCCTAAATAAGCGTCGATTACCTCTTTATTATTCCTGATTTCAGTTGGTGTTCCGTCACCAATCTTTTTGCCGTAATCAAGCACGACGATTCGGTCGGACAAATCCATAACCACGCCCATATCATGCTCAATAAGAACAATTGTTGTTCCGAATTCGTCATTGACGTCAAGGATGAAACGACTCATGTCTTCCTTTTCCTCGATGTTCATGCCGGCCATGGGTTCGTCAAGAAGCAGCAACTCGGGTTCTGCAGCTAGGGCCCTGCCCAGCTCCACACGTTTCTGTAGGCCGTAGGGTAGTCGCCCCACGGGAGTCTTTCTAATTGATTGGATTTGAAGAAAATCGATGATCTCCTCAACCTTTTTTCTATGCTCGATCTCTTCATTGCGTGCGGGGCCTATGTGTAAACATTGCGCCAAGAAGCCGGCATTCATTTTCAAAGTGCGACCCGTCATGATGTTATCCAAAACAGACATACCTTTAAATAGAGCAATATTTTGAAATGTACGTGCGATTCCCTGCGATGCAGCCTCATATGGCTTCATTTGTTGCCGAACATTACCTTTGTAGGTAATTGATCCGGCGTTAGGGTGATACACGCCGTTGATCACATTCAGCATTGAGCTCTTGCCTGCTCCGTTAGGCCCAATGATCGCTAAAATTTCATGTTGTTTCACTTCGAAACTGATATTAGTGAGGGCTTTAACGCCCCCAAATGCGAGTGAAATACTTTCAACTTTTAATATTGTGGGGCCTAACTTTCGATCGGTATCATTCATATGTGCTACCGCAGTTTATGCGGCTAACTCTAAGTTGGATTGGGTCGTTTTTGCGTCACGGATGGCGATGTTTGCAGATGTTATTCCTGTGCGACCGTCTTCAAATTTCATTTGTGTCTCTATGAAGCATTCTTTAGCATCATTATAAAGCGCTGAGACTAGGACCCCATATTTTTCAGCAACAAAATCGCGACGAACTTTTCTAGTTCTGGTGAGTTCATCATCATCGGCATCCAGTTCTTTATGAAGGATAAGGAACCTTTTGATTTGTGAGGCTGACAGGGATTCCTCCCTAGCGAGGTCTTGGTTAACTTGTTCAATGCAGCTCTGTAGCAATTTGTAAACTTCCGGCTTGCTAGCCAAGTCAACGTAGCCTGAGTAACCAAGGCCTTGTCTCTCAGCCCAATTCCCGACCGCGTCCATTTCAATATTTAGGAAGGCGCATACCGCATCACGCTTATCGCCGAAACAGACCGCCTCTTTAATGAATGGAAAAAATTTAAGTTTATTTTCTAGAAATTGAGGAGCGAACATCGTCCCGTCATTTAATGTACCAACGTCCTGTGCTCGATCTATGATCTTGAGATGACCATCCTGATCAATAAAGCCAGCATCTCCCGTCCTAAAATATCCATCCCGGGTGATTGATTCTTCTGTCGCCTTCGGGTTTTTGTAGTATTCCTTTAATAGCCCTGGACTTTTAACTAAAATCTCGCCTTTATCGCTTACTTTAATGTCCACGCCAGGCATAGGTGTGCCGACCGAATCCAATCGAGCCGCTCCATTGGGTTGCTTACATACATAAGCGAGCGTTTCCGTTTGCCCATAGAGCTGCTTTAGGTTGATGCCAATTGATCGATAGAACCGGTAAAGGTCAGGGCCAATGGCCGCCCCACCGGTGTAGGCTACTTTGATGCGGCTCATCCCGAGATTGTTTCTGAGGGGGGCGTATATAAAAATATTGCCGAGAAAATAAAGGATTCGGTTTTTTATAGAGACCGCTCTCCCATCTATGATATCGAGGCCTGCTTTTTGGGCAACCGCCATGAACGTTTTGTAGAGCCATTTCTTGAGTTTGCTCGCATCCTCCATGCGAATGGTGACTTGGGTCAGCAAGTTTTCAAAGACGCTTGGTGGTGCAAAATAGTAGGTGGGCCCAATCTCTCTCATGTCGGTCATTACGGTTTCCGACGATTCCGGGCAGTTAACGGTATAACCCGTTACGATTGATTGAGCATAAGAAAATAAATGATCTCCGACCCACGCCATCGGTAAATAGGAAAGGATTTCACCATCGTCGCTGTAACCGTCGAACCCCATATCTGCTTTAGCGACATCAATACATGCTCGATGCGTTAAACATACCCCTTTGGGTTTACTCGTTGTCCCAGACGTATAGAGAATGACGGACACGTCGTCTGTATGACATTTTTCGAGTTCGCGCTCTAGAAAGTCAGGTTGCTCTTCTATGAATTTACGGCCGAGGTTCCGAACGTCCTCGTACGCGATGACAGCGGGATGATCATAGTGGCGCATCCCTCTTGGATTGTCATAAATGATGCATCTTAGCTTGCTGCATTGGGGCATGATTTCGAGCAGTTTGTCGACTTGCTCTTGGTCTTCGACAACCGCAAACTCGATTTCTGCATCGTTAAAGACGTAGATCATTTCCTCTGCGATCGCGTCTTGGTAGAGTGGGACGGGAATTCCCCCAAGGGATTGTGATGCCGCAAAAGACCAATACAGACGAGGCCGGTTGTCACCGATGATGGCAAGGTTATTTTCCCTGACATAGCCCTTCGATGCGAGCCCTCCGGCAAGCCATTTAACTTCATCCGCAACCGCAGACCAGCTCCAGCTTTGCCAGATGCCGAGGTCTTTTTCTCGAATGGCTGTTTTATGTCCTATGGCCTTGGCGTTTTTCAAAACTAACGCCGATAACGTATCCTCCCGAGGTCTCGGGTTGTTACTATCCAACAATTTTCCTCCCATGAGCCGCTAACGTGCCCTTTTACTTATACAATTACTCTATTACAAATCAGCGATGAATACAAAGAACAAATGCTCTGTTTTCACCAAGCTGTTACGACACTGGGTGTGTTTATTTTTATGTGGACATGTTTTGCAAATGGGTAGAGAAAAGTCATTGTTAGTTGATTCGGCCGGGGCTTGGTGTCGATTAAGCCTCGTGCTTGTGATGTCTGTCGTAGTTGGGGTTGGGATGTGGTCCATCGTGGTTATTTTGCCAGCCATTCAGTCGGACCTGGGAATCACGAGGGCGCAGGCGTCTTTTCCATACGTCTTTACGATGATTGGGTATGGATTGGGTGGGATTGTGTTTGGTCGTTTTTCTGACAAGCACGGGATTCATAAAACTGTAGTAGTTGGCATCGTTTTGATGTCTGCAGGCTATGGCGTGGCCTCGTTTGCTACTGGTGTTGGGTCCCTGAGTGTATCTCATGGTTTATTGATCGGCGTTGGGACGTCGACCACGTTCGGGCCACTCATCGCTCACGTATCTCATTGGTTCGAGCGCCGCAAGGGGGCAGCGGTCGGTATTATCGCCAGCGGCCAGTATTTGTCGGGCGCTATTTGGCCAACCATTTTGGAGTCGAGTGTACAAGAATTTGGTTGGCGACAGACTTACTGGATTGTTGGCATAACGGTTCTTGTTTTAGCGTTACCTTTATCTTTAGTCTTGAGGCGTACACCAACCAAAGAAGGAAAAGTCACTGTTGCGGCGCATGGATCATCACTTGCCAGGTGGCCGGCCCCCCCTTTTTGGTTGACTACCTTACTCATGATTTCAGTTTTTTGTTGTTGTGTCGCGATGTCTATGCCTCAGGTTCATTTGGTTGCATTTTGTGGGGACTTGGGTTTTGGCGCGGGCACCGGAGCAAAAATGCTGTCAGTAATGCTTGCTTTTGGCGTAGTCAGCCGTCTAGGATTTGGTTGGTTATCAGACCACATCGGGGGCTTAAAGACGGTGGTAATTGGCGTGTTTCTTCAGGGCATTGGACTCGCGCTGTTCTTGTTTTTTGATACGCTCGTCTCGCTCTACTTTATCTCAGCGATCTTTGGTTTGTTTCAAGGCGGCATTGTGCCAGCTTACGCCATGGCGGTTCGAGAGTACTACCCTCAGAGGGTAGCCGGAGAGCGGGTTGGCATGGTGATGATGGCGTCCTTGGTGGGCATGGCTGTTGGTGGGTGGGCGCCTGGGTATCTTTTTGATCTCACTGGCGGATATGATGCGGCTTTTGTGAATGGTTTGCTTTGGAACACCTTACCTTTGATTATCGTTGGCTGGATAATCATTCGTATTCGACGCATGCCCACTGCATCTTAAGAGCTTGCTCGCCAATCGAAAGATTTTTTTATCTCGTATATTTTCCTGTTTTAAACTCTCTGCGGTATCTATCAAGTAATCAGAACACGATCCGTAGTGCCCCGAAGCGTTCATGGCTATTGAGACGACTCGATCTTCATCCATTTTTCCGGTGTACGCAGGACTTGACCGGTCAATGACGAAGGTGACTGCGCTTATAACACCTTGAGCTGTTTCTGCACGCACCCATTTCGGAATATAGACATTACCCAACATTTCTCGTCGCCAAAGTATTAGGAGTTCTTTTTCTTTTTTTTCTGCCTTCAGTTTATACGCGATTCCTCGGCATGATCCGCCGTGATCAAGCGCTAGAACTAAGCCTGGATTTTCGGGAGACCCACGGTTAATTCGAGACCAACAATAGAAACCACGGTGGTACCCACGAATTAGGGCTGGTTGCTTGTCGACATACTCTAACATCGGGTTCCAGATGAGTGACCCGTACCCAAAAACCCAAATAGGCTGGTTTTTTGGTTGTTCTTGCAGCGTTTTATTCAAGGATTGTAGTAGCTCGTCTTCCGAGATCATGATTGCGCTATGGCCTGATTGCTCAACCGCTCGTCGTACGGAGTCGTTTTCAAGCATGTTTCGTTTTATCTTTGTTTTTTTGTAAGACGGCATTTTTTTGAGGTAACCTACTGAGACGGTAACCCTTTTGATAGCGATGCCTACAACTTACACCTTGAAGCCCCACATCGACAACCCGGTCGAAAATTTGTCCGCATCAGTCATGATAGAGCGGTCAACGCGATTTCGTTGGCTCTTAACCTATGAAATATTAGGCAATACACAAGCAATAGTTTTTCCTGATAGGGCGAGATCTGGAAGGGGTGCAAAGTTATGGGAAGAAACATGCTTTGAGTTTTTTATTCGTAATATTGACGATGAGTATATTGAGTTTAATTTTTCCCCTTCGGGCCAGTGGGCATGCTTTTATTTTGATCACTATCGAGAAGGTATGCGAGACGTAATACTTGGCGCTGAGCCGACAATATCGGTTGTTGTTGCCCCTCAATTATTTCGGCTTGAAGTTTCGTTAGATTTGGCGGGTGTTGGTTTGTTTAGTCGCCCAGATGCGAAACTCTTTATTGCGCTAACCAGTGTTATGAAGATGCAAGATCAGCGATACTGTTATTACGCCTTGGATTTTCCGAGTGGCTCCCCTGATTTTCACCATCCAGCGGGATTTTTTGGAGTCTAAAAATGCTTAAACAAAATGAAGGGTTGTTGCTATGAAGTTTGGCCTTGACCGGCTTAGAGAAGAGGAGGCGCTACAACAACAACTAGTCGGCAGCCGACTGGCGTTGCTTGGGCACCCGGCGTCTGTCGACGAACATCTTACTCATGCTATTGATGTGATCTCAGGGATATCGAATTTAGACCTGGTCGCAGCATTTGGTCCTCAGCATGGTTTAAGGGGGGACAAACAGGACAACATGGTTGAATCTTCAGACTTTATAGACCCCGTTCATAAAATCCCAGTCTATTCCCTTTATGGGGACGTCAGGCGCCCAACCCAGGCAATGATCGAAAGTTTTGATGTTTTGTTGGTGGACCTTCAAGACTTAGGTTGCCGTATTTACACGTTTATCACGACCTTACGTTACTTGCTCGAGGCGTGTGCCAAATATAAAAAAAGAATTTGGATTCTTGATCGGCCTAATCCGATTGGTAGACCGGTTGAAGGTCTTTTGCTCAAGCCTGGTTGGGAGAGCTTCGTAGGCGCTGGGTTGCTTCCAATGAGGCATGGGTTAACTCTCGGAGAGTTGGCGCAGTGGTTTGTCGATAAGTACGAGCTGGCGGCAGACTTAACGGTCGTTAAAATGGAGGGCTGGAACCCTTCGAGTGGCCCTGACTTTGGTTGGCCTTCGAGTGAGCGAACATGGGTCAATCCCAGCCCCAATGCACCTAGTTTAGCTATGGCACGATGTTATCCGGGGACCGTGATGCTCGAAGGGTCCTTATTGTCAGAAGGGCGCGGAACAACGCGACCTTTGGAAATGTTGGGTGCGCCAGGTCTGGCGGCCCAGCTTTTGATCGATCGCATGCGTCGCCTTGGACCAGAATGGATGATGGGATGTACTTTGAGGGTTTGTTGGTTTGAGCCCACGTTTCATAAGCACGCGGGGCATTTGTGCGAGGGTGTTCAGATTCACGTGGATAGGCCAAGTGGCTATGACCATCGCCAGTTCAAACCCTGGCGATTGATCTCGCTGGTTTTTAAAGCGCTTAAGTCACTCGATAGGGACTATCCGTTGTGGCGAGAGTTTCATTACGAATATGAGAAAGATAGGCTCGCCATTGATTTAATAAGCGGGAGCTCTTTGCTCCGAGAGTGGGTAGAAGACGATAACGCTACGACCCAAGATATGGAGGCTTTAGCTCGAGCGGATGAAGCGTCATGGTTAGAAGAGAGACGCGACTACTTAATCTATGACTGAATATAGATCTGAATTTCGGCAACGTTCGGCCCAACGATGGCGATGATTACATACAGCATAGACTGGGTTTT
>DFDI01000090.1:0-9283 GCA_002367635.1 Betaproteobacteria bacterium UBA3031 | reverse complement strand
GATTACTTTTTAAAGTCAAAGGCTATGGACAGGGCGAGTGATCGTTCTGGAATGAAAATTATTGTGTTTGTTTTTAAGAATGTGACTGGTGGTTTACTATTGTGCGTCGGATTATTGATGTTATTTTTACCGGGCCCCGGGTTATTGGTCGTGTCAATTGGACTCGTTCTGGCCGATATTCCAGGAAAAAGGCGGGTGATTGTTCGGCTTCTTAGGATTGCTAACACACACCAAGCCATTAATAATTATCGGGCTAGGCAAGGGATGGCACCGTTTAAGTTCGAAGACTAATTGATTGATATGCAGGAAGGGAGAAGAAAGATGGCAGGCTATGCAACTGGAGACGGAGGCATTCCACAGAGGAATGTTGAAAAAAGCGGATTAACCCGCGTTATGACTCTAGGTGGATCCTACGGGTTACGAAATTATACGGTTAAGGGTTTGCGTGATCAAAAAGGGAAAAGAGTTCTTTGTGAAACTTTGCCGTTTTCTCCTGAGGAGGCTGCCGCGGCTGAAGAGGCGGGGATTGATACTATGAAGGTTCGGTTTGACCCGAAACAGCCTCACTTGGCAAAGGCAGTCCGAGATGCGGCGCCAAAAACGTTTATGGCATTTTCAGTACCTTTAGTTGCAGCTGCGACTGAAGACGAGGCAGTGCGCGTAGCTTATACGGCTATGGAGTTAGGCGCTGATGCGATCATGTGTCAGTGGTCCCCACGTTTTGTAAGCGCAGCCGCTGAAGCGGGTGTTCCGATCCAAGGGCATGCCGGGCTTGTGCCACGAAAGAGCACATGGACGGGAGGACTTAAGGCGGTGGGGAAAACGGTAGATGAGGCGCTCTGGGTTTATCAAGAAATCAAAACCCTCGAAGATGCTGGCGCATACGCCGTGGAGGTTGAGGTCGTTCCGGAGGAGCTCTTAATCGAGATCAGTAAGCGCACCACATTGCTTACCTCTTCAATTGGCGGCGGTAGAGGCGGTGACATTCAATTTTTGTTTGCTGAAGATATTTTGGGTAATAGTCCGCCGCCTTATCCTAGGCACTCGAAGCAGTATCGAAAAATTTATGAGCTGCAACAAGCAATTCATAATGAAAGAGTTGGTGGATTTAAAGATTTTATCCGGGATGTTCAAGGCGGAACATTCCCTGGGCCAGAGCATGTGATCAAAGCGGCTGATACACTGATCGGGGAATTTCTTGAGCGCATTGACTGAGCGATCAGTGTGAGCCAAGACGTTAAATGAAGTGGCGTCGGGGAGAGAAGTGTCTTAAGTTTTTTATACGATTAGCCTGCGAGATTGATAAAAATAAATAGGCTATTAATTGGAGCTATTGAGGATGCAAATTTCATTGCTAGAAGGAAAAACAATTATTGTCACTGGTGGCGCCACGGGCATTGGGCAGGCGTTCGCGCTCACTAGCGCTGCCTATGGCGCTCGAGTCATGATTGCGGATCTCAACTCTGCAGATGAAACACTTGAGCTAATAAAGAATAATGGTGGTGAGGCATCCTACGTAAAAACGGATGTGAGTGATGAGGCGTCTGCTAAGGCAATGGCGCAAGCAGCTGTTGAGTGGAGTGGGCGCATCGATGGCCTGATTAATAATGCGGCGTATTTTAGGGAGGTGAAGCTCACGCCTTTTGAGGAGATCTCAACCGAAATATGGGATCGAATTTTTGACGTTAACGTCAAAGGTATTTGGCAGTGCTGTAAGGGAGTGATGCCTGCGATGCGCGAAAGTGGCGGTGGTAGCATCATCAATATATCTTCTGTTGTCGCAGTTGCTGGTCAGCCCGGATACTTGCATTACGTGGCAACAAAGGGCGCAGTACTTTCGATGACGAAAGGCCTCGCTAAGGAGTGTGGATCAGCAAACGTACGTGTCAATACCATCGCTCCTGGTTTTGTGATTACGGATGCCACAAAAGATCGTCCTATTGAATGGCAGCAGAGTTTTTTGAAGGCGAGAGCTATTTCGCGCGAAGAACGGCCAACCGATTTGGCAGGAACTGCTGTGTATTTATTATCTGAGCTGTCCTCGTTTGTATCGGGGCAGACTATCGTTGTCGATGGCGGACACATAATGTACTGAAGTACAGGAGCAATAGATGCGCAAGTTGGCTTTACATTGGCAAATCATTATCGCGATTGTTCTTGCCGGGATCACTGGTTCAATTGTTAAGCATTACTCGCAAGACGGCGAGTCAGTAGCGCTCCTAGGTTTAGAGCTGAACACGGTCTTTGAATACGGCGGTCAATTATTCCTTAATGCCCTGAAAATGATTATCGTCCCGCTGATCGCATCCTCGATTATCGTAGGGATGTGTGGGATGGGAAGTTCTGGGGCTAAGTTAGCAAAAATTGGGACACGTACGTTATTGTTTTATGCCGTAACAACGTTGTTTGCGATACTTGTTGGCTTGGTGATGATTAACTTGGTTGCGCCAGGGCAATACGAAGGTCGGCCAGTCGGGGATTTGTTGGCTTTTGAAAGTCATGACGTATCTGCCCTTCAAGAGAAAATTGAAAATAAGGGTTCAACTGACGTCGCCGAAATTTTTCTGCGCATGGTCCCGCCTAATATTATTAAAGCCTCTGCAGAGGGGCAGATGCTCGGGATAATTTTTTTCTCGATCTTGTTTGGATTTTTCATCACACAATTATCTGATGAGTTGCGGCATCCTTTTCAGCGTTTTTGGGACGCGACGTTTAAAGTCATGATGGGAATGACTGAGTGGATAATGAAATTCGCGCCAATCGGCGTTTTCGCACTCGTTGCTGGCGTTATTGCAAAGACAGGTTTTGATGCGGCTCGGCCGTTAGCGATTTTTTCACTTACGGTTTTGGGCGCTTTGTGTATTCATGCGCTTGTCGTATTACCTTTGCTGCTGCGTAGCCTTGCGCGGGTGAACCCGTGGGCGACTCTTCGGGCAATGTCACCGGCAATTCTTACCGCATTTTCAACGGCTTCTTCATCCGCAACGCTACCTGTTTCTATGAAGAGCTTGGAGAAAAATGTTGGCGTCTCGAATAGTGTGTCTAGTTTTGTACTGCCGTTGGGAGCGACGGTCAATATGAATGGTACGGCGCTCTATGAGTGTGCTGCTGCGATGTTTATTGCTCAAGCGTATGGGTTGGATCTGACCCTTGGCGTTCAATTTACGATAGTCGTCGTGGCGCTGTTAACCTCAATTGGTGTTGCCGGAGTCCCTTCCGCCTCATTGGTAGCCATTGCGATTATTCTGGGCGTGATTGGACTGCCGGTAGAGGCTATAGGTGTTCTTATGGTTTTTGATCGCGTTTTGGATATGTGTCGAACTAGTGTGAACATTTGGGGGGACGCCGTATGTGCCACTATCATTGCTAGACTCGAGGGCGAAACAACCCAGGTAGATTTGGATTTAAAGGCTGCTCAACCTAGTCTCGACTAACTTTGTATTCGGTGATCGCTCCGATCACCTTGGGTAACTGCAAATACATCGTGAGTGTTCGATAGAAAAAATGACTGAGTAGCGCGATCCATAGACCGAGATTCCCAAGGTCCTCCAGACTTTTCCAAGTGATGAAAAATAGCAGTGTTGAAACAAGCATGCTATTTCTCATTAAGGCGGTCGCCGTTGCGCCAATAAAAATTCCATCGAGCTGAAAACACCAAACTCCGATAAGTGGTGTGAGCGCAGCAAAAATCACATACTCCTTGGCCGTCTCACGTATGGAGTTGTCGACAGTAATGAAATCAATGATATCAGGCCCATAAATCAGGAGAGAGATAGAGATCACGGTTGCAACGCCACCAGCCCACATTGTTGTCAACTTGGCGGCATCAGAAAAATGACGGCTAGAATTTTTGCCGACAGATTCACCAATAAACTTCTCAGTGG
The DNA here is from genome assembly GCA_002367635.1 of Betaproteobacteria bacterium UBA3031. Classification (GTDB taxonomy): domain Bacteria; phylum Pseudomonadota; class Gammaproteobacteria; order Burkholderiales; family Eutrophovitaceae; genus Eutrophovita. Next base: position 5,399 of record DFDI01000090.1, on the reverse strand, counting down.
CAAAGGCTATTCCGTCTAAAAAATACGCGGAAACGGTCATAAAATGAAGCAGTACCGCGTTCGCTGCAAGTACGGTGTCTCCGAAAGCCGCGCTGCTTGCAGTAAACCAGGTGAATACAACGATTAAAGCCAGAGATCGGACCAGAATGTCGGCGTTAACCGATAGGTTTTTGATCATTTTTTGCTTGGCTAAAATCCTTTTTATGTCCCATGCTCCGGCAAGCCGGTTTTGAATCATCAATACGATAACTATGCCTGCTCCAGCCGCACCATATTCTGAGAGCAACGTGCCGAGAGCAACCCCTTTTACACCCATGTTTAGGCCGAGAACAAAAAGAATATCCAACAACATATTGCTCACGTTGAGAAGTAGCTGCAACGCCAAGGCATGTCGCGCTTTCCCAATAGCAATGAGCCAGCCTATTAGTACATAGTTGGTTAGTGTGGCAGGAGCTGACCAAATCCGAATGTCGAAGTATTCGTTTGCTAGTAGTTCTACGCGGGGGCTGCCATGTATCAAATAAAATGATAATTCACTTATGGGATGTTGGAGTGCGATTAGTGCGAGTCCGATAATGATTGCCAGCAGAGCGGAACGTCCGAGTGTTGAGCGAATTTCCTCTTGATCATTTGCTCCCGCGGCTTGAGATGTTAGGCCAGCTGTCCCCATCCTTAGAAATCCAAATCCCCAATAAATGAAGGTGAATATCAGTGACGCGATGGCAACTGAGCCAATCAGCGCCGGATCGGGGACCCGGCCAATGATTATGGTATCAACGACTCCAATGAGGGGAGTTGATACGTTAGCAATCATGATGGGAATCGCGATTTTAAATAGGTCTTTGTGGCCGATAGACCCGAGCCCTTTTCCGAGCGTCATTTTATTACTCGCGAACCGTGGTTAGGGGCGCCGTAAGCGCCTACGGATTTTTCTTATAGTTTTTGCTGTATTGCTTGTAGACGTCCACGCCGACCGAGAAAAGTTTTGTGTTTTCTTCCGAAAGAGGCCGGGATTGTTTCGCTGGATTTCCAGACCAAATCATTCCTTCGGTGACTACAGTATTTGGAGCGGTAACTGCGCCTGCAGCTACCACGCCCCCGTTTTGAACGATGGTTCCTTTTCCTATTGTCGAGCCCATGCCAATGATGCAAGTGTTGCCAATGACACAAGCGTTTAGTTGAACGTTATGTCCTATGGTAACGCGTTCCCCAATTTTTAAGTGCTCGCCGGAGTCTAGAGTAATTCTCGAATTGTCTTGAATGTTGCTCGCCGCTCCCAATGAGACTGACGCATCTCGAGCGGCTATTGCAACGCCAAACCAGATGCTTGACTCTGCAGCCATTTCTAAATGACCTACGACGGTTGCTGTGGGGGCAATATAAGAGTCATCGCTAGAATTTTCCGCGACGCCTTGTCCTGGCTCGTGATTAATTTTGGCTACCGGTCTTTTGGAAAGGACCCATTCTGAGCCGGCTCCGTGTTTTCTAGATTTAACGATATTTCGAAGCTCTTCAAGCTCGGTGGCTTCAATTTTTCGTACTGGTTTGGCGGGTACTCCTTGGTATAGCCAGCCAGGCTCAAGCTGTTTGCCCGGAGGAACAACGCTATCGCTGCAGACTACAGACCCTTTGCCCACGCTTGCGTTATCCATGACTACGGCGTGTTCGCCAAGCAGGCAATCCTCTGCAATCGTACATCCGTGTACGAGACCAAATCTACCCACGGTTGCGCGATCGCCCAACGTCGCGCCATACGCGCTATCAGCAATATGAACTGTTGCATACTCGCCAAACCAACATTCCGAGCCAACGTTAATTGTTTCTCCATCGGCTCGGAGAGTGACAAGATCTTCGAAGTGACAGTGCTCACCTACCGTAGTTCGACCGATAATGGAGACCCAACGTTTGCTTGAACAGTTCTTGGATATCTTAGGATGGAAATCCAGGTAAGGGATGATGTTCATGTGTGGCAACTTACTCTCTTTTGTGATTTATAACAATTACAGTTGAGCAGCAAACCGCAGACTTAAAACACTGGATTTTCCCGGTACGTACCCCAGATCGTTCTGAGTTTTTCAACGATATCCCCCATTGTCGCCCCGGCGTCGACCAGCTCAATAGTGATTGGCATGATATTTTTTGTCTCGTCTTTCGCAACCTCGAGTAGTTTGTTGAGGAGGCTTTCTATTTGGTCGTTGTCACGTGTGGCGCGCACATTTTGTAGGCGACTGATTTGTCTGTCTGCAGTAGTCGGGTCATGAGGATGGGTTTTAATGTCTGCTTTTTCATCTTCCTCTACGTACTTATTGACTCCGATAACTGGCTTCTGCCCATCTTGTTTCTTGAGGGCAGTCTCATATGCGAAGTCGGCAATGTGTTTTTGAAACCAACCCTCTTCGATTAGTTTGATGGTGCCGCCCTTTTCTTTAACTTCTTCCAAGATTTCAAAAATTTTGGTTTCATATTGTGTGGTGAGATTCTCTAGGAAGTATGAGCCGCCCAATGGGTCAATGACATTTGCAACATTGGTTTCATCGGCGATGACTTGTTGCGTTCGAAGCGCAATCTTCATCGCCTCTTCGGTGGGAATCGCAAACGCTTCATCCATGCCATTTGTATGTAGACTTTGAGCGCCTCCGAGGACGGCTGCCAAGGCCTGTACCGTCGTTCGCATGATGTTTACTTTGTACTGTGGTTTGGTCAGAGAGGCTGCCGCTGTTTGACAGTGAAAGCGTAGACGCATTGACTCAGCTTTTTTGGCGCCAAATTGATTTTTCATGATCTTAGCCCAGACTCTACGGGCAGCACGAAACTTAGCAATTTCTTCAAAGAAATCCGCCTGACAGACGAAGAAAAAAGCGAGTCTCGGTGCAAATAGGTCGACATCCATGCCGGTTTTAACAACCTCTTCGACGTAGGTTGTTGCGTTAGCCATCGTGAACGCTATTTCGTGCAGCGGAGAGGACCCGGCTTCGCTGATGTGGTACCCCGAAATATTTATCGGGTTGTACCGCTTCATATTTTCTGCGCAGTATGTGATGCAGTCCCTAACGATTCGCACGGATGGTGAAATGGGGTAGATATATTCTTTTTGCGCTATATATTCTTTTAAGATATCCGCTTGAACCGTTCCGGAGAGTTTGTTGAGATCGTTTCCGCGCCGTTTTGCTAGCGCGATATACATGGCGAGTAGGATCCATGCGGTTGGGTTGATCGTCATGGAAACAGAAATGTTTTCTAAATCTATCTCGTCAAATAAAGCTTCCATATCGGCCAGTGTGTCGATGGCTACCCCTTCTCGGCCCACCTCTCCATCGCTCATCGGATGGTCTGAGTCATAACCCATCAGTGTGGGCATGTCGAAGTCCGTTGATAGGCCGGTTTGACCTTGAGAAATCAGATATTTGAAACGATTATTGGTGTCTTCTCCTGTGCCAAATCCTGCGATCTGCCGCATCGTCCAGTATCGGCTTCGATACATCGTTGGGTAGGGGCCCCTAGTGTAGGGATATTGACCAGGAAGGCCAATGTCATCAATGGGTATGTCTTTCGTGTCGAGGGCGGTATATGTTCTTTTTACCGGGAAGCCACCAAGGGTATAAAAAGCATCTTCTCGCTCGGGTTGCTTATTAAGAAAAGCGCTGACTTCAGTTTCTTCCCATAGCTCTAACTGTTTAGCAAGTTGGGTTGGATCTATTTTGTTCAGTGTGCTCATGAATTTTCCTAATTAGAAAGCAATTTTTTTCAGAAGGTCATTAGATGCTGTGAAAGGGTCTAGTTCTCGCTTAGCAATTTGCTCCACAACATCTTGAATTCTTTTGTTGGTTGATTTGTAAAACCGACTGCGCAATAAGTCTTCAGCAGTTTTGAACGTTCGATACTCTGCGATGTTTCGTAAGCGTTCTTCTCCTAATTCGGTGGTGCGATGGACGTCTCTATGGCGATCCAAGGTGGCGATTAATGTGTCTATTCCTTCGCCGGTTTCAGAGCTGGTCCCCACAACGGGAACTTGCCAAAGTGGTTTGCCTCCACGATCTTTGATTGCTATGTTGACGCCCATGGCGAGCATGATTTTTAGGTCTGTAATCGTTCTATTTGAGTCTGATCGATCACATTTGCTCACAACATGAATGTCGGCTATCTCCAGAATGCCTGCTTTGATCGCTTGCACGTCGTCACCGAGTCCGGGTGCTGAAACTACCAGTGTCGAATGCGAGGCTTTCGCGATTTCAACCTCATCCTGGCCGACCCCAACGGTTTCAATGATAACGACGTCGAAGCCTGCTGCGTCTAATATGTCTACAGCAGTTAAGGCCGAACGTGCGAGGCCTCCCGTAGACCCTCTTGTGGCCATGCTGCGAATGAATACCCCCTCGTCCATTACCAGATTGGTCATTCTGATTCTGTCACCAAGGATTGCCCCACCTGAAAATGGGCTTGAGGGATCGATTGCAATGATGCCCACCCTTCGACCGTCTTTCCGGATGGTTTCAACTAACTTGCTGACGAGTGTTGATTTTCCGCTGCCCGGAACTCCCGTTAGTCCTACGATGTGTGCACGACCTGCTGCTCTGTAGATTGCCCCGAGAGAGCTGAGTGTTTCGTCATCATTCGATTCGGCGCGTGACATCAGGCGGCTGGCCGCACGCAAATCTCCTTTTTTAAGTCGCGCAACTAAATCGGCAGATGAAATGGGCATTGGTGTGATTGATCGATATTATTAACGAGGGCCGCGTTCTCGCACCAGTTTTTCGAGGCGCGCAACGATTTCTTTAGGGGTTGTGTCTTGTAAAAGCAGTTCTTTGACTCCCATCTCCTTAAGGGGAATCACATCCTCGTCAGGCACAACGCCGCCTACGACGACAATTGTGTCTTCGGCATCCTTGTCTTTCAGTAGTTGCATGATCTTGGGGCAGATAGTCATGTGGGCGCCTGATAGCAGACTCACGCCAAGAATATCAACGTCCTCTTGAACGGCTGCGTTCACCACCTCTTCAGGTGTTCGGTGTAAGCCGGTGTATATGACGTCCATGCCGGCATCTCGTAGGGTTCTGGCGACCACTTTGACGCCTCGGTCATGACCGTCTAGCCCGACTTTCGCTAATAAAACTCGAATTGGTAAGCTCATGAGTGGTTCCTAACCTAACATTGAATAGATTAAAGTAAGCGCACACTATCATTATAGATTATTCATTATAATGATATGAAGCCGACCTTGCGTACGTGGCCGACTTTGTGACTGCCAAATAAATTATTGTATACGGAATGCAATAATAATGCTTAGTAAGCCCGAAGTCTAAAAATCCGGCTCAAGCTGTTGCCATTGATTGATCTGTAATTCTCCCTGAATTTTCTGGATTCAGTCGGCAGAAGCGCAGGGCAACGAGCTTCTACCGAAA
>DFDI01000103.1 GCA_002367635.1 Betaproteobacteria bacterium UBA3031 | reverse complement strand
TTGAGGATGCGAAAACCGATATTGGCTGGGGGCACCAGATTAGAAGTTACGTGTTGGACCAGTCCAGAATTAAAGATCTGAGGACCAACGTTGAAATTGGAAATACACAGGGGGTGCTGGACGGTGATCTGGACCCTTTCATTAGTGAGAGTTTAAAGCAAGGGGTATAGTTTGAGTGAAAATAACCAGCCTGTGATACAGGATGAAAATTCGATAATTTTAGAGCGGCGCAGTAAGCTAAAAGCACTGCGTGAAAAGGGCGCAGCGTTCCCCAATCAATTTAAGCCGGACGCATTTGCAAAGGCGTTGCACCTTGAGTATGACGCACTTGATAAGGAAGCCTTAGAGAGCAAATCAATTGTGGTCGCCGTGGCCGGACGCATGATGTTAAAGCGAGTGATGGGCAAGGCAAGCTTCGCAACGATACAGGACACAACCGGTCGTATCCAACTTTACGTTTCGCGAGACCTGGTCAATAACGAAACGAACCCAGAGCTCTACTCGGAATTTAAACACTGGGATTTAGGCGACATTCTCTGGGCTAAGGGAAGGCTGTTCAAAACTAACACCAATGAACTTTCATTGGAGGTCACGGAGATTGTTCTCCTTACCAAGTCCCTAAGGCCGCTCCCAGAAAAGTTCCACGGCCTGTCTGACCAAGAAACTAAATACCGCCAGCGTTATGTCGACCTGATTGTGAATGAGGAGACTCGCGACACCTTTTTGAAGCGAAGTCTAATTGTCTCTGGCATCCGGAGCTTTATGACGAGCCATCAATTTCTGGAGGTGGAGACACCGATGCTGCACCCGATCCCAGGAGGGGCAAGTGCGAAGCCTTTCGAGACACATCATAACGCCTTGGACATGGACATGTTTTTAAGGATTGCCCCAGAGCTCTACCTTAAAAGGTTAGTGGTCGGGGGCTTTGATAGGGTGTTTGAGATCAATCGAAACTTTAGAAACGAAGGTTTAAGCGTGAGGCACAACCCTGAGTTTACGATGATGGAATTTTATGCGGCCTATACAGACTACCATTGGCTGATGGACTTCACGGAAAACTGTATTCGTCATGTGGCGGAGCTGACCACAGGGTCAACGAAGGTTCAGTACCAAGAAAAGTCTATTGACTTTAGCCAGCCGTTCGACCGATTAACGTTGGTTCAGGCGATCCTAAAATACTGTGATCGATTCAAAGAAGCCGAACTCAACGACATAAGCTTTGTTAAGGCCACCCTCGAAAAGTCAGGGACCACCCTAACGGCAAATGCCGGGCTGGGCGCACACCAGCTGGCACTTTTTGAGGCCGTCGCTGAAGAACACCTATGGAACCCGACCTATATTATTGATTACCCGATAGAGGTCTCACCTTTGGCAAGAGCTTCAGACGCTAACCCTGAGATTACAGAGCGCTTTGAATTATTTATTGCGGGCCGTGAGATTGCCAATGGCTTTTCAGAGCTCAACGACGCTGAGGATCAGGCCGCGAGATTTAAGGCGCAGGCCCAAGCCAAGGAGGCTGGGGATGAGGAGGCGATGTTCTATGACGCAGACTTTATTCGTGCCCTTGAGTATGGCATGCCACCGACCGGCGGCTGTGGAATCGGCATCGACAGGCTGGTTATGTTAGTCACCGACAGCCCCAGCATCCGTGATGTGATTTTATTTCCTCACATGAGGCCGGAGTAAAAATGTACAAGCACCCCGATCTTGACCGTGACTCAATGACCCCAAAAGAGGCCCTTAAAGTTTTACTCGAGGGCAACGAGCGCTTTGTGAACAACGTTAAGCGGCAACACGACATGCTAAATGTTCGCGACGAAATTAAGGACAAGCAGCATCCTTTCGCGTCTGTTTTGGGGTGCAGTGACTCAAGAACCACGGTCGAGCTAATCTTCGATCAGAACTTGGGGGACATCTTTAGCGTGAGGCTTGCGGGTAACATTGCCTCACGGAAGGCGATTGGCAGCATTGAATTCTCGACGGCGTATCTGGGCTCTAAAATTATTGTCATCATGGGCCACACGAATTGTGGCGCCATCAAGGCCGCCTGCGATCATTACCAGGGTGGAAACATTGGTGAAATCATTCGCCTGATTGACCCGGCGGTGGAAGCAGAAAAGACAGTATTAGACCCAAAAGACAGGCACTCAAAAAATGAATTGTTTGTTGAAAAAGTCTGCTTTCATAACGTCCAATGCCAAATGGAGCGCATGCTTCGATACAGCGGCATCATTAAAACTCAACTCAAGACCAAGAAGGTGGGTCTGATAGGGGCCGTTTACAACCTAACCAGCGGCGTCGTTGAGTTTGACGTGGATAACGCCCAGATTTAGACCTGTTGTTTTTTTGCAACACCCCACACAATAATCACTAAAATACATCTAGACAATGGGCATAATCCTCTTTTTGTCATGGATTTGTCATATTTAAATTAGAAAATCTATCCAAGGCACAAAACCTTAAAACTAAAAAGATTTTGTAGATTTTTTAATTAGGAGATGACATGAAGGTTCAGAATAAAATTATAGTCAGCGCAGTATCAATAGCGCTAACGGCTATGTCAGCGAATATCTACGCTGATACAACAGAAGATTTAGTTAACGGGTATACGCAGTCCCAATTGCGGTTTCGTTTTCCCCCAGAACCGAATGGGTATCTGCATATAGG
>DFDI01000005.1:4613-5124 GCA_002367635.1 Betaproteobacteria bacterium UBA3031 | reverse complement strand
TACTTACCCTTGATCGAGTAAGTGACTTATCGCACCACGTTCTTCCTCGAGCTCCTGCAGAGTGCCGTTTATTTTTGAGCGACTAAATTCATCGATGTTTAGGTCTGGGATGATCTGGTAATCACCGTTTGAACAGATGGTGGGAAACCCGCAGATCACCCCCTCTGGAATGCCGTAAGAGCCGTCAGAAGGAACTCCCATTGTCGTCCATTCTCCTTGAGAGCCTAAGACCCAATCTCGGATATGATCGATAGCGGCGGAAGCGGCAGAGGCGGCTGATGATAGGCCTCTAGCCTCAATGATTGCCGCGCCTCGTTTGCCTACGGTTGATATGAATGTATTTTCATACCAGTCCTGATTGTTAATGACCTCTGGTGCAGGTTTGCCATTTATGGTTGCGAACCGATAATCGGGGTACATCGTTGGAGAATGATTACCCCAGACGATCAACTTCTTGATTAAGTCAACGCTTTGGCCACTCTTAGTGGATAGTTGGGATAGGGCACGGTTG
>DFDI01000005.1:0-4393 GCA_002367635.1 Betaproteobacteria bacterium UBA3031 | reverse complement strand
GTGGATAGTTGGGATAGGGCGCGGTTGTGGTCGAGACGCAACATTGCTGTGAAGTTGCGGCTCGGGAGGTTGGGGGCGCTCTTCATTGCGATGTAAGCGTTGGTATTGGCCGGATTCCCTACGACAAGCACTCGGACATTTCGAGCCGCAACTGCATTGAGTGCTTGTCCCTGAACGGTGAATATAGCGCCATTTGCCTCTAATAGATCTTTTCTTTCCATACCCTTTGATCGAGGCCGAGCTCCAACCAAAAGTGCGATATCGATATCTTTAAACGCGATCATTGGATCGTCAGACTGAACAATACCTGCTAAGAGTGGAAATGCGCAGTCTTCCAGCTCCATAACGACACCTTTGAGTGCATTAAGTGCTGGTGTTATCTCTAGTAGTTGCAAGATGACTGGTTGGTCTTTGCCGAGCATTTCGCCCGAAGCAATTCTAAACAATAGGCTATATCCGATTTGACCTGCGGCGCCTGTAATGGCGACTCTGATGGGCTTCTTCATCTGTACTTATCCCTTATTAAATGTTGTGAGACTTAAATTTTTATACTATATGGGTTCTGTCATCTGCCGCCATTAATATTTCTAAGGGGCAGAAGAGTATTTTACGATCCCAGGCTTATTTTTAAGCCTTTAGAATGCCATTTAGATGTCATTTTGAGTTCTCCATTGTACCTTTCGTCTGTGCCTCACGTCAACAAGTCTTATATAAGACATAAGAGTAGCTGCAATTCTTGTAGATAAATCTTCAAATTGAGAATAGAATATACCAATCATGGAGCTTCAAAGCGAAACGAATGCGGGCTATGTGCCATTATATCGCCAAATTAAGCGGTTAATTACAGACGCTTTGAGGTCTGGTGAGTGGGCGCCAGGCCAGTCAATTCCAAGCGAATTTGAGCTTGCGCAACGTTATAACGTTAGCCAAGGTACCGTGAGAAAAGCGATTTCTGATCTCGCCACCCAAAAGTTGGTTGTTCGTCACCAAGGTAGAGGCACTTTTGTCGCCTCTCATCAAATAGAGCCCACAAAATTTCCTTTTTTACGGCTGGCACCAGACGTTGGACCAGTTGTGGACGTAAATGCAAGTTTAATCGATTTTTGGAGGATAAAGCTCGATGAGCTGTCTGCTTCGAACTTGTCGGTCGCTGCAGGTTCAACCGGTTGGTTAATTCGAAGAATTTTATCTCCAGAAGGAGTTCAAACAATTTATGAAGAAATTCGTCTCCCCGGTCAGCTGTTTGAGGTGATCGAAGAAAAAATGATTTTAGATCATAACTGTATGCTCTATAGCATGTATGAGGCTGTATTCCGATTAAGAATTCTCCATGTGGAGGAACGGGTAAAGGCAGTTTTAGGGGAAGGCGAAATTGTTGACCGATTGGGTTTGCTCGATGGCTCGCCCTTGCTGAGGGTTGATCGTATTGCGTACACGTATGGAGACCAACCTGTTGAACTGAGGCGGAGTTATTGCAATACCTCTAACCATCATTATAGGAATCAAATCGTCTAATGAGCGGTTGTTGATTAAAAAATAAGGAACTAACTGTTATGAATACAAAACCGAGGCCAAAACACTTAGACCTCACCAAAATCAGGTTACCTCTTCCAGGATTTGTCTCAATTCTTCATCGGGTGAGTGGTTTGGGCATATTCTTAATGATCGGCGTCCTCTTGGGTATCTTATCATTAAGTTTGGAGTCCCCGCAGGGGTATACACAGGCAGCAAAATGTTTAACTGGTTGGTTGGGTAAAACGTTAGTCATTGGCCTTGTCTGGGCATTTACTCATCATTTCATAGCGGGTATTCGCTTCTTGCTTCTTGACTTGCATGTTGGCTCAGATCTCTCGGCGGCGCGAAAATCGAGTGCCGCGGTATTGGTTTTGAGTGTAGCTCTCACACTTATTTTTGGAGTCAGCATATGGTAAATCGAATTGTTACCGGAGCGCACTATGGGATAAAGGATTGGTTGATCCAACGAGTCACGGCGGCCATCATGGCGGTGTATACAATTGTCTTTGGAATTGTCTACGTCGTTACCTGCCCGAAAGATTACTTCGAGTGGAGCTACATGTTCCAACCTCAGTGGATGAGAACCATCACACTATTATTTTTCTTGAGTCTTTTTTGGCATGCATGGATTGGCGTCAGAGATATTTTTATGGACTATATCAAGTGCACGGCGTTGCGTCTTGGTCTTCAAGTTCTAACGATACTGGTTCTGATTGCTTATGCCTTATGGACCATTCAAATTTTGTGGAGTGTATAAATGTCGTATCCAGTAAGAAAATTTGATGCCGTGATTGTTGGTGCCGGTGGCGCTGGTCTGAGATCTGCACTCCAGCTAACAGAAGCAGGTTGTAAAGTTGCTGTGCTCTCTAAAGTTTTTCCTACACGTTCCCATACGGCGGCAGCGCAAGGTGGGGTTGGCGCAGCGTTAGCGAATATGGGTGAGGATAGCTGGCATTGGCACATGTACGATACCGTGAAAGGGTCAGATTGGCTCGGGGATCAGGACGCGATTGAGTTTATGTGTCGCGAAGCACCGAAGAGTGTGATTGAGTTAGAGCATTTTGGGATGCCCTTTGATCGAAATGAAGATGGGTCGGTGTATCAGCGCCCGTTTGGTGGACACATGCAAAATTTTGGAGCGGGGCCACCGAGTCAGCGTTCGTGTTGTGCGGCTGATCGAACGGGCCACGCGATGTTACATACTTTGTATCAGAGAAATGTGCGAGCTAATACCCATTTCTTTGTTGAATGGATGGCGCTTGATTTGATACGCGACTCATCGGGTCAAGCTGTAGGTGTTACGGCTATGGAAATGGAGACGGGCGAAGTATTTATTTTCCACTCGAAGGCGGTTTTATTTGCTACAGGCGGAGCGGGGCGAGTGTACGAGTCGAGTACGAATGCATTTATTAACACTGGTGATGGTCTCGGTATCGTCTCTCGGGCGGGTATACCGCTTGAAGATATGGAGTTCTGGCAATTCCATCCTACAGGTGTTGCTGGAGCGGGTGTTTTAATCACGGAGGGTGTGCGTGGAGAAGGAGGGTATCTTCTCAACAAGGATGGCGAACGATTTATGGAACGTTATGCACCTAATGCGAAAGATTTAGCGTCTCGCGATGTGGTTGCTCGTGCGATGGCAACCGAGATAAAGGACGGTCGAGGTTGTGGTGATAATGGGGATTATGTAATGCTGAAGCTTGATCATTTAGGTGAAGAGTTAATCGAGAGTAAATTGCCAGGGATTCGGGAAATTGCTAAGAAATTTGCTAATGTTGATCCAGTTAAAGATCCAATTCCTGTGGTGCCAACGTGCCATTACATGATGGGCGGTATTCCGACTAACTACCGGGGTGAAGTGGTTGCCCCGTCGGGGGAGAATAAGGAGGCGATTGTGCCCGGGTTATTTGCGGCAGGCGAGTGTGCTTGCGCGTCGGTTCATGGTGCTAATCGACTTGGAACGAACTCGCTCACTGACTTGTTGGTGTTTGGTAAATCTGCGGGTAATTCAACTGTTGAATTCTTAAAACAAAACCCTGAGCATAAAGACTTGCCTCACGATGCTGGTGATTTGACGCGTGAGCGATTGGATCGTTTGAATAACCAAACTAATGGTGAATCTGTTTCTGAGGTCGGGGCAGCGCTCCGACAAACAATGCAGAGAAATTGTGGTGTTTTCCGTTTTCCTGATTTGCTTGCCAATGGGGTTGCTGAAATTAAAGAGGTCGAGCAACGGGTTATGAGAACTCAAATTTCTGATAAGAGCAAGGTATTCAATACGGCTCGAATTGAGGCGTTGGAGTTAGATAATTTGATCGAAGTCGCATTGGCTTCTCTTGTATCTGCGGACGCTCGGAAAGAAAGTAGGGGCGCTCATGATCGAGCAGATTTTGCAGAGAGAGATGACGAGAATTGGTTGAAGCACACTCTTTGGTTTAAAGAGGGGAACCGATTGGATTACAAACCTGTTCATATGAATCCACTAACCGCAGAGACTATTGAGCCTAAGGTCCGTACTTATTAAGCGATTCTAGTTATTTAGTAAAGAGGTATACGTCATGTTATTTAGAATTTATCGATACGATCCAGAAAAAGATGCGAAGCCTTATATGAAGGAGTATGACGTCGAGCTTGGTTCATCCGATAGGATGTTGCTCGATGCGCTGATTCGCATTAAGGAGATGGATGATTCTTTAAGTATTCGTCGATCCTGTCGCGAGGGTGTTTGTGGCTCAGACGCGATGAACATCAATGGTAAAAATGGACTCGCGTGTGTCACCAGTCTTGCAACGATTAAGACACCTGTGGAATTACGACCGCTACCTGGGATGCCAGTTATTCGTGACTTGATTGTTGATATGTCACAGTTTTTCAAACA
>DFDI01000020.1:38970-49729 GCA_002367635.1 Betaproteobacteria bacterium UBA3031 | reverse complement strand
CTCAGTTGGTAGAGCAGTTGATTTGTAATCATCAGGTCCGCGGTTCGAATCCGTGTGTCGGCACCATAGTTTTGAACATCACCGGGAGGTTGTAATGCTGATTGGAAGCAATACGAAGAACCGATTGGGGTGGCTTGTAGGATTTTCTCTCTGTGCGCTAGCAACCTTAGACGTAGTTGCCGCTGAGATGACTTTTGAGGACGCGCAGATCCGCACTGTCCATGCTCGCAAGCAGATGGAAGAGAAGAAAAGACCATACGACGCTGCTATTGAAGAGGCTCAGAAAAGACGTGGAGTAGTGGCTGACCTCACCACAAATTTGAAAGCTGCTCAAGCGAAGCTTGATGAAGCTGAGGCCCAAGTTCTCAGCCTAGAGAAGGAATATGAAAATCTACAAAAAATTTGGGCAGAGGAAGCAAAAAGGCTCAAAGAAATTCACAGCAAAGAACTTCGTTAGCTCCACAATTAGTCTGAAAATCTGGTGTAAATTCGTATGAAAATCCATGAATATCAAGCGAAAGAAATCTTACGTGCCTATGGCGTTAAAACCCCAAAAGGAGTTCCATGTTTCTCGGTTGAGGAGGCCGAGGAGGCCGCCCGCAAATTGGGTGGAAATGTCTGGGTTGTGAAAGCACAAATTCACGCTGGTGGTCGTGGTAAGGGTGGTGGCGTCAAAGTTGTAAAGTCTTTTGACGAAGTGAAGGCGGTCTCTTCAAATATCCTTGGAATGCAGTTAGTGACGCATCAAACTGGCTCGGCTGGTCAGTTAGTTAAACGCCTCATGGTTGAGGAGGGCGCGGCTATCGAAAAAGAACTATATGTCGGCATGGTTGTTGACCGTTCGACTCAAACTATATGCCTTATGGCCTCCTCGGAGGGAGGTATGGACATTGAGGAAGTCGCTGCGTCTACGCCTGAAAAAATTCATAAAATTTTTATTGACCCTAAGCAGGGACTTGATCGTATTGCTTCAATTCAATTGAATGAAAAGATTGGGCTGCCTCAGCAGGCTCTAGAAAAAGGGGCTGATCTATTTGAGGGGCTATACCAAGCATTTGTTGATACTGACGCCTCGTTAGCAGAAATCAATCCTATGATTCTTACGGTTGATGGTGACATATTGGCGCTTGATGCCAAAATGAATTTCGACACTAATGCATTATTCAGGCAGCCTAAGATTCTCGATATGCGGGATTTCGATGAGGAGGACCCCGCTGAAATAGAGGCGTCAAAATTTGATTTGTCTTACATCTCTCTAGATGGAGACATCGGATGCCTCGTCAACGGCGCAGGCTTGGCTATGGCGACTATGGACGTCATTAAATTGTTTGGTGGTGAGCCCGCGAACTTTTTAGATGTGGGTGGTGGTGCCACGACCGAGAAAGTTACCGAGGCGTTTAAAATTATGTTGTCTAACCCAAATCTAAAAGCCATTTTAGTAAATATTTTTGGTGGCATTATGCGATGCGATGTCATTGCGACCGGTGTGGTCGAGGCTGCGAAGCAGGTTGATCTTACTGTACCTTTAGTGGTTCGCATGAAGGGGACTAATGAAGACTTGGGCAAACAGATTTTAAGAGAGTCTGGTTTGCCAATTATTTCATCTGACACCATGGCTGATGCTGCTCAGCAGGTCGTCGAAGCAGCGCGAGGTGGTCAATAAGATGTCGATCTTAATAAATAAAAATACGCGAGTTATCACTCAAGGTATCACGGGGAAAACAGGTCAGTTCCATACTCAAACCAGTCGGGATTACGCAAATGGTCAATCTTGTTACGTCGCTGGTGTGAATCCCAAAAAGGCCGGGCAGGATTTTGAAGGAATCCCGATTTATGGGACGGTAGTCGAGGCGAAACAGCAAACCGGGGCAACGGTATCTGTGATTTATGTCCCTCCGGCCGGCGCGGCTGCGGCAATATTGGAGGCAGTAGAGGCGGAGCTTGAGTTGGTGATTTGTATTACGGAGGGAATTCCGGTTAAAGACATGATCGAACTTCGTTCTAGCATGCGCAATATGAAGAGTCGTACATTGTTGCTTGGGCCAAATTGCCCAGGTGTGATCACGCCTGATGAATTAAAAATTGGGATTATGCCGGGACATATCCATAGAAAAGGCCGTATCGGTGTGGTGTCTCGATCTGGGACTTTGACGTATGAAGCCGTTGCTCAATTAACTGAGTTGGGTCTTGGGCAAAGTACCGCTGTCGGTATTGGCGGTGACCCTGTTAACGGGCTCAAACACATTGATGTGTTAAAACTATTTAATGAAGACCCAGAAACTGATGCCGTTGTGATGATCGGTGAAATTGGCGGCACCGATGAAGAGGCCGCTGCGGTTTGGGTTAAGGAGCATATGTCAAAGCCAGTAGTGGGGTTTATAGCTGGAGTTACCGCGCCTCCTGGGAAAAGAATGGGACATGCGGGAGCCATCATTTCGGGTGGTCAGGGAACCGCTGATGAAAAGCTTAGAATCATGGATGCCAGCGGCATTTCAGTCACTCGGGACCCATCTAAAATGGGTTCGCTTCTAAAATCGGTTCTCTGATGTATTTTTTTTTGAATCGATCGCTCCGCCAACGCAGCTAGGGCAGAAACAGGTGTCACCAAGATTCCCATATAAGATGTTTGGGAAGTCAGTTGAGCACCAGCACGGTTGAGTATCGCGCATTCCACAGCTGAATTCAGCATCGCACCGCTCACACACGTTCGTAGTCATTGCCTCGGGTTGTTTAGTTTACAAATGGAACGGTCATGCCCTTTTTGACGGCCTCTCTATCTCCGATAGTCTCGTACCAACGCAAAACGCTGGGGTAATTGGTTAATTCGATTTTATGCCATTCATGTCGAGCCACCCAAGGATATGTGGCGATATCGGCTATCGAGTAGTCTACGGAAAAAAACTCATTGTTAGACAAGTGACTATCAAGTACGCCATATAGCCGTGCGGTCTCTTTTTGATAACGGTCGATGGCATAGGGAACTGGTTCGGGGGCTGCCCGAAGGAAATGATGAACTTGTCCAAATATTGGCCCTGCCCCCGCCATTTGGAACATGAGCCACTGAATGGTGGTATGTCGCGTAGGGCCTGAGATTGGCAAAAACCGCTGAAACTTCTCCGCAAGATAAATCAAAATAGCACCTGATTCAAAGAGCTTTAGAGGAGATCCACTATCCGTATCGTGGTCGACAATCGCTGGAATTTTATTGTTGGGGCTGATCGAGAGGAAGTCCTGCGTGAATTGCTCGTCTTTGCCGATGTTGACGCTGATGGTTCGGTAGTCCGTGGCTAACTCCTCCAGCATGATCGAGACTTTTCTGCCGTTCGGCGTTCCCCATGTATATAAATCTATCAATGTAACCCCCTATGCTATGTAGTTGTATGATGACAGTCATCATGTGAGTTATTTTCAAGCAGTTTAAACGAAGAGGTTACTAAAGTCCTTGGTTAAGTGGATTCTGACGATGGTGCTCGTCGTAGGTTTAGTCGCATACACCAAGCCTATTTTTCTTAAAGTACTGGGAAAATTGGTTGGTCGGGAGATGATGCCCGGCGATATAACGGTGCATGTGTTTGGGCGGAAGCTGTATTTGCCGTTTGGCTCGACGATATTGTTTAGTTGTATTGCGACTTGCTTATATTGGAGTATTCGTTGATGTCGTAATGGGTTTTATTCGCCATCATTTTCGCTTGGGAAACGCTTGCTTCAGAGCAGTAATGCGCGCATCTCTTACGCGTTGATTGATGGTCCGTGTATTCTCTTTATTCGCCAAGTCATCATGCTTGAGTGATTTCAATATTTCTAATGCTGCCGTAAGACTTGTTAAGTGCTGTGGAGACATCTCTTCGGAAAGGACCTGACCAATAATTTTTACGGCGCCTAAAATATTTTTAAAACGTTCTGGGTTTCTTAACCCGTCAAGGTGCATCACAAGGTCGAGCATATTTTCATTAGATAGTTCTGCCGCTTGAGAGATTGAAGCAAGATGACTTAAGAGTAGGACCGATGTTCGGTATTGATCCTTAGAGGCCCTGAGTTGGGTCAATAATTCTTTTGCATGTTCGACATTACGGGGAACAACGTTAGGTTTTTTGTTTCTGATAATTGCGGTGATGTCGTGTTCGGTCAGTAACGAAAATATTGCCACCCTGGTTTCAATGGGCGCTTGATTTGTTGCGGCAAGGTCGAGAGCTTTGAAAATAATTTCTTTATTGTCAGAGTTAAGCATGCCGCGCGAGAGTGTATCGCTGATTGCATTTAAAGCCCCGCAGCTTGCCAAGCTATAGATCATTCGAGAGGGGGTCTTCGCCATAAGCCCTTTAATAATCTCAATCCAAATTCGTTCGGGACTTAAATGTGCGAGTTCGCCCGAATTGACAATATTGGCCATGAGGCTAAGTGTCTTCGGGTGAATATCGAAATCAAGTTTAGACGTGAATCGACATACTCTGAGGACTCGCAGTGGATCCTCAACAAAGGCCTCGCTGACATGCCTGAGTACTTTTTTGTTTAGATCGGAAATTCCGTTAAATGGATCGATCAGTTCACCTTCAATGGATTTTGCGATTGCATTAATCGTTAGATCTCGTCTCTCTAGGTCTTCCTCTAAGGTTACTGAGGGTTCTGCATGGAAGGTAAAGCCTTGATGACCTCGGCCCGCTTTTCGCTCAGTGCGTGCAAGAGCATATTCTTCTTTCGTGCGAGGATGCAGAAATACTGGAAAGTCTCGACCGACTGGAATGAAACCTTGTGCGATCATTTCCTCGACACTGGAGCCCACAACCACAAAGTCGCGGTCAGTGACTGTGATTCCCAGCAAATCATCCCTGACCGCTCCGCCAACTAGATAATAAGATGGTTTATTCATAGAGGTAACCTTGATGGAAGGGTGAGCTCTTTAAGTTAATTGAGAGAGGTAACTCGGCGCAATGCTTTCGATTGTTTTGTAAGAGGTGATTGATGCCGCGTCACATGTATTATCGACGGACATGGACGCCAAGTTATCTCGCGTGATCAGGTTAAGCCCGAGTAGCTCTAATGTTCGCGCTTGCAATTGGGCCGCCCAGTCCGGGAGTGGGATTATCCTTGGAGAGAGTCGGCCAAACCCGGTGGCATAGCGAACCAGTTCGATCAGTTCATACTGTCGCGGCCCACCAAGCTCTATCAGGGATTTTTTTTCGTTTCCGTTTATGCAATTCATTACGGCTTGGGTTAAGTCACCAACGAATATGGGTTGAAACTTTGCTGTAGGTTTGGCTAATGGTATGAGGGGCAACCAATTTGCGAGCTTGGTGAACATTGATAAAAAAGAATCCCCATCACCAAAAACGACAGATGGACGAAGAATGTGGGAAGGAGTCGACTCGTGTAATGTATCCGCAATGATTTGTTCTCCTTCAGCTTTTGATCTCAGGTAGGCGCTTGGCGCTGAGGCTGAGGCTTTTAGTGCTGATAGGTGAATGAGTTTGTTGACTTTTTGGTTATTACAGCTGGCAACAACTTTTTCTACGAATTTAGCGTGGAATTTTTTAAAGTCACCTTTCCGGGTTTCGTGGAGGATGCCCACGCAATTGATGACGACATCAACGCCTATAAACAATTGATCGAGACTCTCAAGTTTGGAAATGTCGGTTTGAAGTAGTTCTACGTTTTGAAGGATGATCAACCCTCCCTTGGCGCGTTCGCGGTTTCGGGTGGGTATTCGAACGTGATAACCGGTGCGTGATAGGGCTTCAGTCAGGTAGCCACCAATAAATCCGGCTCCGCCTAAAATCAATACTGTAGTCTGGTTGGATTTATTCATGAAATTCCCTACTCATATGTTTGCTTGATGATATTCTATCCTCAAACAATTAAGTAATAAGAATGAGGCCTCATGAACAATTCTTTAATTATAATTTTAAAAATTAAGTTTTTAGGTTAAATGATGACGCAAGATGATATGAAACGCGCAGCAGCACGAGAGGCAGTAAACCATTTATCCAGAGGCGATATTGTAGGTGTCGGCACCGGCTCTACTGCGAATTATTTTATCCAAGAATTGTCTATTTGGGGGGGGGCTACTGGAGCAGTGGCCAGCTCTGAGGCAACCGCATCTCGTCTGCGTGCTTGTGGCATTCCAGTTATAGACCTTAATCAGATAGAGGCTTTTGGGGTTTATGTGGATGGAGCAGATGAAATCAATCACAAACTTGAAATGATTAAAGGTGGTGGTGGTGCGCTCACTCGAGAAAAGATCGTTGCGGCTGCGGCCCAGAAGTTTATTTGTATAGTCGATGAAGCTAAGGTTGTTGATGTTTTAGGGGGGTTTCCTCTGCCCGTTGAGGTGATTCCGATGGCCAGCGCGCAGGTCGCGAGAGTGATACGGGGCTTGGGCGGCGAGCCAAAACTTAGGGAAGGTTTTTTGACGGATAACGGTAATGTGATTCTGGACATTCATGGACTGAATATTAAAAATGCTGTAGAACTGGAGCGCCAGCTTAATAATATCGTTGGCGTCGTTACAAATGGCATCTTTGCGAACAGAGCTGCAGATTTGGTGGTTGTAGGGACAAGTGATGGTGTTCGCGTCTCAAGGCGCTGAATTTATTGTGATCTTGTAGTGAATCTGTAATATTTATGCGGGACTATATAAGATTTATAATATCCTCTGAATTTTAAAAAGCGTTAATTTATGAATATTGATCAACATACAGTGAAAAAATTTGATGCTGAGCTTGAAGGTTTGCGTGCTCAGATCTTAAAGATGGGTGGTTTGGTCGAGGAGCAAATTACTCAAGCATTAAACGCATTAACGACCGGTGATTTGGCCTTATGCGACCAGATTGAAAAAGGTGACCATAAAGTCAACGCGATGGAAGTTGAGATTGACGAGAAAATAAGTCGCGTCATTGCTTTGCGTCAGCCGGCAGCTGGCGATCTTCGATTGCTGATGGCTTTTGAGAAAACAATTACTGATTTAGAGCGAATCGGTGATGAGGCAGACAAAATCGCGCGTATGACAAAACTTATTTATACGAACGAACGCATTCGTATGCCTCGAACGACCGAGATACGACATATGTCAGAGATCAGCTTGGCCATGCTGAGAAATGCTCTGGATGCTTTTGCTAGGCTAGACGCTTCGCTCACGGCAGAAGTTATCGCCAGAGATGATGATGTTGATGAGGAATTCAAAGCCATACTGCGTCAGTTAATCACGATGATGATGGAAGACCCGAGAACCATATCTATGTCCATTGAGATGTTATTCATTGCTAAAGCGATTGAGCGTATCGGGGATCATGCTAAGAATATTGCCGAATATGTCATCTATATCGTGAAAGGTAAGGATGTCAGACACGTTTCTAGAGAAGAGGTCGAGCGTCAGGCAAATAGCTAGCGAGTTGAGACGGCGTTAGATCGCCCACGGGTTCACCCGCGCTTGTTCAGTCAGTCGGCACAAAACCCTGTGCGCTATCCGCGCCATCCCCGAAGAAGTATTTCTCTGTTTGTTCTTTTAAATATTTTCTCGCCTCGGGGTCTGACAAGTTGAGCCGATTTTCATTAACAAGCATTTTTTGTTGTTCCAGCCAGGTTGCCCAAGATTTTTTAGAGACATTGCTGAAAATGCGCTCCCCCAGCTCTCCAGGGAAAGGGGGGAAATCCATCGCCTCTTGGTTTGGCCCTAATTTGATGCACGTAATAGTTTGGGTCATTTTTAGTTTGATAGCCTTTATTTGATTGTTTTGATATATATTTTTGAGTTTCTTTGATAGTTGTAAAGGTTCGCTTTAGCTTTAGGTAGTGCCGTCAAGTTTGTTTGTCTAAAGCCGTTCTCCAAGAACCAATGAGACGATGCTGTTGTGAGGACAAAGACGTGCGTAAGTTTTTGTTTGGCGCAATTTTTTTCGATTGCTTTTAAAAGTCTCTCTCCGACCCCGGCATATTGAAAGCTTGAGTGAACAGCCAAACATGCCAACTCGCCGATTTTCTCTTTTCCGAATGGATTCAGCGCAACGCAACCCACAACAAGACCATCATGTTCAACAATCGTGAACTTTTGGATTTCTGTTTCTAAATTTTCTCGAGGCCTTTTGATCAAAACCCCTTCATTTTCCAGTGGTTCTATTAGACTCAGTATGCCGCCAATATCGTCGAGTGTCGCATTGCGAATTGTTTCTAGTGGATCTCGGCTAACCATAGTGCCGATGCCTTCATGGGTGAACAACTCGAGCAATATCCCGCCATTAATTTTGCGGTCAATTACGTGAAGTCGGTCCACTCCACCTTCGGAGGCTTTAATTAAGCTCGCCTTTATGCGATCTTGCAGGGGATCTTTCGTTTTATTTTTTGCCTGTAATTTGAGTGCCGATGTCGTCAGCTCTTGAAGAAGATTGCCTTTTTTGTCGCTTAATCCTGCTTGGTCGCTAAGGTAAATTAACTTGTTAGCGCCGATGGCAACTGCAACTTCAGTAGCGACATCCTCATAAGTGAGATTGAAAATTTCTCCGGTGGCGGAGTACCCGAGCGGAGAAATTAGGACCAATTCACCGTCCTCTAGCCTCTTGTTGATGGCCTCGCACCTCACTTTTCGCACATCTCCAGAATAGAGATGGTCGACCCCGTTGATGACGCCTTTAGGTTGCGCAATGACAAAGTTGCCCGAGGTCACTCGTATCGGACTTCCTGCGAGAGGAGTGTTTGGCAGGCCCATGGAGAGTAACGCTTCGATCTCCAATCTGAGTCGACCGTTAGCTTCTTTGACGCACGTTAAACTTTGCTCATCGGTCACCCTAATACGAGCGCTCGACATCACAGGCTTAAGCTTTTTGGCTTTTATTGCTCGTTCGATTTGAGGTCTAGCGCCATGAATCAGAACGACCTTAACCCCGACGCTTACTAACAAGTTAATGTCGTGCGTTAAATCAGTGAAGTTCCCCTCCTCGATAACGTCCCCATCGAAAGCGATGACAAATGTCTGGCCGCTAAAAGTTCGGATGTAGGGTGCGGCTGACCGAAACCACGTTACAAATTCCGTTGGGGCGCTCATCGTCAGGCCGACATATTATTTGGGGGTCATTCTAATGGCGCCATCAAGTCTGATCGTTTCACCATTAAGCATGACGTTACTAAAAATGCTCTGAACAAGATTTGCATACTCGTGTGGTCGACCAAGCCTCGATGGAAAGGGCACTTGTTGTCCAAGTGAGTCTTGAACATCTTTAGGCATGCCCATGAGCATTGCTGTTTCAAAAATTCCGGGTGCGATCGTCATGATTCGAATGCCGCTTCGCGATAGGTCTCTAGCGATAGGTAGTGTCATGCCGGCGATGCCAGCTTTTGATGCCGAATAGGCCGCCTGGCCAATTTGTCCATCAAACGCTGCGACCGAAGCCGTGTTAATGATGACGCCTCGTTCGCCCTCTGAGTTGGGCTCTTGCTTTGACATCACATCGGCTGCGATCCTAAGCATATTGAATGAGCCAATTAAATTGATGCTAATGACTCGAGCAAATGTTTCAAGTCTATGGGGACCATTTTTACCTATAGTTTTTTCTCCTATAGCGATCCCTGCGCAGTTAATGAGTCCCTGTAGTCCGCCAAAATCAGATTGTGCCAAAGCGATGGTTGCTTGCGCGTGTTCTTCTTTTGTGACATCGCATTCTATAAAGCGCGCAGCAGTTCCGAGTTTTGTTGCTAAGGCTTCCCCAGCCTCGAGGTTCATGTCAGCAATAACCACGCGACCACCTTGGGCCACTAACATTTCAGCAGTTGCCGCTCCAAGGCCAGAGGCCCCGCCGGTAACAATAATCGTATTATTTTTAATGTCCATATCTTTGCTCTCTTTTCCATCGTGATCTAAAACAAGTGCCAAAGTATAACTTTTCTGAGGTTATAAGTCCCCAAATAGTGCTTGCGAGATGGCTATAAGGCTGATGCCGGCGGTCTCGGCTCGAAGTGTTCTAGGACCTAAGCGCATATCTAAAAAAGCGTTGGATTTGGCCATGAATAGCTCATGGTCAGTGAACCCCCCTTCGGGGCCAATCGTAATGGTAAGCTTCTCTTGACCGGGAGGAATGTTTTGTGGGGTGTTCGATCCGCTAGGCGAAAGAATAATCCTTGTTTCTTTGGCATTTGTGCTTAATGAGTTTTCGAGATAATTACTCAGAGACAAAAAGGTTTTAATTGAGGGGATCTTTGTTCGACCACTCTGCTCGCATGCGGCAATAGCCACTTTGTGCCAATGCATTTTTTTCTTTTCCAACATCTGAGCATCGATTTTGAGTGCGCTTCTTTCGGCTTTAAAAATGTTAATTTCGTTGACGCCCAGCTCTGTTGCTTTTTGAATCAGCCAATTCATCTTGTCGTTTGACATGACGGATTGAACCAAAGAGATTTTCAACTCTGACTCTGGATTAACGTCTGAGAAATTAATAATTTCAGCCATGAGGCTGCCATTGGAGGCGATGACTAGTTTTGCCAAATACTCACCGCCGGTTCCATCAAATAAATAAAAGAGGGCACCTTCTTTTAATCTCAGTGCTGATTTGGCGTGATTTGCTATGTCTTTAGGGAGTTCTACTAAGGTTTCGCCTTCCCTAATTTTTCTGCACAAATAAAATCTAGCGCCAGATTTGGGCTGTTTCGTATCGTGGTTTAAGCTCATGACAAGATTCAAGGGTAAAATGATTGTCCGATCGTACGCGAAATGAAGGCTTTGAGCGAAGAGGATATGGTCATTAGGTCTTGATTGTGTTCCGAGGTTCGTGGAAATGCC
>DFDI01000020.1:38454-38747 GCA_002367635.1 Betaproteobacteria bacterium UBA3031 | reverse complement strand
TCCGAGGTTCGTGGAAATGCCGTGATGAGTTAAGTTTGCCCTTAGGTTCCGTTTGTCATGTCAAAATTTAGCGCCACTGTAGTTCTAGACCAGCTGGCTGATCTAGCTAAACACATCTCTGAAAAAGAGATTATCCCTAATTTTAAAAGATCTACTCACGTTCGCAAGAGTGATGGGAGTCCGGTAACCCTTGTGGACACTGCGGTGCAGTCTGTTCTTGAGGGTAGATTACCCAAAATATTGAATGTGCCGGTTCTTGGCGAGGAAATGCCCGCGGACAAGCAATCTCAAAT
>DFDI01000020.1:24771-38167 GCA_002367635.1 Betaproteobacteria bacterium UBA3031 | reverse complement strand
TTCCGGAATATGGTGTGTGGATCCGATAGATGGGACCACTAATTTCATCAATGGTATCCCCTACTTTGCGGTGTCGATTGCATATTTTTCAGCAGGAAAATCCATACTCGGATTGGTTTTTAACCCAATCAGTGGAGAAGTTTTTACTGCTGAAGAAGGCGGTGGCGCCTACCTAGGGGACCAAAACTTATCGGACAATGCGAGTCGGCATGGCACGCTAGAGGAGTGTGTCGCCAGCGTTGACTTTAAAAGATTGCCGGAAGCCCTCAGGACTCGTTTGGTTTCCGCGCCGCCATATGCGTCGCAAAGAAATTTTGGTGCGGCCAGCCTAGAGTGGTGTCATGTCGCGTCAGGCCTATTTGATGTTTACGTGCATGGGAACCAAAAGGTTTGGGATTATGCGGCTGGCGCCTTGATTCTGTCTGAGGCTGGAGGTGTGATGTCATCTTTCTCAAATACGAAAGATCGCTTCTGGGGCGGCGATGCGCTGTCGCAACCGGTGATTGCGGCGCGCGACCCGGCTATTTTTAAAGATTGGTCGAATTGGTTGCATATTTCGCTTTAGTAGAGATCCATGTTGAGTGATGTAAGTCTTTGTTTGTTGACGGCAAACAGGGAAATAGGTATCGTGGAACGTTTTCTTTTTTAAAAGCGCAAGCGTTGGGTGGTTGTATGGAAATGACGGGGGGGCAAGTCGCCGAGCTATCGGGCGCTGAAATTGTTTCGCGCTGTTTGGCGGAAGAGAAAGTTGAATTTTTGTTTGGGTACCCTGGTGGAGCGGTGCTGCCCATTTACGACGCACTATTTAAGCAAGATAAAGTTAAGCACATTTTAGTGCGGCACGAACAAGCAGCTGTGCACGCGGCGGACGCGTTTGCTCGAGCTACTGGCAAAGTGGGGGTCGCTCTGGTGACTTCTGGTCCAGGGGTTACCAATGCGATCACTGGCATTGCTACAGCCTATATGGATTCTGTCCCTATGGTAGTGATTACGGGTCAGGTACCAACTCATGCCATCGGGGAAGATGCGTTCCAAGAGGTTGATACCGTTGGGATCACCCGACCATGTGTCAAACATAATATCTTGGTTAGGCGGGCGGCAGATATTGCGCCGGCTATAAAAAAAGCTTTTTATTTAGCGGCGACGGGCCGACCCGGTCCGGTTGTTGTGGATATCCCTAAGGATATAACTCAGGATAAAACCAATTATTTTTATCCCCAGTCTGTCTCTTTGCGATCCTATAATCTGGTGACACGAGGTCATTCGGGTCAGATAAAAAAAGCCGTTGAATTGTTGCTGTCAGCTAAGCGGCCGATGATCTATTCAGGCGGCGGCATCATTATGGGTAACGCATCTGAGCTGCTTACTCAGTTAGTTCGCACGCTAGGTTATCCGTGTACGAATACATTGATGGGTCTTGGCGGGTTTCCCGCAACGGATCCATTATTTTTAGGTATGTTGGGAATGCATGGCACTTATGAGGCCAACATGGCAATGCAAGATTGCGATGTATTGTTGGCAATTGGTGCGCGCTTTGACGATCGAGTTATTGGGAATCCGACTCATTTTATGAGTGTTGAGCGTAAGATTATTCATGTTGATGTGGACCCATCATCAATCTCTAAGCGTGTGAAGGTTGATGTTCCAATTGTTGGCGATGTGATAGAGGTTCTGAAAGCGATGCTTCAGCACATTGACGAGCTGTCAGTAAAATCGGATAAGCCTGATATCGAGGCATGGTGGCAGCAAATTGCAGTGTGGCGAGAAAAAGACAGCTCGAAGTTTGCGTTATCAGATGAGGTGATTAAGCCTCAGGCGGTCGTTCAAACATTTTATGAGCTCACCAAACATGAGGACGTATTCGTCACTTCTGATGTGGGACAGCATCAAATGTGGGCTGCACAGTACTTCAAATTTGATCGGCCAAGAAGGTGGATTAACTCCGGAGGTCTTGGCACTATGGGGGTTGGTCTGCCGTATGCAATGGGCGTTCAGTTTGCTTATCCGGATGCAACTGTTGCTTGTATTACAGGCGAGGCGAGCATACAGATGTGTATACAGGAGCTTTCTACCGCGAAGCAATACAGTTTGCCGATCAAAATCATCACCTTAAATAATCGTTACTTGGGTATGGTGCGTCAGTGGCAGGAATTTTTCCATGGAAACCGTCATTCCGAATCGTATATGGATGCGCTACCAGACTTCGTTAAGTTAGCGGAGGCTTATGGTCATGTCGGTATGCGTATCGACAAGCCATCAGATGTAGAGGGAGCGCTCAAGGAGGCGTTAGCGCTTAAAGACCGTTTGGTCTTTATGGATTTCATTACGGATCAGACTGAAAATGTTTTTCCGATGATCCCGGGTGGAAAAGGGCTATCGGAAATGATTCTTGAATGATGCGCCCAATTAAATTTTTCGTCTAATAAGGCAATTACTATGAGGCATATTCTTTCATTGCTTTTAGAGAATGAGGCGGGAGCTCTTTCCCGTGTTGCAGGGCTCTTTTCGGCACGGGGATATAATATTGAATCTTTAACGGTGGCTGCTACAGAGGATCCATCGTTATCGCGGATGACGATCGTTACCATAGGATCGAATGAAGTGCTTGAGCAAATCACGAAACAGTTAAACAAACTTGTGGATGTGGTTAAGGTCATTGACCTCACGGAAGGCAGTCATATCGAGCGAGAGTTAATGCTCGTAAAAGTGCGTGCTGTGGCGAAGGATCGAGAGGAAATGAAACGCATTTCCGATATATTTAGAGGGCGAATTTTAGACGTTACGGATAAAACGTATACGATTGAGCTGACCGG
This sequence comes from Betaproteobacteria bacterium UBA3031, assembly GCA_002367635.1. Taxonomy (GTDB): domain Bacteria; phylum Pseudomonadota; class Gammaproteobacteria; order Burkholderiales; family Eutrophovitaceae; genus Eutrophovita. The sequence continues at coordinate 35,354 of DFDI01000020.1, read as the reverse complement.
AACCGGAGCTAAGCTGGATGCTTTCTTTGATGCACTAGATAGGGAGGCAATCCTTGAAACGGTTAGAACTGGAGCATCAGGAATAGGGCGCGGTGATCGAATCTTAAAGGTTTGAAATAAACTTACTTAATAATAACTGAATACATTTGTTGCGAGGTAGCTATGAAAGTTTTTTACGATAAAGATGCAAATTTACGGCTCATTAAGGGTAAAAAGGTAACCATCCTTGGATATGGATCTCAGGGGCATGCGCACGCGCTAAACCTTAAGGATTCAGGCGTTACTGTCACTGTGGGTTTGCGAAAAGGTGGCGGATCTTGGACAAAAGCAAAAAAGGCAGGTTTTGCTGTCAAGGAGATGGGTGCGGCGGTCAAAGGGGCAGATGTGGTGATGTTGCTTTTGCCTGATGAGAATATCGCTGAAGTTTTTGAAAATGACGTGCAGCCCAATATCAAAAAGGGAGCCGCGGTAGGCTTTGCGCACGGATTTAATGTGCATTTTGGGCAGGTCAACCCAGATAAGAATGTGGATGTCATTATGGTTGCACCAAAAGCGCCGGGACACACAGTGCGCTCTACTTACGCACAGGGCGGTGGCGTGCCTTGCTTAATTGCTATTCACCAAGATGCATCTGGAAAAGCAAAAGACATATCTTTGTCTTATGCCGCAGCAATTGGTGGAGGTAAGGCTGGGATTATTGAGACTAATTTTAGGGAAGAAACAGAGACAGACCTCTTTGGTGAGCAAGTTGTTCTATGCGGCGGAGCTACCGCATTAATTCAAGCTGGTTTTGAGGTTTTAGTTGAAGCTGGTTATGCGCCAGAGATGGCTTATTTTGAATGTTTGCATGAATTGAAGTTGATTGTTGATTTGATTTATGAGGGTGGCATCGCCAACATGCGATACTCGATTTCAAACAATGCGGAGTACGGTGATATCACGCGTGGTCCAAGAATTATTAATGAAGAGAGTAAAAACGAAATGCGCAGAATTCTCAAAGAGATTCAAACCGGCGTATATGCACAAGAGTTTTTGCTCGAGAATCAAACGCGAAATACAAAACTTACTTCAATAAGACGTATCTCTGGGGAGCACCAAATTGAAGAGGTGGGTAGCAAGTTGCGTGCGATGATGCCTTGGATCAAAGCAAACAGATTGGTTGATAAGTCTAAGAACTAGGGTGATATGGGTTACTTTAGTGCAGTGGTTCGGTTCAAGCGAGTTGGCAGAGCCGGTTGGTCAACGGGTTTTTGAGGCTTAAGTGAATCGCAAATATCAACATCCTATAATCGCGAGAGAGGGATGGTCTTTCTTGCTTCTTGCGGGAGTGCTGGCCGGATTAAGTACTTTTTACAGTGTGTATCTGGCTATTCCTCTATGGCTTATTTTCATCTTCATCTTGCAGTTTTTTCGAGACCCGACTCGTGTTGCTCCCGAGGGAGACCGGTTGGTTTGTGCGCCTGCAGATGGACGTGTTATTTTTGTAGATGAGGCTTTTGATCCTTACGCTAATCGAGAATGTTTAAAGATCAGCATTTTTATGAACGTATTTAATGTTCATTCCAATCGCATGCCGATGGCAGGGGTGGTTAATGCAAAGCATTACTATCCGGGGAAGTTCTTTAATGCCGATCTCGATAAGGCATCTGAGAGTAACGAGCGTAACGCGCTTTTGTTGGTTTCAAAACAAGGGCATCAAGTGACGTGTGTTCAGATCGCAGGTTTGATCGCTAGGCGTATTCTCTGTTACGTCAATGAGGGAGCAGAAGTGATCAAGGGTGAGCGCTTTGGCTTTATTCGTTTTGGTTCGCGAGTTGATCTTTATTTGCCTAAATCGACTAAAATTATGGTGAGCCTAGGTGACAAGGTCATGGGTGGAGAGACGGTTGTGGCTGAACTACCTGTAAGGGAGTGAATCCAGTTGGAGAGTGAAGATAAAACGGTTTTGAGTGCCGAGGACAATTCCCCTAGCCGGAGACAAAGATTTTTTTGGCTACCTAATGCCATTACTATTTGCGGTTTATTCTCCGGCTTTTATGCCATTGTGCAAGGCATGAATCATGAGTTTGGATTGGCGGCAATTGGTATTTTTGCGGCGATGATTTTTGATGGGCTAGATGGCCGGGTCGCACGCCTTACTCAAACTCAATCGGCTTTTGGCGCTCAGTTTGATTCTTTGGCAGATATGGTTGCTTTTGGTGCGGCTCCTGCTCTAGTTCTATACGAGGCGGAACTTCGCTCAATTGGCGGTAAGCTTGCCTGGGTTGCTGCGTTCATATATGTCGGATGTGCGGCGCTTAGGTTAGCGCGTTTCAATACTAATATGGATACCGTTGAGAAGTCGTATTTTCAAGGTCTGCCTAGTCCGGCCGCGGCGGGAGTAGTCGCGGGTTTTATATGGGCGACTACTGCGAACGATTTTCAAGGGCTACCGTGGGTCGCCTGGGTTCTGGCCGTAACACTCGGCTTCACTATGGTTAGTAACATAAGATACTACAGCGGAAAGGAAATCAACCTCCGTAAGGCCGTGCCTTTCTCGGTTGTGGTGCTGATTTCATTCTTTGTTATTTTTGTTATTAATTCAGCGGATAACCTACCTGAGTTACTGTTTTTAACCTTCCTATCTTATTTCCTATCTGGATTTGTGGTTTGGGTGGTTGTTTATTTTAAGAATCGACGCGCTCAAATGAATTTGAAAGAGTAATTAAGGGCGGCATCAAAACCACGCTACTTACTGAACGACTTGCTACGGCTATGTAATAATTCTATATTGATGTGGTCTGTTGATGATTTTTTAGATTGAAGTAAGAGAATAAGGGCGGTTGCTAACCAGGGTGTTTCTATGACTGATCATTTGATAATTTTTGATACAACTCTGCGGGATGGAGAACAAAGTCCTGGTGCATCGATGACTCGAGAGGAAAAACTGCGGATTGCCAAGCAACTCGAGCGGATGCGGGTTGACGTGATCGAAGCAGGTTTCCCAGCCGCCAGTAATGGTGATTTTGAAGCAGTAAAGGCGGTAGCCGAAGCGATACAAGACAGCACGGTTTGTGGCTTAGCAAGAACCTCAGAAAATGATATCAGGCGCGCTGCTGAGGCTGTAAAACCCGCCAATAGTGCCCGAATTCACACGTTTATCGCGACCTCACCAATCCATATGGAGAGGAAGTTGCGAATGAGTGGTGATCAAGTATTGGAGCAGGCTGTAAAAGCAGTCACGTTAGCCCGATCACTGTGTGAAGACGTGGAGTTTTCTCCAGAAGATGCAGGAAGGTCGGAGCCAGATTATCTTTGTAGAATTCTTGAGGCTGTTATTAAGGCGGGTGCTCGTACCATCAATATTCCTGACACCGTTGGTTATACGATGCCGGATCAGTTCGCAGAACTAGTCCGTAACCTAATGACCCGCATACCTAATGCAGACAAGGCTGTCTGGTCCGTTCATTGTCATAATGATCTTGGAGTTGCTGTCGCTAATTCGTTAGCATCGATTGCTTCTGGAGTGCGTCAAATTGAGTGCACGATTAATGGGCTTGGGGAGAGAGCGGGCAATGCGTCTTTAGAGGAAATCGTTATGGCCGTCCGGACAAGGCAAGATTTTTTCAAATGTGACACTAGGATTGATACGACTCAAATTGTTCCGGCTTCTAAATTGGTGTCTGCGATAACTGGCTTTCCGGTGCAACCGAATAAGGCAATTGTGGGTGCTAATGCATTTGCGCACGAGGCTGGAATTCATCAGGATGGTGTGCTGAAGCATCGAGAAACCTATGAAATCATGAAGGCGGAAGATGTGGGCTGGTCTAAGAATAAATTAGTACTTGGCAAACACTCTGGTCGTAATGCATTCAAGCAAAGATTAATCGAGCTTGGTCTCGAGGTGAGTGGTGAAGAAGGTATGAATGCCACATTTGCACGTTTTAAAGAATTGGCCGATAAGAAGCATGAGATTTTTGATGAAGATCTGATCATGCTTGTCTCATCAGACGAGGCGATAAGTGTGAATGACGAGCGCTTTAAATTACTCTCGTTGAAGGCCTGTTTTGAGACTGGTGAGGCACCAAAGGCAACCGTATTTTTGTCAGAAGGCGATGAGGAAAAGAGTGCCGATGCTTCTGGTAGTGGGCAAGTGGACGCTACATTCAAGGCGATCGAGTCGATCGTTACCAGCGGGGCGGATCTTCAGCTTTATTCTGTTAATGCCGTTACGAGTGGGACAGACTCTCAAGGTGAGGTCAGTGTAAGGCTGGCTAAAAACGGTAGGATTGTGAACGGACATGGAGCTGATACGGATATCGTAGTTGCTTCAGCCAAAGCTTATTTGAATGCCATCAACAAGCTGCAGTCTGGCCTCGAGAAAGTTAATCCACAAGTTTAGCGATGTCGATAGAGCCCGCGCCGATTGACGAGGAATTGCTTAACGGCCATCGATTAACTTAAAACAGCGAGTTTATTCATAAAATGCTCGGAGCCTGGATGCGCAGTTATTGTCATGTCGCGCCATATTTCTTTTTGGGTATTTTTTGCCTAATTCTTGCTGGATGTGGGCACATCAAGAGCTACGTTGCCGATGTGCCCGAAAAAGAGCAAATCACACAAGACTTTGATTCTAGGGGGGCAAGCCTCAATAGTTTGGTGGGTTTTGTGAGTGAGTCGGGCTATGGCCGATCTTGGCCTCCTGAGAAATGGGGGCTTGAGGAGCTCATGTATGTCGGACTTTACTTCAGTCCGAGGCTTGATGTTGCTCGAAAAAATAGAGAGTTATCTGAGATTTCAGCCCAATTGTCTGCTCTAGGAATGCGGCAAAAAGTCCAAGTGGCTACCGAGTACCATAGCCGAGAAGTAAATGGTCAAGAGCCTTGGGGGGTGGGGTTTGCCGTAGATTTACCATTTTTTTCGAAAAAAAAGCGAGAGGCTTTATCCCAAAAATCATTGTTCTATTTAGATGGAGCCGCGCTCGAACTCAGTCAAGAAATATGGTTGCTGCACTCGTCCCTACGTAATAATTTATTCCGTTTGGCTGCAAATGATGCTAAACGAAAACTCTATGTACAGAAAGTTAAGTTAGCAGAAGAGCTGGATGAGCTTATTGAGGCTCGATTTTCTCATGGCTTTGCAGGTCGAGAGGCGTTAGACAAAAGACGGTTTGAGCTGGGACTATTTCGCGAGCTTGAACTGAATCTTGAAATAGAAAGGCTGGAGATTGTTTACTCCATGGCCGGATTGATAGGCATGTCTGCGACTGACTTCCAAAAACTTAATCTCGAGACGCCTGATTTTGATCAGACCTACGCAATGGAGGCCTTAGATTTTAAGAGTGCCGCGCTGCATAATCGTATCGATTTACAAAAATCTCTCGTTGATTTCGGTATTGCCGATGTTGAATTGAAGCTGGCACTTATCAAGCAGTACCCCCAGATTTCGATAGTTCCGGGTTACTTTTGGGATCAAGGGGACAATATATGGAATTTTGCATTGGGATTGGTTTTGCCAAATCATGCTGATGCATTCGTTTTGCAGGCGGAGGCTTCAAGGTCGCTGAAACATCTGAAAGTTAAAGAGAAGCAAATTAATATTCTTTCTGAGGTTGATCAAAATCACGCGACTGTTCTGTCAACTCAAGAGAGTTTCCAACAGAGTCGCTTAAATTTACGCCGAGCCCACCATATGTTTGCCGGTAGCGAGCGGGGGTTTAGTGCGGGAGATATCAGCCGAGTCGAACTCTACGATGCCCGTTTAAATTACCTTCAAATAGCAGAACGGTTTATTGACAATAAATTTACCTATTTTTCTGCGTTCGCTGAACTCGAGGATTCGTGTCAAACTCCATTAGTTTTTAAGTATCGAGTCCCGATGGATATCAATAAACAGTAGAGGCATTGACTTGAATACGCGTCAATACAATTTGATCATTGGTGGACTTACCCTTTTTATCGCCTTGTTGTTATTTGTCTTAGTGACATTTAATCGAGATGACTTCTTATTCAGCGAGTCTGATTATGAAGAGGAGATAGAGACTAGGGATGCCGCAGGTTACGAAGATGGCGTTTCGCTTGTCCGGCTAGCTCGTAAGGATCAGGATGCATCCGGGATTGAAGTGACCGAGCTGACATTGATGCGTCATCAAGCTGAGTATCAGCTGTTCGGAGAGATTCTCGATATCACTGGATTGTTAGAACTCAGAGAGCGTTGGATTACTCTTTCAAATGGGGATCGAGCTAAAGCTGTCGAAGAGACTCATTTGGCAGATGCATACAAGCGGGCCAGTCTGTTATTCGAAGATCGGCAAAACATTTCGCGACGTGAGTTAATGGAAAGTGAGTATCAGCTCAATGCGGTTAGAACGTATCGACTTAACTTGCGCAGAAATTTAGCGTCATTAAAGCATTCTATGAACGCGACTTGGGGAGCTGAAGTTGGCGCCTGGTTACTTGATGAGTATTCTCAAAATTTTAAAAGTTTGGTCACTCAACAATCGAGTCTTATACGGGTATTCGTAAGAAATATTTCGCTATCTGATAACGGAATTAGCACCGTTGATATTGCTCCAGTGGGCTTCCCAACGCGAAAAATATCTGCGCGTTATGTCTCGGAGGCCCCAGGCGCACAATTGGGTACAGGGGCAGCAGATAAATTTTTTATGGCTGATGCGCAAATGCCAACCGGTACCCGGGTCATTGTTTCATTATCTGCAAATTCAGAAGGGGTCTCGGGTGTTTTTATCCCTGATGAGGCGGTTTTATGGCATTCGGGTAAACCGTGGGTCTTCAAGCGGCTCAGTGACGGGGTTTTTGCTCGATTCGAAATTGAAGCCGATGTTGATTTGGGGTTAGGTTGGTTCGAGGTTAACGCGTTCGTGCCAGGAGATCAGATCGTTGTGTCGGGCGCCCAACTTCTGTTGTCAGAGGAGTTGAAATATCAAATACGTAACGAGAATGAGGACTGAAGCTCATCTTTGGGGGTGGCATCACTCTACTTCTATAGTGGTGAATGACGCCTCATGATTGCCGGAATCGTTCGTAATTCGATTAAGTATGCTGGGGTAGTTGTCACGCTTGCAATTACCGTTGTTAGCTATGGCTTGTACACCATTTCTAATGCTAACTTAGATGTTTTTCCAGAGTTTTCGCCAAGCCAAGTCGTCCTTCAAATAGAGGCTCAAGGGTATTCTTCCGAATTAGTTGAGAAGTTGGTAACGCAACCGATAGAAAATGCCTTAATGGGTATTCCGGAGCTGGAGAATATCCGCTCCCAGTCGATACCTGGATTGTCGGTTGTGACTGTGGTATTTAAGGACGGTAGCGATGTCTATCTAAATAGACAGGTGGTTGGGGAGCGTATAGCCGGCCTGGCAAACGAAATGCCTCGGGGGGTGGAGGCGCCAACCATGACCCCTCTGACCTCGTCTGCCAGTACGGTTTTAGGTATTGGTGTGACCTCAGATAAGCGCTCCCTTTCTGATTTGAGGACTATAGTGGATTGGACTATACGCCCCCATTTATTGGCCGTGCCAGGGGTTGCTGAGGTTAACGTTTTCGGTGGCAATGTCGAGCAGTGGCAAATTCAGGTTGACCTTCAAAAATTAGAACAGGCAGATGTTTCATTTCAACACTTAATTGATACTGCGCAATCTGCCACAGGCATGGTAGGTACGGGGTTTATTAAGACGCCTAATCAACATTTGAATATTCAAATGGATGGACAGCCGAGAGATTTAGAGGATCTTGGACAGCTGATTGTTGAGTCGCGTGCTGGAGTCAATATTCATCTCGGAGATTTGACCAAGGTTATTGCTGCTCCTGCGCCATCTATTGGTGCTGCGTCTATTGATGCGCAGGCGGGTGTTTTTTTAATGATACAAGGGCAGCTCGGTGCCAATACGTACGCGGTTACGCAAGACCTAGAACGAGCCATATCAGAACTTGTTCCATTGATTAAGAGAGAAGAGATTACTCTTCACGAGAATCTTTTTAGGCCAGCAAACTTTATAGAAACAGCGGTTAAAAATGTTCAGCGTGACGTGCTGATCGGTTCAGCGCTCGTTATTAGCATTTTGTTTTTGTTCCTCTATAACGTGCGTACGGCAATTATATGTGCGGTAGCGATGCCAGTATCTTTGCTCTCGGCCGTAATTGTTCTAGATGCGCTTGATGTGGCGCTCAATGTAATGGTTATTGGTGGCTTAGCAATTGCACTTGGAGAGGTAGTGGATGATGCCATTATTGATACAGAGAATATCTTTCGACGACTGCGATTGAATCAAATTTCAGGGGACAAAAAAAGAGTATCCGATGTGGTTTTGGAAGCCTCAGTAGAGGTGAGAAGTTCTGTCGTGTATGCCACCTTCATTGTTGTTTTGGCGTTTGTCCCACTGTTAACCTTATCAGGGATTGCGGGCAAACTTTTTGCGCCTCTTGGTCTCGCTTATATATTTGCCATATTGGCATCTTTAGTTACAGCGGTGACGCTGACTCCGGCATTGAGTTATTTGCTTTTAGGTGGACGCAGTTTATCAGCAGGCGATCCTCCAGCAGTCTCATTTCTTAGGCCTCGATATGAGAAGCTATTGGTTTGGTTTGAGGAAAAATTCGCGCGCAACCTCACGGTGGTTATCGCTATCGTTATTTCAGGCATCAGCATTTTTCCATTATTTTCTGGTGAGTTTATTCCTGCCTTGAAAGAGGGGCACTATATTGCTCATATGACTGCTGTCCCTGGCACATCAGAGCAAGAGTCGTTGAGAATTGGTGATCGAGTATCTGCGGTTTTAGGAAGAATTGACGGGGTCGAATCTGTGGCGCAGTGGGTGGGGCGCTCTAAAAATGGAGCAGATACCTTTGGAACGCATTACAGCGAATTTGAGATAGAAATTGGAGCTATAGATGGCGATGAGCAAGAGCGAGTTCTTTCGGAAATACGGGAGGTGCTTGGTGGAGAAAAGGTAGGACATTTCCCGGGTTTAAGTTTTGGTGTCAATACATTTTTGACAGAGCGTATCGAAGAGACAGTCACGGGGTTCGCTGCCCCCTTTGTGGCTACGATTTATGGTGCCAATCTCGATACGTTAGATCATGATGCGCGTCAGGTTGCTGCCACCTTAAATCAAGTCTATGGGTCAGAAGATGTTCAGATACAGGCGCCTGCCGGTACGCCGCAGCTTGATATCAGGCTGCGGCACGCCCGTTTGTCGGCATTGGGCCTGACTCCAGGAGAAGTGCTGCGGGTGGTCAGCGCGGCTTATGACGGTGAGGTTGTTGGGCAGGTTAGGAGGGGAAATCGAGTCGTAGATATTGTCGTGATTCTTGAGGATGCCCTCAGGCAGGACGTACGCTCGTTATCGGACTTATTTGTCAAGAAAGTTGGCGATTCTGTCGTTCGATTGTCAGATGTCGCCAATATTAGTTTGATTGGTGGTCGATATAAAATACTTCATTCGGATGGCCGTCGAGTACAAACTGTCACCGCTAAATTCTCGGGCCGAGATTTGGGCTCTTTTGAGCGTAGAGCGAAAGAGAGAATTTTGTCTACCGTGGTGCTCTCGCCCGGAAATTATATTGTCTTTTCTGGGACTGCTGAATCTGAGCGGCAAGCAAAGACTGATTTGGTGGTTCATTCGTTGTTGGCCGGAATCGGGGTCTTTATATTTCTTTTCATTGCTTTTAATCAACTGCATAACATGGCGATTACCTTCTTAAATTTGCCTTTCGCACTTGTTGGCGGCGTAATCGCGGTTATATTCTCTGGAGGTTGGCTATCTCTAGGCTCCTTGGTGGGATTTGTGACGTTGTTTGGTATTACGCTCAGGAATTCCATAATGCTTGTATCCCACTATCAATATCTTGTTGAAGTTGAGAAATTTGCTTGGAATTTCGATACCGTCGTAAAAGGAGCGTCTGAGCGACTAACTTCTATTTTGATGACTGCTTTAGTGACCGGTCTTGGTTTATTGCCCCTAGCTCTAGGGACAGGAGAGCCTGGTCGCGAAATTGAGGGGCCCATGGCTACAATTATTGTTGGTGGGCTCTTTACCTCAACGTTATTAAATCTTCTCGTGCTCCCCACTATTTTGTATCACTTTGGTAGATTCCGTAGATTGAGCCCAGAGGTTTAAATCTTACATCCTACGATTCGGAAAATGCTAGACTGAGGAGAAAATTTTTTTATGGACGCATGAAACATGCCAGTAGCTAACTTGACCGGTGATACTTTTGACCAAGCCCTTCAAGAAAATGAAATGGTCATTATTGATTTTTGGGCGCCTTGGTGTGTCCCATGCAAGACGTTCGCCCCAGTGTTTGAGGCTGCTTCGGAGAAATATACAGGGGTATATTTTGCTAAAGTGAACTCTGAGGAGGAGCAGGAATTGTCCTCATCCTTTGGGATTCGTTCTATTCCTACTTTGGTAGTGGTGCGGGAACAAATTATCCTTTACTCTAAGCCGGGCGCTGTTCCGGCTTACTCGCTTGAGGGGTTGCTTGAACGAATGGGGAAATTGGATATGGCTCAGGTACGAGATGAGATCGAAAAGTCGCAATTAGGGGTTAAGTCATAAATATAGAGTTTCAGAACGGCAAGATGTT
>DFDI01000020.1:24334-24557 GCA_002367635.1 Betaproteobacteria bacterium UBA3031 | reverse complement strand
GAGTTTCAGAACGGCAAGATGTTCTGATTGGGATGAATAATTAGAGGCGATACAATTTTTTAGTAGCCTTTTGAGAGGTGGGGGGTCAAGTTGTTGGAAACAAAAAGTCGCTTAGCGTTTTGGGCAGTGATTCTGGCCGCAGTATTGGGATTGTTTGCATGGTTAAATTGGCCCGCTGGAGAGGTTGAGAATGCGCCTGAGGCAGTTGAACAAGCCGCTCCAG
>DFDI01000020.1:0-24152 GCA_002367635.1 Betaproteobacteria bacterium UBA3031 | reverse complement strand
AAGCCACTCCAGATAAGCCTCAGGGGTTACCAGTTCAGGCAATACCTGTAATCGTTGGTGAGCTCGTAGATGACATTACCGCTGTAGGTACTGTGGTTGCGAACGAATCCGTTCGGATCAGAACCGAGATAAATGGTCGCCTCTTAAAATTGAATTTTAACGAGGGGCAGGAGGTTCAAAAAGATCAGCTGCTCGTGGCTTTAGATGACGGGGAGCAGCGGGCCCAACTCGCGGCAATTAACGCAGAGCTTCGAACAGAGAAGCAAAGATTCTTGAGGTCCAAAGAACTCTATGAGCAAAAGTTCATCAGCAAGGAAGCCTTAGATTTACAGGCTGGGACAGTCGATCGATTGGCTGCAGGGGTTCAAGAGGCGGATGCGCGATTGCAAAAAACAGTAGTTACAGCTCCGTTTTCTGGAGTGATAGGTCTGCGGAAAGTTAGTCTCGGAGCCTATCTGCAAGCAGGCGATGACATCGCGCTATTAGAGGACATTAGCTCGGTAAAAGTAGATTTTAGAGTTCCTGAAGTGTATCTCGCTAAAGTTCGTCCCGGTCAGTCTATATCCGTAGTCGTGGATGCTTTCCCTAATACTGTTTTTGAGGGGAAAGTGTATGCAATTGAAGCTGGTATGGACAGCGAGACGAGAACGGCGCTCGTGCGTGCAAAATTGGGTAACAAGGCGGGCAAATTACGATCCGGTATGTTCGCTAGGGTATCTCTAGTTATGGCCCAAAAGAAAAATGCATTATCAGTGCCCGAAAAAGCGCTTTGGCCGCAAGGGACTGAGAATTTTGTATACAAGGTTATCGATGGAAAAGTGGAACTCACGAAGGTCGAACTCGGACAGAGAACCCCAGGGTATGTTGAGATCCTCAAAGGGTTAAGCCTTGGTGACCTTGTTGTAACTGAAGGGCAGATGAAAATTAGAGATGGTGCGCCAGTGACGGTATTGGGTGGTGCGCAGTGATAATAAGAACGCCATTCGTAGCATAAAGATTTTTTTTAGTTTAAGAGACTTATGATCCTTTCCGAAATTTCTATACGCAGACCGGTACTGGCAACAGTATTAAGTTTGTTAATCGTGCTTTTGGGCGCCATATCGTTCGATCGCTTATCGGTTCGAGAATATCCAAAAATAGATCCGCCGGTTGTCTCGGTTAGAACTATTTATAAGGGTGCGACCGCACAGGTTGTGGAGAGCGTTATCACCACGCCGATCGAGGATGTCTTGTCTGGGATTGAAGGCATCAACACCATTAAATCCAAGAGTAAAGAGGAAGTCAGCGAGATTACGGTTACGTTTTTAACTGATCGAGATGTCGAGGCTGCCGCGAATGACGTTCGAGACAGGGTTTCCCGTATTCAAACCTTGTTGCCAGAAACTGCCGACGATCCCGTGGTGTCTAAAATTGAAGCGGATGCGTGGCCTGTTATGTGGCTGGCGTTGAAAAGTGATCGTCACACCCCAATGGAGTTGACCGACTACGCCGATCGATATTTGACCGACCCATTGAAAACTCTTCCTGGCGTTGCCACGGTGATTATTGGTGGAGAACGTCGTTATGCGATGCGGGTGTGGATCGACCGAGAAAAACTGGCCGCTCGAGGATTGACGATTCAAGATGTGGAAGTCGCGCTAAGACAGCAAAACTTAGACTCTCCGGGTGGGCGGATTGAGAGCAACGATAGAGAACTGACGGTCATGACTGAAACTGACCTTAAGAGTCCCGAAGCATTCAATAATATGATCATTCGAGAAGTCTCTGGATATCCAATACGAATTAGAGATGTGGGACATGCCACGCCCGCACCTTATGAGAATCGAAAAGTTGTTAGGATTTCAGGTGAGGAGGCCCTCGGCCTGGGGATTGTAAAACAGTCTACGGGGAATACCCTGGCGCTTGCCCAAGCTGTTAGAGATGTTCTTCCTCAGCTTATTGCTGGACTGCCTGACGGGATGTCAATGAAGGTGGCGTTCGATACATCTGAGTTTATATCTGCAGCTATTGAGTCGGTTTATAAGGTGCTTATCGAGGCATTGATCTTGGTTGTTCTTGTGATTTTTGTCTTTTTGCGCAGTGTTCGTGCGACGTTGATCCCCATTGTCACTATACCGATTTCGCTCATTGGTTCATTCTTTTTCCTTTACGTACTAGGTTTCTCAATCAACGTTTTGACCCTTTTGGGAATCGTACTTTCGGTTGGTCTAGTTGTTGATGATGCAATTGTTATGCTGGAAAACATTCACCGTCATATTGAAGCCGGAATGAATCGATTTGAGGCCGCGATGAAGGGGGCAAAAGAAATCGGGTTTGCCGTTGTTGCGATGACAATCACATTAGTTGCTGTATTTACACCCCTCGTATTCATTACAGGTCGAGTAGGCCAATTATTTGTTGAATTTGCACTAACTGTAGTGTCTGCAGTATTGGTAAGTGGTTTTGTTGCCTTAACGTTAACACCTATGATGTGCTCGATTTTGTTGAAGCGGCAAGAGAATCACGGCCCCGCCTACAAAATGAGTGAATTGGTTTTTGAAAAAATCAATAATGGGTATGGAGCTATCTTAAGAGTGATCCTTAGAGGATGGTATGTTGTGGTCGGTTCTTTTGTCATCGCAATGTTTGCGATGGTTGGTTTATTCATGCAGTTGAAACCAGAGTTATCCCCCCTAGAGGATCGGGGTGTATTTATGGCATTTGCGATTGCCCCGGAAGGGTCGACAATGCAGTACACCGATCGTTATATGAAGCAAGTTGCGGGTATTTTAGGCCAAGAGGTTCCTGAAATAAACACACTCTTTGAGGTCGTGGCCCCAGGCTTGGAGCGACCTAATCCAGTTAATTTTGCGATTGGGTTCGCCATACTTGAGCACTGGGACACGCGGAAGCGAAATCAACTCGAGATTACTAAACAAATTACACCTAAGTTGTATGGGGGTATTCCCGGTGTGATTTCTTTCGCCATGAACCCGCTATCTTTAGGGCAAAGCTTCTTGTCGAAGGAGATCGAGTATGTGATTTATGGTAGTTCATATGAGGAGTTGCAAGATCACGTAAATAAAGTGATGGCAAAACTGAGTACGTATCCTGGCATTACCGGACTTGATACTGACCTTAAGCTCAATAAACCTCAGATCAGAGTCAACATTGATCGAGATAAGGCCGCTTCGATGGGTATATCAATGGCAACAATTGGTGGGACGGTAGAGACCCTATTGGGAGGGCGTGACGTCACTAGATATAAGCGAGAAGGTAAGCAGTATGATGTTGTTTTGCAAATGGAAGATGCAAAGCGACGCCAACCAACAGATTTGACCTCTATCTATGTTAGGGCGAGGAGTGGGCAGCTAGTGCAATTATCAAACCTTGTGACCCTCGAGGAGACGGTTACACCGAAAGAGCTGAATCACTTTAACCGATTCCGCGCCGCGATTATTAACGGAAACGTAGGTCCCGATGCTAGTTTGGGACAGGTGCTGGATTTCATTGATGCTACTGTGGCTCAAGAGTTACCTCAAAATGTAACTACTGACCTAAATGGGGCCTCAAGAGAGTACAGAGAAAGTGGGGACGAGATGAAAGTTACTTTAGTGCTTGCCCTCATCTTTATTTACCTTGTCCTTGCTGCTCAGTTTGAGAGCTTCGTTGGGCCGCTTGTCATTATGTTGACGGTACCTTTAGGATTCCTTGGTGCGCTTTTTGCGATGTGGCTTAATGCCAAATTCGGAGATGGGGGTACGCTTAATATTTACAGTCGCATAGGCTTGGTCATGTTAGTTGGCTTGATTACTAAGAATGGGATTCTCATTGTGGAGTTTGCAAATCAACTACGCAGAGCGGGACAGGAAAAAGTAGAGGCAGTATTGGAGGCCTCTACTTTGAGGTTGCGCCCCATTTTGATGACGACATTGGCAACGGTGTTGGGATCCTTGCCATTAGCGCTATCTTCTGGTGCTGGGTCTGAAGCCAGAAGAGCGATCGGTTGGGTGATTGTTGGGGGTGTTTCGATTGGAACGTTGTTGACGTTGTTTATTATTCCTGTCGCGTATTCTTTAATTGTTAGAACTACGCCCCGTATTCGGGATGGAACTTAGGGGCGGTGATGAAATAGCAGGAGTCTATTGGATGTGGAAGTAAAAAAAGGAAGCTCACGCTTCCTTTTTTTACTTCAAACGAACATATTCATAGTCAACTGGATTGTTATTAATCCCGCGATCTGGAGGCGCTATCCACCCGGCCATCTTCCCAGGCTCAGTGACGCGTTGCATTAAGCTTCGAATAAATCCTCGGTCCTCTTCGGTCGGTAACCAGGTTGGAATTCCCTTGTCGTATTCTGATTGAGTGATTACCTGTCCGAGTGGGTCGGTTTTTTGATTGGCCCAGCTTCCAATTGTTCTGTGGAATCGAGTGCTGGGTAGCGACAATGTTATGTCAAAATTAGCTCTTTTAATCATGATGTTCCAACGTTTAATACCGATCTCGCAATCTTTGACGTACGCTTCGCGGGTCACCTCATTCATCGCATTTCTAAGGCCGACTTTCTCTATGCCATCAGGTGTGTCGATGTCGTAGCTTGAATCAAGACACAGGTGATCTTCGAATCGTGCTTCATCAGGTCGACCTTTGATCCCATTTGCAAAAGAAGTCGCCGCATTAGAAGATATCTCCGAACCAAAAAGATCGAGTGACGAGGTAAACCAAAAGTTTAAATATTTTTGGATCGTGACGAGGTCAACGGCACCTTGTTCTCGAATAGTGCCTGGATCGTCTGTCCCAATTTCATTCATTACCTCAAGTGTGCGTCTGATGACGCGTCCTACTCCAGTTTCACCAACAAACATGTGATGGGCTTCTTCAGTAAGCATGAATCGACAAGTTCTTGCGAGAGGGTCAAAGGCTGATTCGCTGAGGCTTTTAAGTTGGAACTTTCCATCTCGATCGGTGAAATAGGTAAACATAAAAAAGGATAACCAATCAGTAATTGGTTCGTTGAACGTTCCTAAAATCCGAGGGTTGTCACTATCCCCTGAGTGTCTTGCGAGAAGTTCTTCGGCCTCTTCTCTCCCGTCTCGACCAAAGTAGCAATGAAGAAGATAAACCATTGCCCATAAATGGCGACCCTCTTCAACGTTGACCTGGAATAGGTTTCTTAGGTCATACAGTGAGGGGCAGGTAAGCCCCAGTAATCTTTGTTGCTCTACTGAAGCTGGTTCGGTGTCCCCTTGAGTGACAATAATTCGGCGAAATTGAGACCGTAATTCACCGGGAACTTGTTGCCAAACAGGTTCGCCAAAGTAGTCGCCAAAGCCAATTTTTCTATCAGGGATTTGGTCCGCAAGAAATATTCCCCAGCGATAATCAGGCATTTTGACGTGTCCGTAGCTCGCCCATCCTTTTGCGTCAACGCCTACGGCTGTTCGTAAATAAACGTCGTTGGACTGAAAATCCTTCGGTCCTTGTTCGCTCCACCAATTAAGGAAGTGTGGTTGCCAGTGCTCTAGCGCTCTTTGAAGTTTTCTGTCCGTCGCGAGATTGACGTTGTTTGGAATTTTTTCGCTGTAGTTAATGTCCATGATCAATTTTCCTGTTAATTGTCTTTTGAAGTGGTTGCGCCTTACCCTTAAATTCGTTGCCAGTTGAAGTCCGGTTTTTTTCCGCTACCGAATAACTTTAAGGCCCCGTTGTCTCCCACAGCATTGGGTCTTATGAAGATCCAATTTTGCCAAGCGGATAATCTGGCAAAGATGCGGGTTTCCATTGTTTCAGGCCCGGAAAATCTGAGATTCGCCTCCATCCCTGTTAGTGCGTCTGGGGATAAGCTGTTGCGCTCTTCTATCGCGATACGTAGCTCATCATCCCAATCTATATCATCAGGAGCATATGTTACGAGCCCTCTGTCAAGCGCCTCTCCCGCGCCTAACAATTTGCCTTCAAGTGATGGCAGTTCTTGAAGTGGATGTTCATGACCATAAAATCGGTTTTGCAATCGAGATAGATGATTGATCATTGGGAGGCTGCCAAAATTTAATCTGGACAGAGCGATGGTAGGGTTTTCTCCATCTTCTGTTTCTGACAGCATAAAAATTCTGTCTGAAGCGAGAGCAATTTCAAAAAGTGTCCCCGCAAAGCATGAGCCTTCATCGATGAGTGCGAACATCGTTCTTGATGAAACATCCAAGCGCGCTAAAGTTCTGCGCAAATATCCGATTGTTTCTTTAACGAACCAATCTTCTTGATGCTCTAATATGATTTCATCCATTTTGAGGACGTCACTACAATTGCCAGCTGTTCTAAAAATCCAGGTGCCGATCTCAAGTTCATTGGTTCGAAGCAGTAAAATCGCGTCATCAAGCTCTCGAGCGAATGTTAATGGCCACCAATCGCATCCTTGCCGGTGAATCGATTCTAGACTCTCGCCTGCTGTCGGTGATGGTGCGTTGATAGTGATTGTTGCGGTCCGAGATGTGCGATCGATAGTGATGTCTACGTTTGAGTAATGTATCCCCGCACTATCTATGGTTCGCTTTAATTGGGTTAGATTCACGCCGGTCGCATCCTGGGGTCGTGTGCTTTCTGAAGATAGTTCCTTGACGAGTTTTTTTTCGATTGCGCTAAACTCATTTGGTTTGGCAATTTCGTCTACAAGCCCCCACGCTTGCGCGCGGTCTGCTCTGACTCCTTCGGTTGTGGAGCAGAACACGTCGGCTAAATCTCTTCGAACCTTTCTTTTGTCGATAACTCGCGTCAATCCTCCGGTCCCGGGGAGGACGCCTAGTAGAGGCACCTCAGGGAGGCTCACGCTAGAGGACCGGTCATCGATCATAAGGAGTTTGTCGCAAGCGAGCGCGAGTTCATAGCCTCCCCCGGCAACCGTACCGTTGATGGAGGCAAGAAACTTTAAGCCATCATGCCGGCTTGAGTCTTCGATGCCGTTTCGGGTTTCATTGGTGAACTTACAAAAGTTAACTTTCCACGGGTGCGTTGATTGTCCGAGCATATAAATGTTCGCACCAGAACAAAACATTCTTTCTTTCGCGGATGTGATCACAACACATGTGACCTTTGGGTGCTCAAATCTTATTCTATTGATGGCATCATAGAGTTCAATGTCAACACCTAGGTCGTATGAATTAAGCTTCAGTTTGTAGCCTGGCTTTAGTCCAGCATCTTCATTCACGTCCATACTTAGTGTTGCTGTACGGTCGCTTACGGACAGGGTCCAGTGTTTATAAAGATCCGGATGGGTATCAAAGAGGACCGTTTGGGCTTGGCTCGCTTCTGTTTCTTGAGGTGAAGGTTTTGTCATCATTAGGGAGTCTTGATCAGTTTGTATGTTGTATTAATTTACGAAGAGTGCGATCCGCTAAGATTTGACTTGCAATGATGTGGGGATCTTTTCCGTCAGTGGCTACTGTTACATCTGCTTTTTCATAGCTTGATTGTCGTTTTATAAGGATCTCTTTAAGTTGCTCCATCGCTTTACTGTTCCCAGCGATTGGTCGCAAATCGCCTTGCGCTACCACTCGATCCATGTGTTCCTTAGGGGAGGCTTTAAGCCACACGGTATAACATGTCGATAAGAGTAAGTCATAAGCAGACTGCTCTTGAACAATGCTGCCGCCAGTAGAAATGATGCAGTTATCCCCGTTGCTAAGCACATTTTCAAGGCACGTCTTTTCTAAATTTCGATAGCCTTCTTGCCCATAAGTAATGAAAATTTCTGAGAGCGGGGCATCGACTAGTTTTTCAATCTCTCGATCAATCTCAACAAACGGAATGTTCAAAATTATAGATAATCTTTCTCCTACCGTGGTTTTCCCGGCCCCCCTCAGTCCGATTAATGCAATACGGTAACTGCGATTTGCCGGAGAATTGCGAAGCTCTCTCAGTAATTGATCTTTAAATCTGAGTCGGTCGTTACTCGTGAGACCGGCTAATAATCCAAGTAAGAGTCGAGACTCACCATTAATTGGTGCCGAATTTGATACGAGGATCTCTGGCTCGACATCAAGAGACTGAGCTACCTGACGAAGCAGAGCAATGGACACATTCCCTTTGCCCGATTCAAGTAGGGCTAGGTATCGTTCTGATACACCAGACTGTTCAGATAGTAGCTTTCGGGTAATTTTTTTTTCTTTTCTAATCTTTTTGATTCTCGAACCTACTAATTCTAAGAATTCAGTGTTTGTTGATTCTCGAGTTTTTCGTTTATCGGATGATTCACGGTCGATTCCATTGCTCTGAACTGTTTCAAGCATAGCTTTAGCCTTCCTGATTCTTTAATTATTCAAGTTAACGGTTCAAATATGGACTCGCTTACTGCCATCGAGTTCCTTACATAAGGAACTATATTTCTTGTTTTTATAAATTATCAGGAATGATACTACGTTTTTCTGTATCTGTATAATAAGGCAATAAATGTTAAATTAAGTGCAATATATTGCATATTATCATATGAGCTTGGAACACAAGAGATGACGAAGCAGATCACAATCCTGATTGGTACCATGACCGGTAACGCTCAGTTAGTAGGGCAGGAGTTAGAGTTGAGATTTGATGGGGAGGGGATTCAAGTCGAAACCGTGGACATGGATAAGCTAACCCCGGATATCTTTGGTTCGGACGGCATATATTTAATATGTACATCAACTTATGGACAAGGTGATGTACCTGATAATGCTAGGGCCTTTATAGAGAGCCTTATAAGCTCGAAGCCCAATTTGAAAAAAATACGTTATGGGTTGATTGCTCTAGGCGACCGAACCTATGCGGAAACATTTTGTTTCGGTGGGAAACGATTTGATGAAGTTTTACAAGAGTGCGGGGCTGAGCGTATCGGGGATATACTGATGCATGACGCCAGCTCTGGCACAATGCCAGAGGAGGAGGCGGCTGATTGGTCTGAAGGATGGTTGGAATTGTGCGACCGAGTTATGTCAGCTGATTGAGCAAAGATAATCCAATTAATAATCCACAGTGAAGCGAACCAGTGTGCCAAAAAGCAAGACTAGCAATTTGAAGTTTTATACGGCCGATCACTCAACGAGCCCTCCGACCATCAATATGCCTCGACTGTTCAACGCGGCACACGATTTGCTTGAGAGAAATATTGTAGAGGGTCGAGCGGCAAAAATTGCCTATATTGATGATGATGGACGTTATACATATGAAGAGTTGTGCGCACGCGTAAACCGTTCAGCGAACGCGTTACAAAAACTAGGCTTGAAGATAGAGGATCGAGTGATGATTGTGCACTCTGACACCATCGATTTTCCATCAGTATTTCTTGGCGCTATAAAAGCAGGAATCATACCTGTTGCAGTCAATACGCTGCTGACCCCAGACGATTACGAATTCATGATGGAGGATAGTCGGGCGAAGGCGCTGATTGTGAGCTCATCGTTATTGGAAAAATTGGGTAACGCGATTACAGAGTCCGAGTATCTCGAACACGTTATCGTTTCAGGAGACTCGAACTCAGAATATCATCACTTACAAAGTCTCCAAAGCCAAGCGAGCAAGGATTGTGAGCCTGCGATCACGTCATGTGATGATGTTTGTTTTTGGCTTTATTCATCTGGCTCAACTGGTGCGCCTAAGGGGACAGTCCACGTCCACTCAAGCATGATTTATACGGCCGAGCTCTACGCCAAACCAATTTTGGGGATAAAGGAAGACGATATTGTATTTTCTGCTGCTAAATTGTTCTTTGCATATGGGTTGGGAAATGGTTTGACATTCCCGCTCTCTGTCGGGGCCACAACGGTTTTAATGTCAGAAAGGCCCACTCCTGATTCCGTGTTTAAAAGAATTAAGGATCACCAACCTACAATATTTTATGGGGTGCCAACGTTATTCGGAGCGATGTTAGCAAGTGGTGATTTGCCGAGCCGGGATGAAGTTTCAGTTCGCGTAGCGACCTCGGCCGGTGAGGCACTCCCCCCACAAATTGGAAAACGCTGGACGTCTCATTTTGGCAGTGAAATATTAGATGGAATTGGATCAACTGAAATGCTGCACATCTTTTTATCCAATCGACCAGGAGACGTGCGATACGGGACCACTGGCAAACCCGTCCCAGGGTATGAAATACGGTTAGTGGGCGAAGATGGTCTAGATGTCCCTATTGGGGAGCTTGGGGAGCTCCAAATTAAGGGGCCGTCGGCAGCAAATTTATATTGGAATCAAAGGCAGAAATCTAAAGAGACTTTTTGTGGGGAGTGGACCCGAGCGGGAGACAAGTATAGTTGTGATGAGCAAGGGTTTTATACTTACAGTGGACGATCAGACGATATGCTCAAAGTGAGCGGTTTGTACGTTTCGCCCTTTGAGGTCGAGGCGGTTTTAATGTCGCACCCTGCGGTGCTAGAAGCGGCTATAGTCGGGGATGAAGACGACGATAAGCTTACCAAGCCGCGAGCGTTCATAGTGTTGGTCAGTGGTTCAGATGCCAACCAATCACTTGTTGAGGAATTGAAAAGCTATGTTAAATCTCAGCTAGCCCCATTTAAGTATCCGAGGTGGATTGAGTTCGTGGAAGAATTACCAAAGACCGCGACTGGTAAAATCCAACGGTTTAGGTTGCGTCAAAAAAAACATGAGCACAATAAAAATTAAAAGGGGGCAAGATGTCAATCAGTAACCGTCGTGAATTTATGGCTGGAGCTTCGGCTTTAGCTGGCTTATCTTTTTTGTCACTAGCTGGGTGTAACAAAACCAATAACGCCATTCGCGTGGGATTCATGCTTCCTTATACAGGGACATACGCGAAGCTTGGGACGGCCATTGAGAATGGATTTAGATTGGCTTTAGCTGATCTGGGGGAGAAACCCTATGGAAAATCGATCGATTTTTTTACCGTTGATGATGAATCAAATCCTGCAAAGGCGACTGATTACGCGAATAAGATTATGACGCGGGATAACGTCGATGTAGTCATCGGCACCGTGCATTCTGGCGTAGCTATGGGAATGATCAAAGTAGCAAAGGAAACTGGAACTTTAGTGATCATTCCTAACGCTGGAGCGAACGCAGCTACGGGTTCAATGTGTGCGCCCAATGTATTTCGTACCTCATTCTCTAATTGGCAACCCACTCACCCGTTGGGTAAAGTCATGGTTGAGAATGGACATAAAAAATCTGTATTCGTGACTTGGAAGTACGGTGCAGGGGAAGAGGCACTAGGTTCATTTCGAGAGGGATTTGAAGCTGCGGGTGGTGAAGTCATTAAGGAATTATTCGTGCCATTCCCTAACGTTGAATTCCAAGCGATTCTTACCGAAATAGCTTCTTTAAAACCTGATGCGGTAGCTTGTTTTTTTGCTGGAGGCGGAGCGGTAAAGTTTGTTAAGGATTACGCAGCAGCAGGACTCAAGTCTTCAATTCCGCTTTACGGATCCGGCTTCTTGACCGAAGGCGTGCTTGAGGCTCAGGGTGAGGCTGCAGAGGGTATTATAACAACGCTCCACTATGCTGACGGACTTCAAAATGTTAAGAATCTCGAGTTCCGAGAAGCTTACCGAACAGCATACAATGAAGAGGCCGACGTTTATGCGGTTCAGGGCTATGACGCTGGCCTTTTGTTGATCAAGGCCCTCAAGGAAACTTCCGGTGACTTATCTCAAAAGACCCGGGCGATTAAGGCCATGGAGGATGCCGAGATTGACAGCCCACGTGGGCTTTGGAGGATGTCGAAGTTTCACAACCCCATACAAAATTTTTATACTTTGAGAGTGGAAAACGGTATCAATACCGTGATTGGTACGGCATGGGAAAATTTAGAGGATCCAGGTGTCGGTTGTAGCCTTTAAATTTTAGATAGCACTGATTATCAAAACTAGAAGCGGACCAGTAAGGTTTGTCTCGGATGTCATTTCAATGGGTAGTAATGCTGCTGGTCGCATCTCATTTCCTAGTATGTTTGGCCTTGGCGTGAATGTATGGTTTTTTCTCAACTTGATTTAGCTCATCAGATAGATGTGCTCTTTGACCGGTGCGTTGACCTCGAATGCGATTCGGGGGGGGACTTGCGTGTTGTTCGTGGGACGCTTGACGCAAAGTCTGCCGTGATTGTTGCGTTTGATTTTAATATTGCCGGAGGGTCCATTGGTCCGTCGGAAGCGCATCAGCTGCGAGTTGCTATAACGACAGCCGACCAAATGACCTTGCCGCTGATTATGATGCTCAATACTGGAGGCGTTCGAGTGCCGGAAGGTGCTAATAGCCTAGGAGCTTTTCGGTTCGTCTTTAGAGACTTAATGGATGCAAAAGTGAGAGGCTTGCAAGTTTTATCCTTAGTGACCCAGCAATGCTATGGAGGCGGCAGCATGCTTGCGGCGGTTAGTGACGGTGTGTTGGTGAATGCGCAGTCGCAAATTTCGATGTCTGGCCCCAGGCTGATCCAAGCCTTGAATCAATACGT
Organism: Betaproteobacteria bacterium UBA3031; assembly: GCA_002367635.1. Lineage (GTDB taxonomy): Bacteria > Pseudomonadota > Gammaproteobacteria > Burkholderiales > Eutrophovitaceae > Eutrophovita. The sequence goes on along the minus strand of DFDI01000020.1, from coordinate 11,728 downwards.
CGAAGGTGATGATGTAACGACTGATCAGGTTAGGTTGGTTTTGAGTGGGAAGAGTCGTGCTGCTACATCGGATCGATTTCAATTGGTTGAAGACGACGCAGAAGGTTACCGACGGGGCATCCAGCGGTTGTTATCGTCCTCTGACAATCTAGGGCCGTCTATCAATCAATCTCTGCTTAATCTGGAGCGTAGATTTGCGGAAAATGGAGTTATACCTTCTGATAGGTTTACCGCTAAAGAGTCTATTCATCCGTCAATCGACAAGAGTAAGTTCGGCTGCGGGAATTCCTGGTCTGTGAGAGCTTCATTATTCACGCAGGATACTCAGGTTGGCTCTGCAACAGCCGCTTACGCATTAGTGACGGATTCGTTTGCGGATGCTGAGAGTATTTATGATTTAGTAAAAGCCATTGATGCTTTGCCCAATTCAATCTCAAACATTAATATTTTTATCGATTGCCCCAGCCATTCCCCCAGCCTGATCGATGAAACGTTGATCTTGTCAGAGTACCTTGCGACATTGGCCCTGGGCGTGAGACTAAAACATTTGAGCGGAGTTAATGTTCATGTTTTGGTGATAGGTTCTTCGGGAGGGGGGATTTTTGCTGCATTATCTGCTGCGGCCTCACGCATGAGTATGCTATCGGCGGGGTCAGTTCAAGTATTACCGCGAGCAGCGCTTAGAGCAATGCGTCGGCCTGATGAGAATTTGATAACTACGAAACAATTGCTTGAGTCAGGAGCTGTTGACGATATGCTTGAAGATCTCTCAAGTGTTTTGAGTTAGGAATTCGAATGGATGCGGCTACAGTTCTGATACAAGCCATGAATGGCATTCAATATGGCCTACTTTTATTTTTGGTGGCCAGTGGTTTGACGTTGATATTTGGCATTATGGGCGTAATCAATATTGCTCATGGTAGTTTTTATATGATTGGGGCTTACTTAGCCTGGTCATTAATGGGGTGGGTTGGAAGTTTTTGGATTGGGCTCATCGTTGGTGTCACGGTCGCGTTGCTACTCGGGTTGGTTTTAGAGTGGCTTTTTATAAGGTTTTTGTATGACCGAGACCATCTCCAGCAAGTATTAGTTACGTATGGGTTAATACTTATTTTTTCTGAGTTGAGAAGCATGATCTGGGGAGATGATGTGCATAGTGTTCCTATTCCGGAACTCTTGAGTGGCTCAATACAATTAACGGAAAATTTAGCCTACCCGATCTATCGTCTTTGGTTGTCCGGTGTTTGTATCGTTATCGCGATACTGATGTTTTTGGGCATACAACATACTCGACTGGGCATGATGATTCGTGCCGGAGAATCTGATCGAGAAATGACAAAATCTCTAGGTATAAATATCGGATTGGTCTACCGATTTATATTTGCGCTAGGCGTCTCACTAGCCGCTTTTTCAGGGATGATATCCGCTCCCATTTCGTCAGTATTTCCAGGCATGGGTAGCCAAGTACTGATTGTTAGTTTTGTGGTCGTCGTTATTGGTGGTTTAGGCTCGATCAAGGGGGCAATGATCGCGGCTTTATTGGTCGGGTTGATAGATACCTTTGGAAAAGTAATTCATTTGGATATTTTTGGAGTAAACATTTTTCCGGAAATGTCGGGAATGAGTATTTTTGCACTGATGGCGTTGATACTGATGTTACGTCCTCAAGGTCTATTCGGCAGGGAGCATTGATTGAACATTATATTTAAAAATGCTCTTTTGGCTGCACTTCTCGTGATGCTAATCTTACTCCCAGTCTTTGGCGAACGTTTTTACATTCAATTCGTCTCGAAGATTTTGATCATGATTATATTTGTGAGTAGTCTTAATTTGTTGGTGGGCTTCACTGGATTAGTGAGTTTAGGACACGCGGCATTTTTTGGTTCTTCGGGCTACGTCCTTGCTCTTTTTAGTCCCATCGGGACATCAATGAATTTATTTGTAGCGCTGCTGGCTAGTGTGCTGTGTGTCGGAGCGCTAGGTGCCGTATTTGGGGCTTTAGTGTTGCGCACAAAAGGCATATTTTTCATCATGGCTACATTAGCTCTTGGTGAAATGTTATTTTATTTCTTACACGACACGGCTTTTGCAGGTGGCTCTGATGGCATCTACATCCACGACCGACCGGGTTTCAATCTGTTTGATTGGTGGCAACTTGACCTATCTAATGTGAGCCATTTTTATTATCTCGCGTTAATACTTGTATGTTTGGTTTTAATGTTGATCAAGAGAATTATGAACTCACCCTTTGGCCGGGTTATCTCGGGAATTCGTGTTAATGAACATAGAACCAAGGCTCTCGGATACCACACTTATAAATTCAAGTTGGTGTGTTTTGTCATTGCGAGCATGATTGCGGCTATCAGTGGGTTTTTAGCTGCGGTTCAGTTTGGTGTTGTTAACCCAGAAATGGTTGGGTGGCATGCATCAGGGCACGCTCTTATGATGGTTATTCTAGGCGGTAAAGGGTCGATATTAGGGCCTGTACTCGGCACAACGACACTTATGCTTGTTGAGGAAATCTTTCAGGTCGCAACTAAGCATTGGCAACTGTTAACCGGAATCGTGGTGGTTTTGGTTGCGTTGTTCTTTCCAAATGGCTTAGCTGGATTGAACTTCCCAAAAAAGAGATCTGAAACATGAGATCAGTGATTGAGGCTAGAGGTTTGACAAAATGCTTTGCCGGTTTGACGGCGGTTTCGGATGTCTCACTTTCTTGCGAGCGTGGAGTGATTCACGCTGTGATCGGCCCTAATGGAGCAGGGAAAAGTACATTAATAAATTTGTTGTCGGGTGACTTGAAGCCAACAAGTGGAAAAATATTAATTGATGGGCTCGATGTTACGGGCTCTGGATCGTCTCAGATGAGTCTGCTAGGGGTGGGTCGGAGTTATCAGCGCAGTAATATTTATCCTAGCCTGACCGTCGCTGAGAATTGTAATATTGCCGTTCAGTCTCGCTTTGAAATTTCTATGCGGTTTTTGGGAGCCGTCAGCGCGTATCCCGAAGTTGAGGTTGGCACTAAGCGTGTCTTGGAGCGAGTGGGGCTTGAATCAGTTGTGCACAAAAAAGTCAGTCAGTTGTCTCATGGGGAACAGCGGCAGGTTGAAATTGCCTTAGCCCTTGCAACAAACCCAAAGGTGTTACTTCTGGATGAGCCTTTAGCGGGGATGGGGGCGGAAGAGTCCTTAAGGATTGTGGAATTACTTCGAAGTATTCGATCCGAATTTGCAGTTATATTGGTTGAGCATGATATGGATGCGGTGTTCGCCTTAGCGGACACGCTGACAGTGATGTTAAATGGCCAAGTGATTGAAGCTGGGGTACCTCAAGATATTCGTTCTAGTGCCCGGGTTCAAGCCGCCTATCTAGGAGAGGATTTTAGTGACTGATGCGCTAGTAAATGTCACAGATCTGCACTCTCATTACGGATTGAGCCATGTACTCCATGGTGTGAGCTTGGACATTAAACGTGGTGAAACAGTAGCGTTGATGGGTCGTAATGGAATGGGCAAAACGACACTCATTAAATGTCTTATGGGTTTGGTGCCGGCTACTTCTGGCTCTATTCGGTTTCGAGGGCAGGATATTAAATCCTTAGCTACCCACGTACTCGCTCGTAGGGGCATTGCGTATGTTCCAGAAGGGCGTGGTATTTTCAAAAACTTGTCTGTTAAAGAGAACTTGCTGTTAGCTGCGCGACCGGGGTTTGAGGGCCGAATGGAGTGGACCTATGATCGAGTGCTTGATAGTTTTCCGCGACTTAAAGAGCGTTTGATTTATGGCGGACAGCAGCTCTCCGGGGGGGAGCAACAGATGTTAAGTATCGGTAGAGCATTGCTAACCAACCCTGATTTATTGATATTGGATGAGGCGACAGAGGGGCTAGCGCCGCTAATTGCCCAAGATATCTGGAGCATAATCGGGATCGTTAAAAGGTCTGGCATTTCAACTTTAATTGTCGACAAGAATTTTAAGGCGCTCTCAAAAATATCGAATCGAAGTGTCGTAATGGTTAAAGGTGGAGTTGTGTTTGATGACTCTCCGTCGAAGCTAATTGAGCAGCCCAAAGAACTTAAAAGTTGGTTGGGAATTTAAGGTTTCCAATCAGTCGGTAAATTTTTTTGAAAGAACTACAGTCATGAGAATTACGGATAGTGTCTTTGATATCGATGATAAGCGACTGGAGTATAGATGTATCGAGCCTGATGATGCGACTTTGACAACAGACGCACTTGTTATGTTGCATGAAGGTCTTGGTTCTATTGGCTTATGGAAGAGCTTCCCTGAGGACCTTGCGAAAGCAACGGGATGTCGTGTTTTCATATATTCGAGATATGGCTATGGTAGGTCCACACCTCTCTCCGAAAAGCGGTCAGTGGAATATATGCATGATGAAGCATTGAATATTTTGCCTAAGTTTTTAAAGCATATTGGAGTCGCGTCGCCCATATTGGTTGGGCACAGCGATGGAGCTTCCATTGCGCTTATTCATAATGGCGGTGGACATGACGTTAACGGTTTGGTGTTAATGGCTCCTCACGTGTTTGTAGAGGAGTTGACGGTGCAAAGTATTCAGCAGGCTCGATTAGCTTTCGAAAAAACGGAGTTGCCACAGAAATTAGGTCGCTATCACGATAATGTTGAATCGGCTTTTTGGGGGTGGAATGATATTTGGTTATCGCCTCAATTTAAAAGTTGGAATATCGAAACATACGTTGAGCGTATAAATTGTGAATCGTTACTTATTCAAAGTGATAATGACCCTTATGGTACGTTGGCTCAAATTGAAGTCATTGAGAAGTTATCACCGGCACCGACTCAGCGAGTAATTTTAGAAGATTGTGGGCATTCGCCGCATGCAGCCCAACCTACGGCTACCTTAGAGGCAATTGTTCACTTTGTTGGAGATATTTTGAATGAGACAAGGTATGAATAGACGAAAGGTCGTGATTGTTACAGGTTCTACTTCAGGCATTGGCCTAGGAATTGCTAGGACATTTGCATCGAACGGATATGACATTGGTCTTAACGGATTTGGTAGCCAAGACGATATCCAAAAGATCGAAGGCGATCTAAGGGAAAACTCTGGTGCCCGAGTGTTTTATTCGAATGCTGATATGTCTAAGCCGGATGAGATTGAGCGCTATGTGCATGATGCGAAAGAGGCGTTGGGTACCATCGACGTATTGGTTAACAATGCCGGAGTTCAGCATGTTTCATGTGTTGAAGATTTCCCAACTGATAAATGGGATTTGGTGTTAGCTGTTAATTTATCGTCGGCCTTTCACATGACGAGATTGATTCTTCCAGGCATGCGCAATCATGGCTTTGGTCGGATTATTAATATTGCGTCAGCCCATGGCCTGATTGCGTCACCAAATAAATCGGCTTATGTGGCGGCCAAACATGGATTGGTAGGCCTTACTAAGACGGTGGCTCTTGAAGTGGCGGAGTCCGGGGTGACTTGCAATGCTATTTGCCCAGGTTGGGTGGAAACCCCTCTTGTTAAGGCGCAAGTTGAAGCGTTGTCGCGTGACAAGTCGATGCCCGAAGACGAGGTGGTTCGAAATTTAATACTTGAACGGCAGCCTACTCGAAAATTTGTGCAAATAGATCAAGTCGCCGCTTTGGCGCTTTTTCTTGCATCCGATCAAGCCTCATCGATTACAGGGTCTGCGTACGCTATCGATGGTGGCTGGACTGCGCACTAGTTATACCTTCATCATTCATGTTGAAAATTAAAGTCATTAGAGATGGCCCCTTATCTTTTGATGGACTATTTACCTATCGTGACGAGCATGAGGTGTCTCGCAAGTTGGGAGGTGTTCCATTGAGTTTATGCCGTTGTGGTAAGACGAGTAGCATTCCATTTTGTGATCGATCTCATAATTCGTTTCTGTTTACAACAGATGATCACCTCAACATCGAATATAAAGTCAGGAACGAGAATATTGTTCCGTTAGATGGGGCCATACTTGTGAAGGCGATAGGGGGCGGACCTTTTTATATAACTGGACCAGTATCTATCGTCGATGAAAACCTTGCGAGTTGGGAGGGGGATCGAGTGAAGCTGTGTCGATGCGGCTATTCGCAGATGAAACCGTTTTGCGATGGTGCGCATAAAAATAAACATCCAGCTGGTGGGGACTAGTTAATGCATAGAGATCAGAGTTAAAGCATTTCGAATATTTCTTTTAGTCGCTCCCGGTCGTAACGTGTTCCTTTTTTTAAAGGTGTGATCGGCAGCCATGCGCCAGAAGCCTTAGCACCAATTGCGAAACGAAAAACATAATCTGGCTCCGATCCCATACGTAAGTCGCTGATTATCACATGATCTTCGATGATCTCCGTTTTAAGAAAACCGTGTGAAAACCATTGGAGCTTTTTATAACTTACGTATGTAGATACCAGATCTTGCGCTTCTGGGTCGACATCTACTTGTCGAAAAATGATCTCTTGATTAGGCTTCCTCAAGGAGTAAAACCCCTCTTGATATCCTTCGGCATTCATCACAACGACGCGCCACAGTAACGTATTAAAGGGGGTGGGGACGGTAAAGTATTTTTGTGCCTCAGTGGTGTTCAGGTTTAGCGCCGAGGCCAGCTTGTGATTGACTACGATTTTTCCTACCCACGACCAAGCTAGATATCCGGAGCTTATTAGAAGTCCTATCACCAGCGTTGTTTGGATGTGTTTCCATCGGGGTGCCCATATCACGAAAACTGTCGAGAGGACGAGTGGAAGCGTGTACGCCGGATCGATAATAAAAATTGTGGACCACATTACCGGTGGCGTATCGAGAGGCCAAAGTAGCTGTGTGCCGTACACGGTATGGGCATCTAAAATCGGATGCGTTACCAGAGCGAGTGTGATTGAGGCTAACCAAGTATAGGGGTCGCTTGAGACGCAATTGGTGAGCTTCCTGGCAATAAACCAAATTAATAGCGATAGCGTAACCAGTACGAGAAAAGAGTGACTGAATCCTCGATGCTTAATGAAATTGTCGATGGGGTCAGCGTAACGTATCAGCACATCTAGGTCTGGCAGTGTGCCCAGCACAGCACCGACTACCGCCGCGCGACGCTTATCTTTTGGGGATACGCATATTGCGCCGACAGTAGCTCCAAGAGCAATTTGAGTCAGCGAGTCCAAAGCGGCAGATTTAGTGTGTTATATGGTGAAAATTTTTCCGGGGTTCATGATGTTTTTTGGGTCTAGTGCCTTTTTAATACTACGCATGACAGACACAGCTTCACCGTGTTCCGCGGTTAAAAATTTCATCTTCCCAAGCCCAATGCCATGCTCTCCGGTGCAGGTGCCGTCCATACCAATAGCGCGCATGACTAATCGGTCGTTCAATCTTTCTGCTTCTTTGAGTTCGTGTTCCTCTTCTCGCTTAATCACGAAGCCAAGATGAAAATTCCCATCCCCAGCGTGGCCGACAAGTGGTGCTATCAAAAAGCTATCGGCTAGATCTTTTTTGGTTTCTAAAATGCATTCGGCAAGTCGTGAAATGGGGACGCAGACATCGGTTGCCCACACTTCAGCTCCGGGTCGTAGGGCTTTAGTGGCATAAGTAACGTCGTGCCGTGCTGCCCATAATTTATTTCTATCTTCTGGTTTGGTAGCCCATTTGAATTCTCCGCCAGAGTTCTCTGCGGCAATGGCCTGCACCGTTTCTGCTTGCTCCTGAACACCAGCTTCACTGCCGTGAAATTCTAGAAATAAGGTATCTTTCACTGGATAGTCGAGCTTTGAAAAAGCGTTAACCGCACCCATTTGAACATCATCCAGTAATTCAATTCTAGCGATGGGGACACCTAGTTGTATCGTTTGTATCACGGTATCAATTGCGCCCTCAAGTGAATCAAAAGAGCAGACGGCTGCTGCCATGGCTTCGGGGATTCCGTAGAGCTTTAAAGTAACTTCTGTAATAATCCCAAGGGTTCCTTCGGAGCCAACAAACAGTCGAGTTAAATCATAGCCGGCAGCAGACTTACGCGCTCTTCTTGATGTGCGAATAATACGTCCGTCTGCTAGGACGACGGTGAGCGCTAATACGTTTTCTCGCATCGTCCCATATCGAACAGCGTTCGTTCCTGATGCCCGAGTGGCCGCCATGCCGCCTAAAGAAGCGTCCGCGCCAGGGTCAATTGGGAAAAATAGGCCTTGGTCTCTAATGAATTCATTCAGTTGCTTCCGAGTCACTCTTGCCTGCACAGTACAATCCAAGTCCTCGGCATTGACACGTAATACTTGATCCATGTGCATGAGGTCGACGACGATGCCCCCGTTATGCGGAATGACATTGCCTTCGAGGCTCGTGCCTGTTCCATAGGCAATAACGGGAATTTCGAATTCAGAACATATCTTTACAATTTCTGAAACTTCTTCTGTCGTTTTTGGGAAAACCACGACGTCAGGTCGATGTGGATGGTGCCACGATTCATCTTTTCCGTGTGTGTCTCTAACCGATGGATTGGTTGAAACCCGATCGTTGAGCAAACTGGATAATTTATCGAGTATGGTCTGTGAATATTTTTCTGGAAGAGCCATGTTTTATTAAACCTGTAATCGAGTTGTGAGTTAGTTTTTACGTGCGAACTTCATCTGTTGGTATTGAGCCTCAGAAAATCCAATGTGAACCTGCCCAGAGTCATCAACCAAAACCGGTCTTTTTACTAATGAAGGATATTGTTTCATTAGTTCACATGCTTTTTTTTCGTCAACGTTGGCACGTTCGCCATCATTTAGTTTACGCCAAGTGGTACCCCGAGTGTTGAGTAGGGAGTCCCAGGACGCCAACTTACACCAAGCCTTGAGCCATGCTTCATTGACCCCTTCTTTTTTGTAGTCGTGAAGATCGTACTCCACCCCGTTTAAAGAAAGCCAATTCATGGCTTTTTTCATCGTACTGCAGTTTTTGATACCAAAAATTTGGATGCTCATTTTGTTAGTTTATTTCAAAGGACCAAATAGTGCTCGACGGCTTTTTCGTCCCATGAGATCCCGATCCCTGGTCGGTCCGGCGTTATTGCCATTCCATTGATAATTTTGAGAGGCTCTTGAACCACACTGGCTCCCCAGTCCATGTATTCGAGCCAATGTCGTGTGGGTGATATAGAAAGTAGGTGACAACTAATTTCTGGGAATAAATGACTGGAGAGGTCTAAAGCGTTTGCTTGGGCTAGGGCTGCCGCTCTTAGCCATCCGGTGACGCCCCCGATTCTTTGCACATCAGGCATATAAAAATCCCCTGCCTCTGCATCAATTGCTTTTTTCATCTCTAATGAGTTTAGTAGGTTTTCTCCGATTTGAATCGGGGTGTTAATCGATACGCGGATTTTCGCGCAACCTTCGTAGTCATCATGACGAATTGGATCTTCGATCCAGTAAAGGCCCTCATCATCAAGTGCTTGACAACGTTTTATGGCTTCATTCAATGAGAGTGATTGATTAAAGTCAGCCATTAGGCCAATGTCATCGCCAATTTCTTTTTTGACAGATCGAATGGCGTCAAGATCTAAGTTGAAGTCAGGTCGTCCAATCCGCATTTTTACAGCTTTGTAATCGCCGCTGCTGATGAGTTCCTGTGCTAATTTTGGCAGAGTGTCTGCAGTTTCATTGGTCCAAAGCCCACAGCTGTTATAGGCTTTGATTGAGGTTGGAGTACCGCCAAGTGCGGCGGCCAGCGGAAGCTCTTGGCTTTTTGCGAGGATGTCCCAAGCCGCCATGTCAATGCCTGCAAGTACGCAACCTAAAATCCCGTGGGTATCATATAAAGTGAAGTGTCTCCTGAGTTTGCTTTCAATATCCAAGGGAGACACGGTGTCTCCGACGATAAGCTCGCAAACGGCATTAAAGCAGTCCACAGTCGGCTTGAGCATGCTTTTGGAGAAAGTGAATAAGTACGTGTGTCCCGTGATCCCTTCATTAGTTTCTATGTCGATGAGAACAAGGGCGGCTGTATCGATCACACCACTCGCAGGACGAGGTGGGTATTTGATTGGGGCGGCTACGGCTCGAGCTCGGAACCCTGTGATCGTAATGGGCATGGTTATCTCCTCTTTCGACTTTTAAATTTGTATTAGGACTTAAGTTTGAGCTTCTTCGGGTTTTCCATCTTCAAAGAGTTTCAATGCTGTATAGACGAATGCATTCGCAGGAGTCGGGATGTTGAGTGACTCTCCGAGTTTTGCTACCGTCCCTGAGAACCAAGGCACTTCGAGTCGGTATCCTCGTCGTAAATCACCACACATTGACGCGACCATGCTCGGCGGATAACCGTCGATGATGGATAACTGATCGTTAACAACGTTGCCCCCAAATGTTAGCCCCTTAGCTTTGGCGACTTCGATAATTTCTGAGAGTATTTGAACGAGTAGATTTCTTGTCTCGGTGTCATTCCGTATTGGGCCAATGGGCATTCTGCATAGCGTCGTCATGGCTGACATAGTGACTAAACGTATATATTTTTCCCAAATTGCAAGATTAATATCTTTGGGTATCTCGACTTTGATATTCGCGGCCTGACAAGAGTTAAACAACAATTGCGCTCGTTCTGATGTGGAGTTGTCCAGCTCCCCAAAAATCAGACTCGCCATGTTTCCGTTATGTCGAATGACCCCTGGCTCTTCTATTAATGCGGCAATGTTGGCGACTCCGCCCATGACATATTTTTCAGGGTAGGTTTCTTTTAATTTGTCTTCCGCTAAGATTCCGTTTTGAAGTGAGATGATCCCCGTTTTAGCCTTCAGTAGAGGTTTGGCAGCCTGTATGGCTTCATCAGTAGCCCATAATTTCACTGCGATCATTACGATATCTACGGGTCCTATTTCGTGTGTGTTATCGGTACATTGGACGTTAGTCAAGTGCATGTCGCCGAGGGCTGAGTAGACTTTTAGGCCTTGGCGCTTCATCGCATCTAAATGCGCACCTCGAGCCACAAATACAACATCTTCCCCAGCCTCGCTAAGCCGCGCACCAAAATAACCTCCAACGCCCCCGGCGCCAATCACTGCTATTCGCATTCTTTTCCCCAGAAAAATAGAACAATATGTGTTCGAATCTTAGATTAGTGCTATCGACGAGTACAATTATATATTTGAAGTGAAAAGATGATGAATATGGACCATGCGAAGGCTTTGGGCAATGAATCACAGTTAAAAAAAGCATCAAGGTTAGGGCATATCGAGCCGTTTTATGTGGTGGGCGTCATCACGCGTGCCATGGAACTTCAGGCCGCAGGAGTGGATATAGTGAATCTGGCGGTTGGTGAGCCTGATTTCGCAACGCCTCATCTGATTGTTGATGAGGCGGTTCGTTCGCTCCGCGCGGACCGTATGCGTTACTTACCTTCGCTTGGCAGTGATGAGTTGCGCTCAGCAATATCTCAATGGTACCGAGACAGATACGGTCTCGATATTTCTAAAAAACGTATTGCGGTCACAACGGGGTCATCTGGCGCGTTACTGCTCACCATGGGTGTGCTTTTGTCGCCAGGAGATGAAATTCTCATGCCGGATCCAAGCTACCCGTGTAATCGCCATTTCGTCTCGGCTATGGAGGGCCGATCCACATTGATTCCTGTTGGCCCCGATACTGATTATCAGTTAACTGCAGAGTTGGTCGAGCGGTATTGGACGGAGAGAACCGTGGGGGTTATGGTCGCCAGCCCTTCTAATCCGACAGGCACCTTGATTAAAAAAGACGTTTTGCGAGATAT
>DFDI01000118.1 GCA_002367635.1 Betaproteobacteria bacterium UBA3031 | reverse complement strand
TGTCGAACCGGTCTCTCCATTCATGCAGTTTGGCCATATTTCTGACTTTAAATCCGAAATGAAGCATTGAAGGTTGGTTGATGGGGGTGCCTTGTTGGAACGCTATTAAGACCCCATCACCTCTGACCACATGTTGATCTGCTGATAATTCAAAAGTTTCAGCGTACCATTTCGCCATATCATGCGGTTTTTCAGATGGGATGTTGGCATGTTCTAATCGGAAATCAGACATGATATTTTCCTCTATTTATAGTTATAACTGGCTGGCAAAGATTCGTTAGTCGCTTTTGGTGACTGTCTACTTTGAAGCCGGAATAATTCCAATTTTAAATTGGTCAAGTATCCTACAACGATGGATGCCTATCTGTCCAAGAAAACTAAGAGCTAATTGTATTGAGCTTGATTCTCTGGTTGTTCCGTGGCGAGCGATCACTGAAATTTCGGTTTTCTTTTTTCTAGAAAAGCATGTACGGCCTCATGGTGATCGGCGGTTTTGTGAGCAATGGATTGAAGATTGGCTGAAAGCTCGAGCAAGCTGGCTAAGTCCTGTCTTTGCCCCTCCCTTAAGAGCTTCTTAGTCATTCTAAGGACTAGACTGGGATTTGCCGATATGCGTTCAGCGAGCGAGTTAGCCTCTGTAAGTAGTGTTTCCGGGGTTGTTAATAGAGAAATTAGACCAATCTTTAGGGCCTCTTCAGCATCAACTCTATCGCCCGTAAAACTCATCTCTGCTGCTTTCGACATACCCACAACTCGAGGTAGGAACCACGATCCGCCATCTCCCGGAATGATACCAACCTTTACAAAGCTCTCAGCAAAACTTGCATTGTGCGACCCAATGCGCATATCGCACATACAGGCTAAATCACATCCGGCACCAATGGCTGGGCCGTTGACTGCGGCAATTGTAGGAACCTCAAGATTATAAAGTGCCAATGGGATGCGTTGAATGCCTTGACGATAACTTTCTCGAATGACTTCACTCGATAGATCATCATCGAGCATTTTTTTCATATCTTTTAGGTTGCCGCCAGCAGAAAATACGGTCCCACTTCCCGTGATAATGACGGCTTTAATTTTTTTATTTGAGTCAATCTGATTGCAGATGCTGACAAACTCATCAGCCGCGGTATTACCCGTCAGAGCATTACGAGTTTCTGGCTCATTCATCGTCAAGGTTACGATGGGCCCGTCTTCTTGAATATTTAGGAATTGAGACATTCGGTATGCTCTAAATAGATTGAATTATTTGAGGTTTACGCAAATGAGTTGGCAATCGCTTTTCCGACATCAGAGGTTGCAGCTGAACCTCCAAGATCAGGAGTGACCGGACCGGAAACCAAACAAGCCTCAATACTATTGGTGATCGCTTTAGCGGCAGTGTGCTCGCCAAGATGATCTAGCATCATCGCACCGGACCAAATTTGAGCGATTGGATTTGAGATGTTTTTGCCATAAATATCAGGAGCCGAACCATGCACGGGTTCAAATAAAGACGGAAAGTTTCGCTCAGGATTAATGTTTGCGGATGGTGCTATGCCAATGGTTCCTGCGGTGGCTGGCCCAATGTCTGAGATGATATCGCCAAACAAGTTAGAAGCTACGATAACATCGAATCGCTGAGGATTTAAAATGAGTTGGATCGTGAGGCCATCAATGTGATATTGGTCTGAAGTGATGTTTGGATGCTCATCCGACACTACTTTAAAGCGTTCATCCCAGTAGGGCATGGTGATCGCAATACCGTTTGACTTGGTAGCTGATGTCACATGTTTTCTATCTCGCTTTTCCGCTAATCCGAATGCGTATCGCATGATGCGGTCTACACCTTTTCGCGTAAAGACTGACGTTTGCGTGACGGTCTCTCGGTCGGTGCCTTCGAACATCCTGCCGCCGATGGAAGAATATTCACCTTCTGTATTCTCACGAACAACCAGATAATCGATGTCACCTGGTTTGCGATCGGCTAATGGACACTTCACTCCTGGGAGGAGTTTAACTGGGCGCAAGTTTACGTATTGGTCAAATTCCCTACGATATTTAATTAAAGAATCCCACAACGCTATGTGGTCAGGCACTGCGGCGGGCCAACCATTCGCGCCAAAGAAAACACAGTCATGTCCTCCGATGTCCTCTCGCCAAGAGGGTGGCATCCACCAACCGTGTTTTTCGTAGTTATCGCAGCTCCAATCAAATTTGTCGAATTTGAGTTCGAAGTTGTATTTTCGAGCGACAGCATCTAATACCCGCAACCCCTCAGGCATAACCTCTTTTCCAATGCCGTCTCCGGCAATCACTGCAATTTTGTAAGACTTCATGGAGTGCGTCCTTTTGCGATTCTTATTTGGTTTATAGTGATCTTTTAGAGATCTGCGATAACATTCATTTTAAACCGATTCTGGGGTTTAAGACAAAAAACAAAAATGGTCGCGGCGCATAAACAGTGCGGCCATCCTGATCAATTAACGGTATTAAATACAAAGGATTTGAGATGTCAGAACTTATGCGAGCAGTAGAAGCTGTCGATTTTGCAATTGATGATTTGCGTCTTTGTGAGAGAGCCATGCCCTCGGTGGGGGATGGAGAAGTCTTGATCAAGATAGAGGCAGCTAGTCTTAATTATCGTGATCTGGCAATTCTTGATCAAAAATTCATGCCGCATTTAAATCTGCCATATGTCCCGTGCTCCGATTGTTCGGGGCAGGTGGTCAAGGTTGGAGATGGGGTTACCCGTTTTAATGAGGGGGATCGAGTAATTCCGGTCTATACGCAAGGGTGGTATAGCGGAAAGCCGACGCAGCAGCAGCGCACGACAAAGACGCTTGGTGCGCCGCTCTCAGGAGTGTTGCAAGAGTATATTGTGGTGCCAGAACAAGAGGCGGTTATGGCCGCTGCTTCTCTTACTTCTAAGGAGTGTGCAACGCTTCCAATCGCAGCCCTCACGGCATGGAATGCTCTTGAGCAGGGCGGAATTAAGTCCGGAGATACGGTGCTTGTTCAAGGAACGGGTGGTGTGGCTTTATTTGCGTTGCAGTTTGCAAAAATGGCTGGAGCCAGAGTAATACTGACATCATCTAGTGATGAAAAGCTTAGCCAAGCGAAGCAGTTGGGCGCGGATGTCGGGATTAATTATAAAACGCACAGCAATTGGGGCGCACTGGCAAAAGAGGCAACCGGAGGTAGGGGGGTAGATATTGTTATCGAAACAACGGGTTACACCTTATCTGAATCATTGTCGGCAGTATGTTTTGGTGGATTTGTTGGGGTGATTGGTTTCGTGGGAGGCCATGAGGCGACGATTTCTGTGAAGTCTCTACTGGGTCCTTTCATTCGCGTGCAGGGGATCGCGGTTGGATCACGACTGCAATTTGAAGCCATGGTGCGCGCTATCGACTATCATGGAATTAAACCCGTTATTGATTCGAGTTTTCTTTTAGAAAATGTTGCCGACGCGTTCAGACATCTCAAGTCTGGCAAGCATGTCGGAAAGATCGTTATAGAGATTTAACATAAATTTTGGTGCCTTGGCTATGACCCTTGAAAACCACTGGAGCAACACGGTATTCAATCTGATCTGCGAGCAGGACATTTCTATCGTGAGTTTTGTCCCCGATGCAGGTCTGTCTCAGTTGATTGATTTATGTGTGGCGTATGAAAGTATCCAGACCGTTCGGTTGACTTCGGAGGAGGAAGGCGTTGCTTTGGCAATGGGAACCTGGCTTGGTGGAAAAAAAAGTTTATTATTAATGCAATCCAGCGGGGTCGGCAATTGCATCAATATGCTTTCTATGTTGAACACTTGTCAGGTGCCGCTTCCAATGATGGTGACCATGCGTGGTGATTGGGGTGAATTTAATCCTTGGCAAGTACCTATGGGTCAGGGCACAGAGAATGTGTTGAAAGAGATGGGTGTGACAACGTTTCGAGCGCAAGAAAATGATGAAGTCGCAAAATGCGCTGAAGGTGCCATACGATTCGCGTTCAATACTTACAGACCGACTGCCGTACTAATTGATCAAAGGGTTTTAGGTGCAAAAACTTTTGGTCGTTGATTCAGTCTTTAAGTGGAAACTTAAATTGCCAGAAGGATCCTGATGACATTATTAAATCGTAGACAGGTGGTTGAGCATTTATTGCAACCCAGAGGTGATCTTCTTGTCGTGGCGGGTTTAGGTGCGCCCGCTTGGGATATCACGGCGGCTGGTGATCACCCCTTAAACTTCCCAATGTGGGGTGGAATGGGAGGAGCAATAGCGACGGGACTTGGACTTGCATTGGCTCAGCCGACCAAGCGCGTGTTGGTGATCACTGGAGATGGTGAATTATTGATGGGGCTCAATTCACTTGCCACGATCGGTGTGAGTCAGCCTACAAATCTTGCTATTGTTGTTTTAGACAACGAAGTTTATGGCGAGACAGGAAAACAAAAAACGCATACTGGATTTGGCGTTGATTTAGCAGCGGTCGCAACTGCGTGTGGATTTACAAATTCTTCTATAATTACGGACGTAAATGAACTTACTTCTCTTAAAAAAGAAGTGGACGGTTCTGGCTTAATGTTTGCTCAAGTTAAGGTTGATTCTAAATCAGAGGAACTAGTGCTCCCACCTCGAGATGGTGCGCTGTTAAAAAACCGATTTAGAGAAGCTTTGCTTGGTGATCAATGCCACTTCTCTAACTGAGGCGTTCGTCTTCTGAGCGTTAGAGGTTGTCCGTAAATCTGAATTCGTCAGGAATAACATAATATGCGTCCACTAGAAGGAATAACAGTTGTCGCGCTTGAGCATGTCATAGCGGGACCATTCTGCACTCGGCAGTTGGCGGATTTGGGAGCCCGCGTAATTAAGATAGAAAGGCCGGGTGGCGGGGATCCCACGCGGGCTTATGATGACCGGGTAAATGGTCTGGCATCCCACTTTGTGTGGACGAATCGCTCCAAAGAAAGTATCACGCTTGATCTGAAACAACCGAAGGGTCTTGAGGTGGTATTCACCTTATTACAAGGTGCGGATGTGCTGTTGCAGAATCTCGCGCCAGGGGCCACAGAGCGGATGGGCTTTTCTTACGAGCAATTGAAAGACCGTTACCCACAGTTGATAGTTTGCGATATCTCCGGATATGGATCAGACGGCCCCTATCGAGACAAGAAAGCTTACGACCTTTTGATCCAAGCCGAGTCTGGTCTGCTGTCCGTCAGTGGTTCGGAGGACGCGCCCGCTAAAGCAGGATGTTCCATCGTGGATATTTCTGCCGGAATGTATGCATTCAGTAATATTCTTGCAGCTATTATTCGTCGCCAGAAAACAGGCACTGGGTGCCGTATAGATATTTCAATGCTTGAAACTATGGCGGAATGGATGAGTTTCCCTCTGTACTACGCTTACGATGGGGCGGAGCCTCCTGCGAGAGCTGGAGCTGCCCATGCGACAATTTACCCTTACGGACCATTCACGATTGGTGATGGAAGTACGGTTATGTTAGGGCTTCAAAATGAGCGCGAATGGGCTATTTTTTGCGATCAAGTACTGCAACAACCTGAACTTAAAACGGACTCGCGGTTCTCATCAAACACAAAGCGATCAGAATTTCGTCATGAGCTACGTGTGATCATCATTGAAGTGTTTTCACAAATGACTTTAGCTTCGGTTACAGAGCGTTTGGATGCCGCAAAAATTGGAAATGCTTCGATGAACTCAATGCAACAAGTTTGGGATCATGCACAACTCGCGGCGCGTAATAGGTGGACATTAGTCGACTCATCGAATGGGCCGGTAAAGGCGATGCTCCCTCCAGGCGTACCGAAAGAATTTTCGCCTCGGATGGATCCTATCCCAGAGGCAGGTGAGCACTCAGAGAAGATCCTATCCGAATTTGGATACAGTAATAGCGAGATCGATGCGCTCAAAAGTTTTGGTGTTATTTGATCAGTTCTGATTTTAGAGTCTAGTAATAAACTTATTTTTTATATTAAGAGAGTGGAGTGAGTAATGTCAGCAGTAGATAATAAATCGTATCTAAACTTGATTAATGGCAAACTTGTGTCGGCTCAAAACGGTCGATCCTTGGATATGATCGATCCGTGTAATGGCAAGACATTTGCAACCATACCCGATAGCGATGAGGCGGATATCAATGCTGCGGTCAGTGCTGCTCAGATGGCTTTAGATGGCGATTGGGGACGTATGGCCCCAGTTGAGCGCAGTCGAATTTTGCACCGTTGGTCTCAGCTTATTCTGGAGAATTTTGAAGAGTTAGCCAGTCTTGAATCTCGAGACACAGGAAAACCGATCACGGCCGGTCGTGCTGACATCACCGCAACTGCTCGATATTTTGAGTTTTATGCCGGCGCTGCCGATAAATTACATGGTCAGGTGATTCCTTATTTAGACGGGTACAGCGTCAATGTGCACCGGGTGCCATATGGCGTAACTGCCCATATCATTCCTTGGAATTATCCTGCCCAGCAGTTTGGGCGGAGTGTAGGGCCTGCTCTAGCCGTTGGTAATGCTGCTGTGGTTAAACCGTCTGAAGACGCTTGTTTGACCACGTTGTTGATGTCGCAACTCGCACTGGAGGCCGGTCTTCCAGCAGGGGCACTCAACATCGTTGCTGGATTAGGGGAGAGTGCCGGGGCGGCTTTGGCGAATCACCCACATATTAATTTCATGAGTTTTACGGGTTCGCCGCGCGTCGGTACCTTGGTTCAGCAGGCGACCGCAAAGCACTTTGTAGGGTGCACGCTAGAGTTGGGAGGGAAGTCTCCTCAACTCATATTCGCAGATGCGGATTTAGATAAAGCATTACCGACTGTTGTGAAGGCCATTATTCAACACGCGGGACAAACATGCTCCGCTGGAAGTCGCATATTGGTCCAAAAAGAAATCTACAACGAATTTATGGCACAAGTTGCAGGGTTGTTCGCGAAAGTAAGAGTCGGTACACCAGAGATGGATCTGGATTGTGGTCCAGTAATGAACGTGCGACAACAATCCCTTGTTGACGGATTTAGAACCGATGCGATCAAGTCTGGTATCGAACTGCTCGCTGAGGGTGTGTTTGCTGATGGGCTTGATCAGAATGGTTTTTGGGTGAAGCCGGCACTCTTTGGAAATGTGCCTCGTGATCATCGATTAGCGTGTGATGAGGTTTTTGGTCCAGTTCTCTCGGCTATACCTTTTGATGATGAACTTGATGCCATAAGACTGGCTAATGCAACGGATTACGGCTTAGTTGGTTCAGTTTGGACGAAGGATGGAAACCGGCAGCAGCGAGTCGCAAAACGTATGAACTGTGGACAAGTATTCATCAATAATTACGGTGCTGGGGGTGGTGTGGAGTTGCCTTTTGGTGGAATGAAGAAAAGTGGTCATGGGCGAGAAAAAGGTTTTATAGCGCTTGAGCACTTTACGACCACAAAAACGATAATTCATCATCACGAATAGATGATGGACTTATTGTTATGAACGTTAGACCTTGATTTAATGGATCCTAAGAATTCATATAGCGATTGGATTGGGCGCACTGAGACGGCTCAGGATAATGTGGATGAGTCTCGTGTTGCAAAGATGTATGCGACCCTTAACATGACGGCCCCGGACTCACTCATGGGTCGGGAGTTACCAAGCTTATGGCATTGGATGTTTTTCTCGGCAGTGGTGCCCTTCTCTGAATTGGGGAACGATGGACATCCTGAACGGGGTGGGTTTTTACCCCCTGTCGATCTGGCCAGACGTATGTGGGCAGGTGGGCGATTAGAGTTTACTAGACCGCTCGTGGTGGGGCGGGCGATTCGTCGGGAATCCACGATTAAAAATATCGTATCCAAAAGTGGATGGAGTGGAGAAATGGTCTTTGTAACAGTCGCGCATCAGATTCTAGATGAGGACGGGGTATTAATCGATGAAGAACACGACATTGTGTACCGTGATCTAGTATCAGGAGATGCGCCTTCTGCCAAGTTTAAAACAGCCGATGAGTTGTCTGATTTTTCGAAGGAGGTTTCCCCTGATCCTGTGACGCTCTTTCGATACTCTGCGTTGACCTTTAACGGCCATCGAATTCACTATGACCGCAAATACTGTTTGGAAGAGGAGGGCTATCCAGGTCTGGTATTTCATGGGCCGCTGACGGCAACCTATTTGGCGCGGCTGTTATTGTCTCAAAATGAAGATTTATTCCTTACTGGTTTTCAATTTCGTGCGGTCAAACCTTTATTCGATACGCATAATTTTATGACTCATGGTAAGGGACAAGGGGCAGGCGCTTACAATTTGTGGGCCACAGATCACCAAGGTCATATTGCGATGGAAGCGCGAGCGACGTGTAAGGCCTAACCGAGTTGTATCAATTAAGAACGGAATTAGATATGCGTATTGTTGAAGATCAGTATCAAGAAATTAGAGATGGTGTTCGCGCGGTTTGTGGACAGTTTCCCGATGAATATCATCGATTGATTGATTCAAAAAGGACTTACCCCGAGGAATTTGTTAACGCACTAACGGCGGCGGGGTGGTTATCAGCGATGATTCCGGAGGAGTATGGTGGTTCCGGTCTTGGTTTGACTGAGGCTTCGGTGATTATGGAAGAGATTAATCGCTCAGGCGGAAATGCAGGTGCTTGCCATGGCCAAATGTACAACATGGGCACGCTGCTGCGTCATGGCTCCGACGAACAGAAAAAGAAATACCTGCCTGCAATTGCGCGCGGTGATCTGAGACTTCAGTCCATGGGGGTTACGGAGCCTACTACTGGAACCGATACAACCAAAATCAAGACGGTTGCGGTGAAGAAGGGTGATCGTTATGTTGTGAATGGCCAAAAGGTTTGGATCTCACGGGTACAGCATTCAGACCTTATGATTTTGTTAGCTAGAACTACCCCGCTGCAAGAAGTCACTAAAAAGTCTGAAGGGATGTCCATTTTTATCGTAGATCTGCATCATGCTATAGCCAACGGCCTGACTGTTCGACCGATTGAAAATATGGTTAATCATGAGACTAATGAATTGTTTTTTGATGAATTAGAAATACCTGTTGAAAATTTGATTGGAGAAGAGGGCAAGGGGTTTCGATACATCTTGGATGGTCTCAACGCTGAGAGAACGTTGATCGCTGCAGAGTGTATTGGTGATGGCTACTGGTTTGTTGATCGAGCTACGCAGTACGCGAAAGAGAGGGTTGTTTTTGATCGACCTATCGGTAAAAACCAAGGTGTTCAATTCCCAATTGCCGAGTCGTTTATTGAGGTCGAGGCGGCAAACCTTATGCGTTGGAAAGCCTGTGAATTATTTGATGCAAAACTTCCCTGTGGGTCGGAGTCAAATATGGCGAAATATTTGGCGGCGAAAGCGTCATGGGAGGCTGCTAATGTGTGCATGCAAACACATGGGGGTTTTGGATTTGCGTCTGAGTATGACATTGAGAGAAAGTTTCGAGAAACCCGGCTCTACCAAGTGGCGCCGATATCGACTAATTTGATTTTATCTTACACGGCGGAACATGTTCTCGGATTGCCTCGATCGTTTTAGTGCAAGTCTTATTACTCAGAGAAGCATAGGGGGTCAGTGATGAATTTGAATTTAGAAGGAAAATGCGTACTGGTCACTGGGGCATCGAAGGGTATAGGGTTAGCGATAGCAAAGGGTTTTTTGTCTGAAGGGTGTGATGTACATCTAGTTGCTCGTTCCGAGATTGGACTGAAAGATGTAACGTCTCAACTCAATGAGGTAGCTCAAGGGCGCATCTCATATAGTGCTCTTGATTTATCTAAATCCGAGAATATTCCGCATCTGTTAATCGCAGCAGGCCCCATCGATATTTTAGTTAATAACGCAGGATCCATTCCTGGAGGAGATCTGCAGACTATTGATGAGGTCAGGTGGCGTGAGGCCTGGGACTTGAAAGTTTTTGGGTATATCAACCTCAGTCGAGCTGTGTATAAGCAAATGAGTGAAACAAAGTCTGGTGTGATTATCAATGTAACCGGGCTGGCCGCAGACCGTTTAGATACCAATTACATCGCGGGATCTTCAGCGAATGCGTCGTTAAATGCATT
>DFDI01000051.1:53323-95446 GCA_002367635.1 Betaproteobacteria bacterium UBA3031 | reverse complement strand
AAAAAGCCCGTAGCAAAAAAAGCTGCCGTAAAAAGGAAACCTAATCTAGCTTTCATGAAGCCGATGACGCCAAGTGCCGAGCTCGCTGCTGTGGTCGGCGCTACGCCAATCCCGCGCACTGAGGTCACGAAGAAGATATGGGCTTACATCAAGAAGCATGATCTCCAGGACGCAAAAAACAGGAGAAATATAAATGCGGACGATAAATTAGAACCAATATTTGGGGGCAAAAAACAAGTGTCAATGTTTGAAATGACCAAGCTTGTAAATAATCATTTATCTTAAGCGACCCTACCTAGGGGCGATCCGATTTCTTTCGGTTCGCCCTTTTTATTTGCCATGACCAGCCTGAGGTTTTTATTACATGACTTTAATTCGCCCGTTTAAAGGTCTACGTCCGGGAACAGGTAAGGCAGTGGAGGTGGCTGCACCACCCTATGATGTAATGTCTTACAAAGAAGCAGTTGTTTTAGCGAAGGACAAGCCTAATAGTTTCTTGCATATCTCGAGACCGGAGATTGACTTGCCTGAAGGTACAGATCCTTATTCGCCCCAAGTGTACGAGAAGGCGAAAGTTAATTTAAAGTCGCTTGTAGATAAGGGTGTATTAGTGCGGGACGACGAAGCTTGTTTTTTTGTCTACCGATTAACTGGGCGCGGCGTCAGTCAGTTAGGTCTTGTGGTTAGTGCTTCAGTCGATGCCTATGACCAAAACCGCATTCGCAAGCATGAATTCACTCGACCAGAAAAAGAAGATGATCGAGTCCGTCAGATTGACGAGCTCTCGGTTCAAACTGGCCCCGTTTTGCTCGCATATCCTTCGTCAAAAGACATCGACGCCATAATTGCGTCAGAGTCTACTCGGGATTCTGATTCTGACGTTTTGGATGCAGATGGAGTTCGACATGAGTTGTGGATGATTTCGTCCGCCGAGAAAATAGCCCAACTTGTCGCGTTGTTTGATGACTTACCCGCTCTTTATATTGCTGATGGTCATCATAGGTCAGCTGCAGCATCGCGAGTTCAAAAGCTTAAAATGAGCCGAGAGGCACAAGTTGTTATAGGACCTAAAAGTTATGATTATTTCCTCGCGGTAGCTTTTCCGCAGGAGCAGATGCAAATCCTTGCCTACAATCGTGTGGTGGCCGACCTTAATGGTTTAAGTCCGAATGATTTTTTAGAGTGTTTGAATAAGGACTTTATCGTTCAGCCTTCGGATAATCCAGTTGTCCCAAAGGAAAAGGGAGTGATGGGTTTGTATCTGGATGGTCATTGGTATGTGTTGACGCTAAGCGCCGCGCTGAGATCTGATGACTCTATTGAAACTCTCGATGTTAGTGTGCTATCTAATCGAGTATTAGGCCCTGTTCTTGGCATACATGACCTGAGAAAAGATAAGAGAATAGATTTTGTGGGTGGTATTCGAGGGACTCGAGAACTGGTGAAGCGGGTGGACTCCAAAGAAATGGCCTGTGCATTTTCTCTTTTTCCGACTAAGATCGAGGAGTTGATGGCTATTGCGGATCAAGGCCAGGTGATGCCACCTAAATCTACTTGGTTTGAGCCAAAATTAGCTGACGGCTTGGTGTCTCACGTCTTGGATTGAAAGTTTAGGGTGTGCCTTTAATTTAGTAACTAACTCAGTAATGCGCTTCCTACTAACGCCGATATTCTGAATTCTCACCAAGTTTAATGCTCCGAGCCGGAGCATTCTAATTATCTAAAACAAGGAGTGCATTTTCTGGTGGTCGACCGATTGCCGCTTTTTCCCCGCATACGATGATGGGGCGTTCTATTAAGATTGGGTGTTTGGTCATGGCTTGAATTGAGGTGGCGTCACTCAGGCTTTCCCCAGAGTAATATTCTTTAAATATAGACTCCCCTTTTCGGATCAATTGCTCTGGTTTGATTCCGAGTTTTGAGCATATCGAAGAGATCTGATCGGCATTAATTGGGTTTTTCAAGTACTCAATAACTAAGGGCTGGACCCCTTTGTCTTGCAGAATAGCCAGAGCATTTCGGCTTTTGCTGCATCTCGGGTTGTGGTAGATCCTCACTTCTGTATTGGTCATAATTTTTATTCCTTATCCTCGAAGAGTTTTAGAGATGATTTCTCCTGTATCCTTTGATAATTTTGGCTGATTGATAATTGTCTCCATAGCTGATTTTGCATGCGATTGACGGGCTTTATCAAACTTTTGCCACCGATCGAAGCTGCGAGAAATTCGAGCGGCTACTTGAGGGTTGATTGCGTCAAGCTCTAAAATAGCCTCTGAAATCAAGTGATATCCAAATCCGTCAGATCGGTGAAAATGTACATGATTCGCCGAGAATGTTCGCAATAAGGCAAAGACTTTGTTTGGGTTTTTAATATCAAATGTCGGATGCGTCATGAGCTCCTTGACTCGCTCCGCTGTATTCTTTGACGGTGAAGCGGCTTGCACAGCAAACCATTTATCTAATGCGAGTGGCTCTGAGCGCCACTTATCGTAGAATTTAATTAACGCTTCTTCGCATTCGGGTCTTGTTGCGTTCACGATAATTTGCAGTGCGGCATATTCGTCGGTCATATTGGTTGCCGTTTCAAGCTGACGGAGAGATAAATCAACGTATTCTTGTTTCTTAAGGTCAACGAGCAGTCCAAGGCAAACATTCTTTATTGCCCGCCGGCCTGCTGATCTCGCATCAGGGGAATAAGAGGCTTGGTCAGACTGATTTAAATAGACATCCAAGAGTTGGGCTTCGAGTGTGGGAGCGATTGTAAGCCGCATCGCGTTACGTGCGTTGTGTAACAAGTCCGGATCAACTAATTCAAGTGACTCAGCCAAATGACTTTCAGCAGGAGTTGAAAAAAGCTCAGCAATAAAAGCAGGATCTTCATGTGCTTCATGCAGTGACTCAGACAAAACTTCGATGAAGTTATTGTTCCAGGTTGGCTGTAGCCTTCCTTCGAGTTTTGGTATTGCAGATAAAATCAGTCGACTTTGAAGTTGTTGACCGGCTTCCCAACGATTAAAAGGGTCATCATCGTGAGCCAATAGATAGAGTAAGTCTTCATCTGTATATTCAAAATCCAAAATGATAGGCGCAGAAAACTCTCGAAATAAAGAGGGAATGGGTCGTTCGGTCACTTGAGTAAAGGAGAAAGAATCTCGAGAATCTTTCAGCGATACGATTTGTTCTTTTGATGAGGCCCCATTAGGTTGAAATAATTTGAGTTTTATTGGAATGTGGGCGGGCTGATTTGATTTGAATTTCTCTTCCGCAAAGTATTGTTGACACTCAAGAGTATATGTTTGAGTTATGGCGTCATACGCGCTCGTGATTTTCACTCGCGGAGTTCCTGCCTGGACATACCAATTTCTAAACGCAGACAGGTCTGCTCCGGAGGCATGCTCCATCGCAGATACGAACTCTTCAGTTGTTACTGCGCAGCCATCGTGTCGCTCAAAATAGACTTTCATCCCGCGTTGAAAGTTATCCTCACCCACTAGTGTGTGGATCATGCGAACAATCTCAGCACCTTTATCGTAAACGGTGGCCGTATAGAAGTTATTGATTTCGACGTAGGCATCAGGTCGAATCGGATGCGCCATGGGGCCAGCGTCCTCAGGGAACTGCGTTGTTCTCAGGCTCCGTACCTCTTGAATGCGTTGAACGCCTCGAGAGTAAGTGTCTGCCCCGTATTCTTGGTCTCTAAATACGGTTAATCCTTCTTTGAGGCTTAATTGAAACCAATCACGGCAAGTGACGCGATTTCCTGTCCAGTTGTGGAAATACTCGTGTGCAACAACCCGATCTAAAAGCATGAAATCTCGATCGGTAGAAAGACTTTGGTTGGCGAGAATATATTTTGTATTAAAGATGTTGAGCCCTTTATTCTCCATGGCTCCCATATTGAAGTCATCAACCGCCACAATCATATATTGATCAAGATCGACCTCTAGATTGAAACGCTCTTCATCCCAACGCATTGATCTTTTTAATGCTTCCATTGCAAAAGTGGTTTGTTCGATTTGGTGTTGTGGCGCATAGATTTGCAGAGCAACCGTTCTGCCTGAGCTGGTAATAAACCTTTCTTCTTTTTTGTCAAGACGACCAAGAACTATTGCGAACAGATACGATGGTTTGGGGTGAGGGTCTGTCCAAAGTGCAAAATGGAGGCCATCCTTTAATTCACCACTCGTTGTTAAATTTCCGTTCGAGAGCAGAACTGGGTATTTATCTTTTGGGGCTTGAATGTGCGTGGTGAATTGAGAGAGAACATCAGGTCTATCAAGGAAAAACGTAATTCGTCGAAAGCCCTCAGCCTCACATTGGGTGAAATATCCGTATTTAGAGGCATAGAGCCCCATTAGCTGAGTATTTTTTTCCGGATAGATCCGTACAGTGGTCTCAATCGTGAATGAGTCTCCTGGAGAGCGGATGATCAGAGCGTGTTCAGTTTGTTGGTATTCGCTTGACTCTAAAATTCGACCATTTAGTTTGACCTCAATAAGTTCCAGACTTTCCCCGTTTAAACACAAGTCGTCAGTGGTTTTTGTTTGGATATTTTTTTCTACTAAAAGTGTTGCATGAACTTCCGTGAAGGCACTTTCGACCATTATTTTTAGGTCAATTTTTGGAATTTTGTAAATTGATGGTGTGTACTCTTTAAGTAACACGGGCTGAAGTGAGGTTTGTTCCATAGCCAAGGCTTTCTATCTTTTTAAGGGTAATCGATTCGACATTTGAAATGTTAATG
This sequence comes from Betaproteobacteria bacterium UBA3031, assembly GCA_002367635.1. GTDB lineage: Bacteria > Pseudomonadota > Gammaproteobacteria > Burkholderiales > Eutrophovitaceae > Eutrophovita. Next base: position 90,702 of record DFDI01000051.1, on the reverse strand, counting down.
CGGTTCCGGTATCGACCCGTTAACTGATCTACTGTAATTCTCACCTGTATTTCAAACTATATGATGTGGTTGTTTAATTCGGCTTGCCGATGTAATTCACTAATTAATTGCTCGAATGCGGCAAAGGCTGCGGCAGATCCTTTATATTCCATCCATACCTGTTGTTTTTGAGAGCGAATCAGAATTAACTGAAGGTCAGAGTCGGATTGAAATCTGGCAATTGCGCCGTCAATTTTTTGATCTTCATACGCGGTATAGGTGCAATGATCGTTACGGCACAGCGATTTGACAATATCTTCAGGGGTTTTGCCAAAGTTTCCATTTTTTGAGATGGTTAATCGGGCTTGCGGCTCAAGATTCGAGACAAATACAATTGAGTCGGGATGGATTTCTGTGACGTCGATATTCGGATGAGGGGCGATAGAAAACTGATTCCAAACGATGTCGGGTGTAAGTATAGAAATTGGTGTGTTTTGAGGAGACATTAGTAGCGATGCCGCCACCAGTGCTCCGCCCAATATAAGAAATGCTTTTTGCAGCTTGCTGAGTGATTTCATAACGTCGTAACGGTATATCAAAACCGTAGTGATATCCAAGTTTTTTATATCGTTTGGGATAACTTATAGCACTCATGGTATTCTGTATACCATATGCATATATGGGAGAGCCTGTGGGTTTATTAAATCAAATTGAGGCGTTGCCGGATTTAACAGATCAGGTATACGAACGTCTGCTTGAGGCGATTTGTACCGCCCAATTGACTCCAGAGATGAGAGTGACGCAGCAAGGGTTGGCGGAGTCGTTAAACGTGTCTCGACAGCCGGTGCTTCAGGCTCTTCGACTACTGCGAAAAGATGGGTTTGTCGTCGATGCCGGACGAAGAGGGCTGATGATCGCACCTATTAATCCAGATGTCATTCGTCAAACATATCAGGTGAGATCCGTCTTGGATGGTCTTGCAGCACGAGAGGCGGCAAAGCAAGGTGTTACGCTAGATTTCGGACTCATTTCTGAAGGACGGCAGGCGGGCCAAGGTGGCAAAATATCTGCGCTCATTAAAGCAGACTTAAGGTTCCATCAGTCAATTTACCAGGCATCTGGGAACACGATGATCAGGGATGCAGCCGAATTTCATTGGCAGCATATTAGAAGGGCTATGGGTGCGGTTGTTGCTCAACTCAGCGATCCGGATGTGATTTGGGATGAGCATGAGGCAATATTTTTGGCGATCAAGGTTGGCGACAGCGTGTTGGCGGAGCGACTGGCCCGTGCGCACGGAGAATCCGCTGGTGACTCTTTGGCTAATGCGCTTGATCGTATTTCCTAAAGATGACTGAAATTTTGAATATTAAGTGATAAGGAAGGATGTTAAATGAAACAACTGAGCGGATCTCAAATTCAGGAATTTGAAGATCAAGGGTATTTATTTTTCCCATCATTATTTGAGCAATCTGAAATGAGCGCGCTCACGTCACAGCTCGATGATGTTTTTTCTAGGGACGTTGAATATAACGTGCGGGAGAAGAATTCCAATTCTGTTCGAACGAGTTTTGCGGTTCAAACATATAACCCAATTTTTGCGAGATTGGCACGTCACCCACGTATGGTTCGTCCCGTTGAGCAGCTTTTCGACGAATCAGTTTACATGCATCAATTTAAAGTAAATGCTAAAGCAGCTTTTGACGGTGATGTGTGGCAGTGGCACCAAGATTTTGGGACTTGGCATGAGGATGATCAAATGCCGGAAGCGCGGGCGATGAACATTGCAATTTTCTTGGATGATGTCAATGAGTTTAATGGGCCACTAATGTTTATACCTGGGAGTCATAAATTGGGTGTTCTAGAGGCAGGCCATGATACTCAGACGACCAGCTACCCATTGTGGACTCTTGACTCAAAAACGATTTCTTCGTTGGCGAATAAAGGTGGTATTGTCGCACCTAAAGGTCCCGCAGGTTCGATGCTTTTATTTCATTCTTGCCTAGTTCACGCGTCGGGACCGAATCTCTCTCCTTGGGACCGACGAACGGTATACCTTAGTCTATGTGCGGTTTCTAACCATATCAGACGATTTAAGCGGCCTGGTTATCTTGCGCATAGACAGTTCGATCCAATCGAATGCCTGCCGGATGATTGTTTACGGTCAGACTGCGACGTTGATTTGCCGTGGCGTGATGGGATTCCCCAAGATGAGTTGGTGGTGGTTTAGAGATTCAAATAAGTTATAAGGAATAAAGCGTGAATTTATATTCGAAGTTGCAATTGAGAGCTGCTGCTGGTAACCCCTTGCGGGTTGTTGTCATTGGGGCGGGGAAGTTTGCGTCAATGTATTTGGCACAAGTACATAAAACGCCAGGGATTCATGTTGCTGCGATAGCAGATATCAACCCGGAGAATGCGCTTGGAAATTTGCATAGAATAGGCTGGCCTCAAGCGCGGTATCAAGCGAGATCAATGGATGAGGCCATAAAATCCGATAGCACTTGGGTGACGGACAACTGGGAGGTGGTTGTGGCGGACCCCAGGATTGATATTGTCATTGAGGCTACGGGTAATCCAGCTGCTGCAGTAGAGCATATTCTCGGGGCATTGAGTCATCAAAAACACGTGATCAACGTGACGGTTGAGGCCGATGCCCTTTGCGGTCCTTATCTTGCTGAGTTCGCGCGCGCGAAGGATGTTATTTATAGCTTGGCGTATGGCGACCAACCCGCGCTCATTTGCGATCTAGTTGATTGGGCAAGGGCAGCTGGCTTTAATGTCGTTGCCGCGGGAAGAGGACATAAATGGATGCCACATTTTATGCAATCGACCCCTGAGACGGTCTGGGGCTACTATGGGCTTACGCCTGAGCAGGCCGAGCGAGGTGGACTCAATCCAAAAATGTTTAACTCATTCTTGGATGGATCAAAGCCTGCGATTGAGAGTGCTGCGGTGTGCAATGCTACAGGATTGAGTGCACCGCCCAATGGTCTGGAATACCCTTCTGGCAGTATCGATGATATCCCCAATTTAATGAGGCCAAAATCGGTTGGGGGTTGTTTGCACCACACTGGTCAAGTAGAGGTTGTCTCTTCATTGGATGCGACGGGAGCGCCAATTCCATACGATATTCGCTTCGGCGTATGGGTGGTGTTTGAAGGGGATACTTCGTATATTCGGCACTGTTTTGAAGAGTATGGTGTCAAAACAGATGACAGTGGGCGATATGCGTCGCTATATAAGCGGTGGCATTTGATTGGGCTGGAGGTAGGGATCTCGGTTGCTTCAGTTGGCGTGCGTGGTGAACCCACGGGGGCCCCAACGGATTTTCGTGCAGACGTTATGGCCGTTGCAAAGCGAGATCTAAAGGCGGGTGAGATTTTGGATGGAGAGGGTGGATATACCGTGGTTGGTCAATTAGCGCCAGCGGATAAGTCTCTTAAGTTGGGTGCGCTTCCGTTGGGATTAGCGCACGGGCTCAAATTAAAGAATGTTAAGAGCGCGGGTCAACCTTTAACCTGGGATGATGTCGACTTTGATGAGAATGTGATCGCGATTAAAGTACGTCGTGAGATGGAATCAACATACCGTTAAATGTTTTTGACGAGTGAACAAGGTAATTAAATAAAAAATCATATGGCTCAATACGTTTATAGCATGATGGGGGTGGGAAAAATTGTTCCCCCTAAGCGAGAAATACTCAAGAACATATCTCTTTCATTTTTCCCGGGCGCAAAGATTGGTGTTTTGGGGGTGAACGGTTCTGGCAAATCCAGTTTGCTTCGCATTATGGCGGGGGAGGATAAGGAGATAGAAGGTGAAGCAACACCAATGCCTGGGATTCGTATCGGATACTTGCCACAAGAGCCGGATTTGAATCCAGAGCAGTCTGTTCGAGAGGCTGTTGAAGAAGGTCTGGGAGAGGTCCTTGAAGCCAAGAAAAAGCTCGAAGAAGTCTATGCGGCCTACGCAGAGCCAGATGCTGATTTTGACAAACTCGCAGAGGAGCAGGCGCGTTATGAAGCGATCGTGGCAATCGCTGGTCCTGATTCTGAGTTGCAACTTGAAATTGCAGCAGCTGCGTTGAGGTTGCCAGATTGGGATGCGAAGATCTCTACTTTGTCTGGAGGTGAAAAACGTCGAGTGGCTATTTGTCGATTACTTTTATCGAAGCCGGATATGTTGTTGCTCGATGAGCCGACAAACCACTTAGACGCGGAGAGCGTGCATTGGATTGAACAGTTTCTCCAAAGGTTTTCGGGCACAGTAGTTGCTGTGACGCACGATCGATATTTCTTGGATAATGCGGCCGAGTGGATTTTAGAGTTGGATCGAGGGCACGGCATTCCGTGGGAAGGTAATTATTCCTCGTGGCTTGAGCAAAAAGAAAAGCGACTTGAGATGGAAGATAAGCAGGAGTCCGCCCGACTCAAAACCATAAAAACAGAGCTAGAATGGGTTCGCTCGAACCCGAAAGCCCGTCAGGCAAAGAGCAAGGCGCGTTTATCGCGTTTCGATGAGCTATCTTCACACGAATACCAAAAGCGTAATGAAACGCATGAGATTTTTATTCCAGTTGCTGAACGATTGGGAGATAAGGTCATCGAATTTAAATCCGTCTCCAAGGCGTTTGGCGATCGATTGCTTATTGATGACTTGTCATTCACGGTCCCGCCAGGTGCGATTGTTGGGGTCATTGGGCCCAATGGTGCGGGAAAATCGACATTATTTAAAATGATTACTGGAGCTGAGGCGGCGGACTCTGGTGAGGTTGTTATTGGAGAGACTGCAAATGTGGTGGCTGTCGATCAGATGCGTGACACGCTGCCGAACGATAAAACAGTTTGGGAGGCGGTATCGCAAGGCCTTGATGTGTTGACAGTTGGAAAGTTTGAGATGCCGTCTCGGGCGTATATCGGTCGTTTTAACTTTAAAGGATCGGATCAACAGAAAATTGTTGGTAACCTTTCGGGTGGTGAGCGAGGACGTCTTCACTTGGCGAAGACGTTGATCGAAGGCGGGAATGTTTTGTTATTAGATGAACCTTCAAATGATCTTGATATTGAGACTTTAAGGGCACTTGAGGCTGCGCTTCTTGAGTTTGCGGGATCGGTTTTGGTTATTTCACACGATCGTTGGTTTTTGGACCGCATTGCGACGCATATTTTGGCCTTTGAGGGAGATTCTCACGTTGAGTTTTTTGCGGGCAATTATCAAGAATATGAAGATGACAAGAGAAAGCGTTTAGGGGAAGAGGGTGCGAAGCCAAAAAGAATTCGTTATAAGTCTCTAAAGTCATAGACTAACCATGCTCATTACACATGATTTTGTATTGTGAATGAGCTGCATTAGGCGAGTGGTCGGTGTGTGCTTTTTAAATTGGTAGGAGGAGAGTATTTATGGATAGTGTCCGCATTAAGCATGTCGGTTTGTTGCTGCTGGTTACTTTGACGCTTTTGGCACGCTCAGTCTCAGCCCAGGACGGTTTTGAGGGCTCACCAAGTTTGGAGCCTATTGAGGACTCATTTATAGAGCAGTATCGAACCACGTCAGAGATGATTTATCGGCAGGCGGATGGAACGGTATGGATCACGCCTGCTGGGAGTGTCGTTGATGGTCGGGGGTTCCCGCGGTTGTTCGTTGATCTTTTTGGGCCGCCGTTAAGCTCACATTTTGTGAAAACAGCGGTCGCTTATGACTATTCAGTAAAAAGCAAACACCACCCTTGGGCATCAGCGCAAAATATGGTTTATGAGGCCATGCGAATAGAGGGGGCGACGCAAGCGGAGGCAAATTTAACATTCATGTTGCTACGAGCAACGGGTACTCGTTGGGCCACCCAGGGACCGAGCAATTGTTTTTCGCGCTGTCATGGGCCTAACGCAAAGCTGGAGTGGCGTCCTGTTGTTAAGGATGGGGATATTCTTGGGCTGGTTGACTGGGCTAGAAATGAGCTATTAAGTCTCGATGAGATTGACGCTAAGGTTGCAGACGTAATTCTTGATGAGGGCCCTCATAGCTCTATCGGGATACGATAAGCTATCGAGCCTTATATTTATTTACATATAAAAGATCTGATTCCCTTACCTCTGGAAACGAGTCTTATATAAGATATAAGACTCGTTTGTATAAAAAAACCTCTAAATTTGAATCAATGGCTGTAGTCTTTGTGCGCCTGATGTGACCCCATAGAATGTAACGACCTTAGCAAGAAATCACGGCTCAGCTAAAGCGCTGATTGGGGCTGCTTGCCGAGGTTGTCAAGAAAAGCTAGACCTGCAGACAATTTCATATGCTGTGCTGGTTTCGGCTGTGAACCAGTAGCTGTTGCAAAGACTATGGCTGCCTTAGAAAAGGCGGATCTTCAATACATAGTAATCGTAGTGGCACGTATTTTTAAATTTAATCTAGGGCCGATCCCATGGTTACCATGCCCACGCTGAGGGTTAAAAACGCAACCGCGAAAAGTTGCCCAGTCGTTAATTGCTCTCTAAAAAACCTTCGTGAGATCATATAGCTCATCAGCACTTCGATTAAGGCAAAGGTCCTGACGTGCGCGATCGGCTCAATTGCCATCGCCGTGAACCATCCTATTGACGCGCATGCTCCTGACGTGCCTACGAACATCGATTGTTTCCACTTCTTACAAAGTTTCGTTATTAAGTCTTTTTGATATCTGACGAAATAAGCTGACATGAGGAGTGTTTGGAAAAGCTGAGCGAGAATGACTGTTAATGCGGCCGCGCTTAAATAGTCAGAACTCAGAGATACAGTCGCTCCTTTGAAGCCAACGGTTGATAATGCGAAAGCCGCTCCCGATGCGATGCCGTACATAGTACTTCGAGAAATTAATTTGCTGAGAATGGTAATGCGGTCATGCTGCGCAAATGATAAGCCTAACACTGAACTTGTCCCGATGACCACAGCAATAATGGCAGGCAGCCCTAAAGGCTCTCCTAAAAAAATCAACCCAAAGATCGCAACCTGGAGCACCTCTGTTTTGACGTAGGCTGTTACTAAGGTGAAGCTCCCCTTGTATTGCCCTCAGCATTAAAGCCGTGCCAGTTATTTGACTTAAGGCTCCGAGGGAGAGCCAAGCGAAATACGTTGAGCTAAAAGAGAACTGAGGCGTATCAATAAAAACAGCAAGTAACGTAAACCAAATAACAGCGAATGGAATTGCGAAGGCAAACCGTACGAATGTCGCCCCTAGCGTTCCAATGTCTTCTTGGAGGTGTCGTTGTGTTGCGTTACGAATCGTCTGGGCACTAGAGGCAGCAAGTGTGATGGGGATCCATAACCACCAGACTGGCGCCATATCTTCCCTCTAGCCCCGCCCAACAAAAGGCATCTTGGTAGCCATGATGGTCATGAACTGAACATTCGTATCAAGTGGCAAGTTCGCCATATATAACGCTGCAGTAGCAACCTCATTCACGTTCATCATGCTCTCTGATTTTATGGCCCCGTCAGCTTGCGGCACACCGCTCGCCATTTTGGCGGCAAGTTCAGTCATCGCATTGCCAATATCTATTTGGCTGCACGCAATGTCATATTTACGCCCGTCTAATGAGGCGGATTTTGTAAGACCAGTGACAGCATGTTTAGTCGCGGTGTACGGTATGGAGTTTGGTCGAGGTGCGTGGGCCGATATCGAACCATTATTGATAATGCGTCCGCCCATGGGTTCTTGATCTTTCATGATTTTGAACGCTTCACGAATGCAATAAAACATCCCGTTGAAGTTAATATTTACAATCGTCGTCCATTGGTCATCGCTGAGGTCCTCAAGTTTAACAGGAGGAGCATTCATTCCCGCATTGTTAAATAGAACGTCAAGTCGTCCATACTTTTGTTTTACCCCATTGAATAATGCGCGCACTGCATTGGGGTCGGAGACATCTGTTGAGATGGCGGTCGCATTGTTTCTATAGATCCCTGATAGTGAAATGGTTTCAGTTAAAGCCTCTTCTCGCCTACCTGCAAGCGCAACTAAATAACCATTAGAGAGAAATTCGAGGGCGACGGCTCGACCAATCCCACTCCCAGCGCCAGTAACGATGGCAACTTTTTCGGTTGTAGACATTCACTAACTCCCCGTACAAAAATATGTTTTCTAATTTTCAATGCGAAACTCTACCACGTATATTTGAGCCCCATTTATTGATATTGAGATAATGGATGTCTTTTATTACGCTATATTCTCTGCAGATGTTATGGTTTTAACGCTTTGTGTAATTCTTTCGTGCGCGCTGGTTCCGCGAGGTTTCTGGCGGAGGCTCAAGTGATTCAAGCGTAACGCGAGTACGCTGCTTCTGAGCTTTTAGCGAATGCTCTTGACCCTAGAGTAGAGCTAGCGCTTGGTGAAATTGTTGTGTGACGAATCGCGTTGCTTACTGCCTGAGAACTTCTGTGAAAGTTTGGTAGGAAACGCAACCTTGGCTAAAAATCTTTTCTGCAAGCATATGAATGGTAAGTAGCCGAGATTAACCATGCGTCAATCCGAGTATCTGATATGGTGCTAAGTAATGGCGTTGACCTAGATTATTTTGCGCGCGAGTTTCTAGCGCAGTAAACTTGAAGTTATTAGATGGTGAATCTTAGATATTGGTGTAATTTTCGCACATGACTGCAAAAGATCCGTTTCATTTAGCGTTTCCTGTCCACTCACTTTTGGAAGCTCGTCGTTTTTATGTGGGCATGTTGGGGTGCGTGGAGGGCAGATCCAGTGACGAATGGATCGACTTTAACTTTTATGGGCATCAAGTTGTCGCGCATTTGGTTAAAGGATACAGTGCGGTGAGTGACGCAAATTCAGTTGATGGGGATGATGTGCCTGTCCGACATTTCGGGGTTGTGCTTAGCATGGAAGATTGGTCAGAGTTGTCCGATAAGTTGAAACAATCTGAAGTGGAATTTTTAGTTGAACCTCATTTGAGGTTTAAAGGTCTTGCTGGAGAGCAAGCAACTATGTTTGTGAGAGACTTTAGCGGTAACGCTCTTGAATTTAAAGCGTTCAAAGATCTATCGAAATTGTTTGATCAATAAAAATGCTTGAGAATTTCTTCTTTTCTTAATATGTGGGAGCTTAATGCAGTGGAAATTTGGAATGATCTAACAGAGCTATATGGCATGGATTTGAACTTGAGTTTTCAAGTGTTCTTTGTTGTTCTGGCTACCCTCATAGCGGCTAGGTGTGTTCGCCATATAATCGTGAAGCTCGGCAGTAAATCCCGGGCAACGGAGAATGTACTCGATGATGCCTTCTTTGATTCATTGGTTGCGCCAGTCAAGGGCTTAGTTTGGATTTTAGGTTTTTCGGTGGCGGCCCATCTTGTGGCGGCCCACTCTAGCTCTGTGTTTTTTCAGTCGGTAGGGACAATTAGAAACATCGGCATCGTGCTGATGATAACTTGGTTTCTTCAGCGTTTTCTCCGCACGTATACCGAGTTGTTTATTATCTCTAAGGAAGCCAAGGGAGAAGCCGTAGATAAAACGCTTGTTAATGGCTTAGGTAAACTGTTACGAGGAGTTGTCGCTATTACGACAGCCCTTATAATCCTTCAAAATTTGGGCGTTAATATTGGTGGCTTACTCGCCTTTGGTGGGGTAGGGGGTATCGCGATCGGGCTAGCGGCGCAGGATATCTTTAAAAACGTGTTCGGTGGATTTACGATTTATGTTGACCGTCCCTTTGCTGTTGGAGACTGGATACGATCACCAGATCGCGAGATTGAGGGTAAGGTTGAGCAAATCGGATGGCGTGTCACGGCTATACGCACCTTTAATAAGCGCTTACTTTATGTCCCGAACTCCGTCTTTACGACAATTGCACTGGAAAACCCATCTCGGATGTCTCACCGTCGAATTTATGAGTACATTGGTGTTCGTTACGACGACATAGCCTCGCTACCCAAAATTTTAGATGAGGTGAAAGTCTACCTAAAACAAAATCCGGATATTGATCAGTCAGAAACATTGATGGTCAATTTGGACGAGTTCGCAGATTCTTCGGTAAACTTTTTTATCTACACCATGACGCGAACCACGGTTTGGGCTGAGTACCATGAGGTTAAGGAACGGGTGATGTTTGAAATCTGCGAGATCATATCGCGTAATCATTCAGAAATCGCATTCCCAACACGAACACTGCATGTCAAAAATGAAATGGCCATTAACGGGTTGGAGTAAAACAAAATTTATCGAGGTATAAATTCTTAACGTTTCTCACGACTTTTGACAAGCTGTGCTTGAGCAGTTGTTGAATCTAAGGTTAACGGTAAATCATTTTCGCAGCATGTCGAAGTGAGTCTTCATTGGACGACTCCTAATGACGTTTAATGTGGTCTTCTGGGATCGATAGTAGTGCAGCGACGAATGGTTCGTCCTTCTCTAGATGCATCATAATTCTCGACTCGATGCATAAGGCAACGATTGTCCCAAACGAGAAAGTCCCCCTGTTTCCACTTATGCTTATACGTCAAGTCATCATGAACTATTAATTGATTTAGTTCGTCAATCCATGCTCTTCCTGTTTCATAGGGCAGCCCAATAATGTGTTCCGCATGATCACCTAGAAATACGGATTTTTTGTGTGTATCTGGGTGTGTTCGGCAAATGGGATGATCAACCGTCGGTGTTGAATTACGTTGTTCATGGGTCATTGGTTGATGGCCGTGCCGACGGTTTCTTGAAAAGTGGAGGCTGTGGGCGGCTCGCATATTTTTTAGTTTGTGTCTCCAGTCGTCAGAAAGACGGTCGTATGCGCCATACATGTCGGAAAAATGGGTATCTCCACCCTTAGATGTGGCTAGCTCACAGTAGATAATAGTCGCCTGGCCAGTATATTCTTGCCAAGATGCATCGGTGTGCCAAGCGTGCGTTCCTTGATCAGGAAAAATGCCGTTGGGTTTGCCATCTTCGCCAATATTGGACAATCTATACAGTTCCGGATGTGCAGATTCATGGTACTGATTCATGACGTGGATCTGCAGTTCGCCAAAGATTTGACCGAACCGAACATGTGCCGCTGAGGATAGATTTTGTTGTCCAAAATATAGCACTTGATACTCAAGAAAAAGATCTTGAATCTCCTGAAGAGTCTTTCCGTTTGTTTTTTTGGAGAGGTCCAGACCTATAATCTCCACACCGATATTTTTTGTTAATTGACGGGGGTTTAGCGGCATTTTACTATCCTTAAGTGTTTATATCTGGCGACATCATCACTTCGATTAGATTTGTTTTATTGCTTCGGGTCGCGAGTCTAATGGCAGCGTTTAATTCGGCAGGATCATGTATGCGAATTGCGGGTACCCCCATAGACTCAGCGAGTTTCACGTAGTCTATTGTTGGATGGGTGAGGTCCATACCAATGTATTTGTCTGTTCCCCTGAAAGACATTAGTCGCTGCTTTATTATTTTGTATCCTTGATTGTTGGGTATTACGTAAGTAATGGGGCGGTTCAGATGAGCAGCAGTCCATAACGCTTGGATGCTGTACATAGAACTTCCGTCCCCGACTAACGCCACAACGGGTCGGTCTGGAAGCGCCAGTGATACGCCGATCGCACCTCCCATAGCAAATCCAATTCCGCCGGATGCAAGCCCAAAAAAACCTTGATGATCCTTTAATGCTAGATAGTTGAGTAAGTTTGCTGACGTGCTTAACGCCTCTTCAAGAACGACACAATCTTCTGGAATCGCCTTAACTAATTCCATCACAAGTTTTAGTGAATTAATTGGTTTGACGTTATCGAAAGTGCTCGCCTGAGCGATTCTTTGCGTGCGTTGAGCTGACCAATTTCGATTTTTGATGTGAGAGATACGTTGTGCAGCCTTGGATTTTTGGCCATCATTCATTGTGTTTTTTAATAGATCGGCAAGAGCTTTTGTGGTTTCTTTCACGTGTGCTCGAATCGCGAATTCAGCAGGGTAGTTTTTCCCTAGCTCCCAATCTCGTTCACTAATTTGTACTATTTTAATGTGGTTTGGTAGCGGATCAATTGCACTGAAAACAGACATTCTAAGGACGTCGGATCCCAGAAATATAACAAGGTCGTGCGTTTCGAGTTGCTGTCGGCATATGGATTGATTGCGTGATAATGCGCCTAGAAATGCGGGGTGCTCACTTTTGAACTGTGCAGAGTACGGCACGGTTTGCTGGAATACGGCAGCCCCAATTGTCAGAGCTAAATCACCGGCCTCGTCTAATGCGTTTGTGGATGCGATTTCATGGCCTGCAACGATGGCAGGGTTTTGCGCCGCCAAGATAGCTTTCGACAGTTCATTAAGTGTTTCTAAATTAGGAAGGACTTGCGTATTTACACGAGTCGGTTTGCCTATTTCAATGTCGGCAGATGCATCCAACACATCTCCGGGTAAGCTTAAAAAGACCGGTCCCATGGGAGGTGTAAGCGCTATTTTTACTGCACGATGAATGATGCGTGGTAAATCTTGAATTCTCGTGCACTCAATGGCCCATTTTACGAGCGGTTGAGCAATAGGTACCAGGGGGTCGTAGAGCATTGGTTCTGTAAGGCCATGCCCTTGTTCCTGCTGCCCGGCTGTAATGAGTACAGGAGATCCATAAAATTTCGCGTTATAAATGGAGCCCATCGCATTACCTAAGCCAGGGGCGACGTGAACGTTGGCGACGGCAAGTTTTCCTGAGGCTCGAGCATAACCGTCAGCCATTGAAACAACGATGCTTTCTTGCAAACCAAGGATGTATTCAATATTACTTTGTTTCCCCAGTGCCTCCATGATGGCTAATTCAGTCGTGCCAGGGTTTCCAAAAAGATAATCGACCCCCTCTGACGACAGGCATTCTAGAAAAGCGTCATACCCTTTAATCGGCATTGCATCTCCCGCATCTTGCGTGTGGTTACAAAATTTTTGATTTTAGCTAAGCAGTAAACACAAAGATATTAGCCCATCTCTATGTTTAAAGCTTGTGGATGCTTCTGGGAGCGAGCTAGAGATGATTCATGAGAAAAGACCGTTTAATCGATGGTTTAATCAGAAGCCCGGCTTAATGCCTAGTGCACAGCACACATTGCCAGCGTATTTTCCAGACTATTTGGTCTTATTTCTTCCAGCGGTCCCTAAGTGTCACTGTCCGATTAAAGACTAGGTTTTGTGCTGTACTCGATGGGTCAGCCGTAAAGTAGCCATGCCGTTCAAATTGGAAACAGTCGCCTGTTTTGGCCTCGGCAGTTGAACTCTCTACTTGAACTTCAATGATTGTTTTGGACTTGGGGTTTAAGTCGTTGATAAAGTCGCCATCCTTGCCGGGGTGTTCTGCGGAGAACAGGCGGTCATACAAAATGACATCAGCTTTGATTGAAGTGTGAGCGTCTACCCAGTGAATATTACCTTTAACTTTGTAATTGTCTGCCCCATCGGTTCCAGACTTTGAGTCTGAAAAACATTCGCAAAAGACCGTTTTTACCAACCCTCGTTCATCTGTCTCGAACCCGGTACATTTCACAACATAGCCATAACGTAAACGAACAGTATTGCCAACAAATAATCGAAAGTATCCTTTGGGTGGGTCTTCTGAAAAGTCTTCTCGCTCTATCCATAGCTCCCTTGAGAGAGTAACGTCTCGAGACCCTAGCTCTTTTTTCTGAGGGTGGTTGGGGGCATGGCATATTTCCGTATGATCAATTTCAAAGTTTTCAATAATTAACTTGATTGGATTTAGAACGGCAACTTTACGAAGTGATGATTCGTTCAGTGTTTCACGCATACAATCCTCAAGGATTGAATAATCAATCCATGAGTCAGCTTTAGATACCCCAATGCGGTCAGTGAATAGGTGTAAGCCTTGTGCAGGGTATCCGCGGCGACGGGCCCCTACGAGGGTAGGCATTCGTGGGTCATCCCAGCCATCCACATGTTTTTCTTTGACAAGTTGGATTAACTTTCTCTTCGAGAGCACAACATGAGAAAGATTCAGTCGAGCAAATTCTATTTGCTGAGGTAAAGGTTCTTGGAGGAATCCCAGTTCAAATAATTGCTGGTTGAGCCAATCGTATAGCGGACGGTGATCTTCAAACTCAAGTGTGCAAATTGAGTGTGAGATGTTTTCGAGAGCATCCGATATACCATGGGTGAAGTCATAGCTCGGATAAATCGGCCATGCATGGCCTGTCCTGTGATGTGCGGCGTGTTTGATTCGGTAGGCAACTGGATCTCTAAGATTGATATTCGGGCTTGCCATGTCAATCTTTAATCTCAGCACATGTATTCCATCAGTATGTTTGCCATCTCTCATTTCTTGAAATAGCGCTAGATTTTCTTCTGTTGATCTAGTCCGAAATGGACTATTTTTCCCTGGATCGGTAAGCGTTCCGCGGTATTCGCGCATTTCTTCTGCGTTGAGTGAATCGACGTAGGCAAAACCTGCAGTAATTAACGAGACAGCAAATTTGTACAGTTGGTCAAAGTAATCTGATGAAAAATATTCGTGGCTGCCCCAATCAAATCCAAGCCACTTCACAGAATCCCGAATTGAATCTACGTATTCACTCTCCTCAGTTGATGGATTTGTATCGTCGAATCTCAGGTGGCAAACGCCGCCATACTCTTTCGCAAGGCCGAAGTTTAGGCAGATTGATTTCGCGTGCCCGATGTGCAAATAACCATTAGGTTCAGGGGGGAAGCGCGTTCGTATTTTTGCCGAATCTATGTTGGCATTTTGTTGTTCGGATAAGGTCCCAGGCTTTCCGCGCCAACGTCTTTCTTTAAACGTCTCAGCGTTACAGTCGTTATCGATGATGGACTTGATGAAGTTGCTGCTGGAAGGTGCTGTTTTATCTTTCACTATTTTCCAATAATGGTTTTGATTATGTGGATTGAATCAGTAACTTATTCCAGCGGTCATCATACTTAAGCTGCAATAGTTTTCAGGACGTGAATTCTACCTTAGTTGCTTAAAACTCGGTTATCGGTCTACGTGCCTCTTGTTGGGATGCTATGCATAACTAGCATCAAGATTGTCGTAGTTCTATAAGAATTAACATGTACGATCCGATAGTTAGGATGAGATTACTCTTTGAAGATTTCTGAATGCTTCGGTCTCGGGTAATTGTTACGGTCATCTCATTGCGGGATTGGTTTGCTTTATTGTGTCTAAATGGCAATTCGCTCGCGGCAACTGGCGACCTGGGGCAGCAACTTGTAGACATCCCTTAGCCCCAAGTCGGGATATCTGGCAATATGTTTAGAAACTAGATCGCTAATAAACTTCACTTGATTGCCAGTTGTAGTGGTTTTGGAACCAGAGGTAATAATTTTGATTAGAGCTTCATTTTACGACGGGGCAGATGTTTGTAGCCATGGATATTTAATGTTTGGAACCCTATGAGTTTGTCTGCTGATATTCTTTCTATTCTTTCATTGAAAGGTCGCACCTCGATAAAGTCGCTAGCGCAACAACTCGAGGTTGGCTCGGAGGAGCTTACGGTTGAAATTGATCGAATCAACGAGGGCTGTAGATTTATTGGGCAGTTCGGTGATGATGTGGTTGGATTTAATCAGGTTGCTGACTTGTTATGTGGCGATAAAATTCGGACAGGGCTTGGGGCATTGTCCGATCGGTTTGTTCTTAACGTAGTTTCGGAGACGGGCTCTACCAATGATGATTTATTGAATGTGATTCGATCCGGATCTGCGCAAAACAGATTGATCCGAATTGCAGAAACTCAAACTGCAGGGCGTGGTACGAAGGGTAGATCGTGGCTATCAATTCCCGGAGGATCTTTAACATTTTCAATCTTGCGCAGCATCCCCTCTGGAAATACTCAAAAGGGCATTTCGACTTTACCGTTGGTGGTCGGTTTATCAATCGTTCGTTCGCTAAACGCGGCTGCTAATATTGACTGCCGTCTAAAATGGCCAAATGATGTTTTGTCTCATGGTAAGAAGTTGGCGGGCGTGTTAATAGAGTCCGTCTCGGTAGGCGGGCAGCATCATATCGTAATCGGTATTGGTATTAATATTCGTATCCCTAAAGTGCTGATGAACGAAATTGATCAACCCGTTGCAGACTTATATGGTTTGGGTTTGCATATTGATCGGAATGTGCTTCTTGCGAATTTGATTTTAGATCTAGATGGGATGTTAGAGCGTTATTTCATCGATGGTTTTGATTTATTTCGTCAGGACTGGTGTCAATTGCACGCATACCAAAATCAAAGGGTATCTTTCGTTCTGCCAGATGGGCAGCAACTTGATGGTGATATTTTGGATGTTGATAGTGACGGGGCTTTAGTTTTGAGCGTTGCTGGGAAATCAAGACGTTTTATTTCTGGCGAAATTCGAATTAACGTATAACCTGCATCGGTTATAGTTCATGAAGATTAAGTTGATTAGGATATAGAGCAAACAATGATTTTAGTTGTTGATATTGGTAACACGCAAGTAAAGTGGGCGACGACTTCGGGCGGCGGATGGTTAGTTCAAGGTCAGTGTCCTCTTGAGGCGATAGATAAATTATCCTTATATTGGTCAGACCTTTCTGTACCAACCAAGGTCGTGATTTCGAACGTAGCAGGATCTAGGGTGGAGTTGGTTGTGGAGTCGGCTATCTCTTCCTGGAATATTCAGCCCTATTGGGTGGAAGCGAATTCAGAGCAGTGTGGCGTTAAGAATTCTTACTCGATCCCGAACCATTTAGGCCCCGACCGTTGGGCGGCAGTTATTGGCGCCAAGTCATTAAACCTAGGGAATGTTGTTGCGGTATGCGCAGGCACGGCGACGACGATACATGGTTTAACCAGTGAGGGCATTTTTCTTGGGGGGCTGATTATTCCTGGTTATGATTTGGTGCATCGATCTCTTAGTTCAAACACGGCTAAACTATCCGAAACTGAGGGAGAGTTCAGTATATTCCCCGTGTCCACTCGAGACGCAATCACTTCCGGGGCCATTCGGGCAACGTGCAAAACTGTAGAGTCTTTTTGTGATGATATGGAAGCTGCGGGATATAGTGATGTGCAAATTGTATTGGCTGGTGGAGCCGCTTCTAAGTTGCGAGATGGCTTTGTAAGGCCATTTATAAATAGAGAAGATTTGATATTTCTAGGACTCTTAAAAATAGCGCTGAGCCTATAGGATACTAATGATGACCTTCAACTGTTTAATGTCACGAAACATAGCTCAACATGGCTAGGAAGTTAGGCTATTTTTTGATTGCCCTGAATCTGTTGATGGCGGGTTATCTGTTCTATTTGAGACCTTTATCTGAAATTGATCCAATCCCAGAGCAAAGCGAAGTTTATCCTGAGCGCGTGCAAATTATGAAGGGTTTCGAACTCGACTCTAAGGAGGCGTTGAGTCCTGAAGAAAGTGATAGCTCGATTTGAAATGTTTGAATGGCTAATTAACGAATAATGTGGAGAGCCAGGCCGCAGGAATGTTTTGTTGTATTGGGATGTGCACCCATCACTTTGAGGAAAGTTCTACCGAAGCGGCCAGCAACGTTTTTGTGTAATTGTGGGTCGGTCGCTCAAAGATAGTCTCGACTGAACCTTCCTCCACTATCTTACCTTCTTTCATTACCATGACTCGATGCGATAGTGCTTTGACGACGTTCAAATCATGACTGATAAACAAATAAGAGATGGCATACTTCTTCTGTAACTTGCGGAGTAGTTCAATGATTTGCGCTTGTATCGATAGATCTAGTGCAGAAGTTGGTTCGTCTAGCACGATGAATTTTGGTTTGAGTGCGATCGCCCTAGCTATCGATATCCGTTGTCGCTGACCACCAGAAAACTCATGCGGGTACCTATGGCGCATTTCTGCCGATAACCCAACTTCTTCGAGCGCGTTTCCGATCATTCGATCAAGTATTGCAGGAGTTTTTGCGATTCCATGTAGCACGAGCCCTTCCGAAATAATCTGACTGATCGTCATTCTAGGGCTGAGACTTCCAAAGGGATCTTGAAAGACTATTTGTACATTTTTACGGTATGGTTTTAGTGCTCGTTGGGTGAGTTGGTCAATTTTTTGATTCGCAATGTTAATGTTCCCACTGCTATCAATTAACCTCAAACAGGCCATTCCTAGAGAGCTTTTTCCTGAGCCACTTTCTCCGACAAGCCCCAATGTCTCTCCTGCTTTAATCGAAAAGTTGATGTCGTCCACCGCCTTGATGTAGCCAACAGATTTCCGGAAGATTCCGCGCTTGATTGGAAACCAAACGCGAAGATTGTCCACGCGGACGACTTCACATGCGGAGGGAGAGATAGGCTCAGGATGGCCGGATGGTTTTGAGTTGATTAGCATTCTGGTGTAATCATGCTGGGGGTTCGAAAACGTAACCTCAACGGCTCCAGACTCCACGATTTCCCCCTGTTTCATGACATACACGCGGCTCGCCATTTTGGAGACCACTCTCAGGTCATGGGTAATCAGAAGTATTGCCATGCCGAGTTTTTGTTGTAATGATTGTAATAGTTCGAGCAGTTGCGCTTGTACCGTTACATCAACGGCAGTAGTGGGTTCATCTGCGATTAAAAGATCTGGCTTGTTCGCCAGCGCCATTGCAATCATTACGCGTTGTCTTTGTCCGCCTGACAATTGGTGCGGGTAGGACTCTAGTCTTTCGCTCGGGTTGGGTATTTTGACCAACTCGAGTAGCTCAATTACTCTCGCCTTGACCTGATGTTTGTTTAGCTTTTCATGAAGGAATAAAACCTCACCAATTTGTTTCTCTACGGTGTGCAAGGGGTTTAGAGAGGTCATGGGCTCTTGAAATATCATTGATATTCTATTGCCTCTAATGGATCTGAGCGTCTTCTCGGAGGCCTGAACGAGTTCAAGGTTGTCGAATCGAATTGAACTGTTTTCCGAATGTTGTGCGATGGGATAGGGAAGCAGCTGAAGTGCCGACAGCGCGGTGACTGACTTTCCAGATCCGCTCTCTCCAATGAGCGCGACCGTCTCCCCTGGATAGACATCTATTGAAACATCCTTTGCTGCGATAGTGAGCGTCTCTCCTTGTTGAAAGGAGACGTCGAGATTGCTTATGCTGAGCAATGGTGATGTCATGATTAAGGGGATTTATTTTTTCGGGATTATCTGTTGGTAAATAGTTTTCGTGGATCAAATGCATCTCGTACGGCCTCACCGATAAATATCAGAAGGCTGAGCATGATGGCGATCGCAAAGAATCCAGTTAAAGCAAGCCACGGGGCTTGGAAGTTTGCTTTGCCCTGGGCCAGAAGCTCACCTAGAGAAGCTGAGCCCGCAGGTAATCCTATCCCCAGAAAGTCTAACGAGGTTAAGATGGTGACTGATCCAGCCAAAGTAAATGGCATGAACGCCATCGTTGCCACTAATGCATTGGGGAGGACATGACGGAGCATGATTTTAAAATCACCTAGGCCTAGTGCTCTGGCAGCTCTGACGTAATCGAAATTTCTAGCCCTTAAAAATTCCGCCCGAACTACACCAACGAATCCCATCCAGCTGAATAGAAGAAGCAGCCCGAGCAGCCACCAAAAATTAGGCTCAATGATGCTGGACAGGATGATCAATAAGTATAGCGTTGGCATCCCTGACCAGATTTCAATGAAGCGTTGTCCGATAAGGTCGACCCATCCCCCAAAATAACCTTGAAGTGCACCCGCGAAGACCCCAATAACGGCGCTGATGATCGTTAATGTAAAACCGAAAATAACGGATATTCGGAAGCCGTAAATGACCCGAGCAAGTACGTCTCGGGCTTGGTCATCCGTCCCAAGAATGTGTATCGAATCAGGGGCTGAAGGCGCAGGCATGGTCAGATCCCAAGATACGGTCTGATGGTCAAATGGAATTATGGGTTTAATAATCCACCCGTCAGTTTTTATCTTTTGAATGATATATGGGTCTGTGTAATCGGCCTCTGTTTCAAATGTCCCTCCAAATTCGGTTTCCTTATATTTTTTGAATAAAGGAAAAAAGACCTCTCCTTGATACGACACTGCAATTGGCTTGTCGTTAGCAATGAACTCCGCTGGGAGCGTTAATATGAGGAGCGTTAGAAAAATCCAAAACGATACATAGCCGCGCCTACTTTTTCGAAAGTTTTGAAGTCGTCGTAACGTTATGGGGTTTGTTATAGTCATGTCTTCTGTGTTTTCGAGTCGCTAGGACTGACCTTCGAAGTCTATTCTAGGGTCAATGACCATATACATAACATCCCCAATCAGATTCATGACCAGGCCGAGTAAGGAGAAAAAGAATAATGATCCAAACATTAATGGGTAGTCTCGACTAAACGCGGCTTCAAATCCCAGCAACCCTAAGCCATCAAGGGAGAATATTATTTCTATAAGTAGTGATCCCGTAAACAGAATGCTGACTAATGCCGACGGAAATCCTGCAATCACGATCAACATAGCATTTCTGAAAACATGACCATACAGCACGCGTTTTTCTGTTAAGCCCTTTGCGCGCGCCGTCAGGACGTATTGTTGATGAATTTGATCTATAAATGAATTTTTAGTGAGCATCGTGAGCCCTGCAAACCCACCGATGACCATGGAAATAATGGGGAGTGCCAGATGCCAGAAATAATCTTTCATGCAGCTGAGGTTGGCTGCACATTCAAAAGCCCCCAATGCTAAAAACTCCTCGGATTGAAGGCCTCTTAAAGGAAACCAGTCTAGATAGCTCCCGCCGGCAAAAATAACCATCATGAATACCGCGAACAAGAAGCCTGGGATTGCTGTCCCGATAATAATCGCAAAGCTCGTAATCGTGTCGAATTGACTCCCGTCCGCCACTGCTTTTCGAATCCCAAGTGGAATTGAGATGATGTAAACGATGAGTGTTGTCCAAAGTCCTAATGAAATTGAGACGGGCAGCTTTTCTAGGACTAAGTCAACGACATCTGTATCTCGGTAAAAGCTTTTGCCAAAATCGAATGCAAGATAGTCCGACATCATTTTTAAGAATCGTTCATGAAGTGGTTTATCAAAACCAAATCGAACCTCAAGTTCTTTGATGAATTCAGGATCTAACCCTTGGGCCCCTCGATATGGAGTTGATGAACTATTGTCCCCCTTGCTCGAAGAGACTACGTTGCTTAGTGTCTCTTGACTGCCTGTTTTCGTTACCCTCTCTGTGATGGCATTAGAGTGTCCAGATAATTGGGCGATTACTTGTTCTACAGGACCACCAGGGGCGGCCTGTATGACTAAAAAATTAGTCAACATGATCCCAATCAGGGTTGGGATTATGAGGAGTAATCTTCTGAGAATATAAGGCGTCACGATCTTTTCCGTTTGATACGATTTATCGCTAGACCACTGAATATGACGAGTAACGCAATTAAGCCATAAGTAAGCCAGCTAGAATTTGTTTCATCATGTTGTGCATTGCTCAGTGTGTCCAGTTGATCGGCCTTTTGGCGATCGAACCACCATAAATTAGTTGATGTCCCAGTCTTTGGAGTCACTTCAGGCAGGCCAAATTTATCCCAGAATAGAATTCGTTGTGAGGTTAAGTGCCATTGCGGAATTACATATTGACCAAATAATAGAACTCTATCGAGCGCTCTGGTATGCGCCACGAGATCTTCTCGAGATTTAGCTTGAACAAGTCCGCTAATCAGCTCATCGACCACGGGATCCTTAACCCCTGCATAATTGCTCGCGGCTGGTGAATCCGCGGAGTTTGAGGACCATTGGCCGAATTGTTCATTTCCGGGCGACTCGGATGATCCCCACCCTGAGACGATCATGTCGTAGTCAAAATTACGGACTCGGTTGATGTACTGCGTTTGATCTACTCTTCTTACCCTAACATCAATGCCAAGCTTCGTAAGATTGCGAACGAATGGCAGTACGATGCGTTCGAATCCCTCGCTGTAGAGCAGGATTTCAAAAGTAAACAGATCATTCGTTTCACTGTTGGTTAGAGACATATCTTTTACCTGCCACCCTGCGTCGGACAGCAGTGTTTGAGCAATCGCTAAGTTGTCTCGTGGCCAGCCTAAACCATCGGTTTTCGGAGCGGCGTAAGGTTTTGAAAAAACCTCATTTGGGATCAGGTTCGTATATTTTTTCAGAATCTGGAGTTCGCTCCGATCGGGCAAACCTCGCGAGGCGAGATCAGAGTTTGAAAAATAACTATTAGTCCTCGTATATTGACCAAAGAATAGATTTTTGTTGGTCCACTCGAAATCAAACGCGTAGGAAAGAGCCTGGCGAACTTTTACATCCTGAAAAATCGGACGTCTTGTGTTGTAAACGAAAGCTTGCATTCCAGTCGGGTTATGGTGTCGCAAGCTGACCTTCTTGAGTAGGCCTTGTGCAACCGCCGGTGTGTCGTAGTCAAGAGCCCATGCTTTAGCTTGGTTTTCTTCCCGATAGTCAATTTCTCCTGATTTGAGCGCTTCCCGTATTACTGTTTCATCTCGATAATAATCGATTCGTATCTCATCAAAATTATTGGTGCCGATATTGACGGGTAAATTTTTGCCCCAATAATTTTTTACCCGTTCGAGGGCGATGAACCGTCCTGGCTCGAAATTTTTGATTCTATAGGGTCCGCTGCTTAAAGGTGGTTCTAACGTCGTGAGAGTAAAGTCTTTATCTGCCCAGTAGTGCTTGGGTAAGATCGGCATTTGTCCAACAATGAGGGGGAGTTCACGGTTGGTGTTGCCGGAAAATTCAAACTTTACCGTGTCTGAAGACACCTTAATTGCAGATAATACATCACCATAGTAAAAGCGATAGAAAGGATGGCCAAATTCTTTGAGGGTGTTGAGCGACCATATGACATCATCGACGGTGATTGGTTGTCCGTCGTGCCACTGGGCTTCTGGTCGAATTTTAAATTGTGCCCAACTACGGTCTTCAGGGACCTCAATGTATTCTGCAATTAAACCATAGGCACTAAACGGTTCGTCTGCACTTGTTGTCATTAAGGTTTCCATCGAGGCGCCGGCACCGGCGTTGCCCTTTGGAATGTAGGGGTTGAAGCTGTCGAAGGTTCCTGCGGCGCCTAAGTTAAGTCGACCCCCTTTGGGGGCATTAGGGTTAACGTATTCAAAATGCGGAAAATTCAATGAATATTTCAGACTTCCGTGCATTGCGATGCCGTGAGATTTTGTATTCTCTGCCTGCAGAGGCGGGCAGCACAGTAGTACTAAAATCAGTACGGCTTTATACATTTCGATCTACCCTTTGCGGATACGTTCGATGGTTTTGCTGGTTGAGGTTTGGTACTCGAAGGGTATCGAAAATATTTTTCCGCCCCAGCTCGTGACCTCTGCACTCCCGACAATCAGTTCGACTGGCCAATCGCCGCCTTTAACTAAAATTTCAGGTTTTATTGTATTGATGAGGTTTAAGGGCGTATCTTCTTCAAAGCTGGTGACTAGGTCTACACATTCCAGTGCGGCGATGACCGCCATTCGATCTTCAGTCGAATTAATTGGTCTATCGTCTCCTTTGCCGAGTCTCCTCACGGAACTGTCGGAATTAATAGCCACAATGAGTGAGGCTCCAAGAGCTCTCGCTTGGGCAAGATACGTTACATGGCCGCGGTGCAGAATGTCGAACACGCCATTAGTAAATACGTAGGGGCGCGGCACATCTCTTAATTGAAACTCGAGATTATTTGGAATTGCTAGCTTTGCACGCATGACATTATCGTTGTACATGGTTCAATTTGTCTCCAGAAATCGGTTTTAGTTCCTAGAGAAAGACTGTCTAAGGCGAATGGTTAGCGAGCGGTAGGCGCAGGCCGTTGATAAACGTCCCATGAGTGATAATCGATGCAGCCTAAAGCTTAGTCAACGTACTCAAAGATTTTGACGATTTTGGATGCTCCTTTAACTGACGCCGCGATTTGGGCTGCAGTTTCACCTTCATCTCGCGTCACCAGACCCATGAGGTACACAGTTCCCAACTCAACCGTTGTATTGACTCGGACGATTCGCACATCTTTGCTCCGCGTGAGTAAGCTGACGACTTGCGTTTTGATCGCGCCATCCTTGCCAAAGTCCTTGAATGAGCTGAATTCACCAACCGTTGTCTCGTCTTTAAAGTCTCGAACAGACTGGGTTTCGAGGATCATGAGTTGTAGGTCGTCTTTGATCGCTTCTGAAGCAACTTGACCAGTTAAAAGTACTACATTGTTGTAAGTTGTTACGTGAACTTTTGCCTGGGTAGGGTATTTGTCTTTGATCCTGGATGAGAGTTTGCTGACGATGATTCGGTCGTCTACGATTGTCCCAGCAGTTCTCGGATCTTCTGACATCATTGCGGCGCCGATTCCGGCGGATACTACGGCGGGCCCAAGGCAGCCATGAAGGGCGCCAGAAAGAGAAACCACAAGAACCATCGAAATCGTTGATCTATACATTCTATTCGTCTCCTAGGATAATTGAATCAATTCCATCACATAAACAGTGCAAACACAACAAGTGTACTTCCTGAATTCTTGCGGTTTGTTCACTTGGCACGCAAATGTGGACATCATCTGATGACAAGATTGGAGCTATCGCCCCGCCAGATTTGCCCGTTAAGGCAACAATTTTGATATTTAGCTCATGGGCGACGTTTATTGCTGTGATTACGTTCTCAGAGTTTCCGCTGGTGGAAATTGCAAGCAGTACATCCCCAGGCTGACCTAATCCCATGACTTGTTTCGAGAAAATCTGATTGTAGTGATAGTCATTGCCAATGGAGGTTAGGGTCGATGTGTCCGTTGTTAAGGCGATTGCTGCAAGTGGTTTGCGTTCCCGCTCGAATCGATTTAATAGCTCGGCAGAGAAATGCTGCGCATCTGCTGCTGAGCCACCATTTCCACAGGCCATAATTTTGTTTTTAGATTGTAGGGCAGAGGCCATCAGGGCGATGGCCTCTGCTAGAGATTCAACCAGAACGGATTTTGATTTTTCTTTCGTCTGGATGCTGCTTGTGAAGTGTGATGTGATTCTTGCTTGGAGGTTCATTTAGGTCTATTTACCCTTCGTGCTTAAGTTGTGAATCATAAGTCTTTCTAGATTTTAACTGACAAAGCATTTTTTATTGCGATAATGCGAGTTCATGTATATGGGTATATTCAAGAATATTTAAACCATGTTTCGTTTTTATTGCTCTATAGTTAATCGATGACTAACGATCAGTCTGATAAAGAGGCTCGACCTGCCACGCTCTATGTGGTAGCCACACCTATTGGAAATATGGGGGATATCACGTACCGAGCCGTCAAAATTTTAAGTTCTGTCGATATCATCGCTGCTGAGGATACTCGTAATACAAAAGGGTTGCTATCGAAGTTAAACCTGCAAGGACGTTTGATTTCCTACCGTGAGCATAATGAAGTTACTTCTTCGGATGGAATCATCAAGTTGTTGTCTGGAGGTAATTCCGTTGCCCTTGTGAGTGATGCTGGGACCCCGGGGATCTGTGATCCTGGAGCAATCGTGGTGGCTAAGGCTCGTGATGCTGGGTATCGTGTGGAACCTATTCCGGGCGCAAGTGCGCTCACAGCTGCGCTGTCTGTCAGTGGGTTAATCCAGCAGGGCTTTTTGTTTAAAGGTTTTGTGCCGGCAAAATCTGGAGAGAGAAAACAATTTTTAACGAATCTCACAAGCTATGATGTTCCAGTCGTCTTGTTTGAGAGCCCTCACCGCATCAAAGCTTGCTTGAGCGAAATGCTGTCGATTTTTGGTGAAGATCTCCGGGTTTTTATTGGTCGGGAGTTGACTAAGGCTAACGAGGAAACGGTTTCATTATCATTACGTGACGCCGTAATTTGGGTGTCATCCGGGGTTTACCAGTCAAGGGGGGAGTTCGTCCTTACTTTATTCTTGCCGTTAACCGTTAGTGAAGAAGACAATGCTTCCTCAGAGGTTAAAGAGCTAATGAAAGATCTATTGCAATCATTGCCCCTAAAACAGACTGTCGATATTGTTGCAAAATACAGTCAGATTCCTCGAAAGAGGATTTATCAAATGGCCTTAGACTTTAAAAAAACGGATGAGGCAAATAGAGAGATTAGAATTTAGTTATGGATGAACTACTCATTCGTCAGCCCGACGATCTTCATATTCACTTAAGGGACGGGGACTTGTTGCCTCTGACGGTCGAGCACGTGTCAGCCCAGTTTGGCCGAGCAATTGTGATGCCAAATCTTAGGCCACCGATTGTGTCGACTTCGATGGCTATCGAGTACCGGGATCGGATTTTGTCAGCGGTGCCAGCTGGTCGGTCTTTTAATCCGCTGATGACGCTCTATTTGACTGATCGAACGACCCCTTCTGAAATCTTGAGTGCGAAGGAGTCTGGAATTGTTCATGGTGTTAAGTATTATCCAGCGGGTGCGACTACCAATTCTGATTTCGGGGTGACAGATTTGCTTGGTCGTTTCGACGTTTTTGAGGCAATGATGAAGCATGGTATGCCGTTGTTGCTCCATGGGGAAGTCACCGATAAGGGTGTTGACGTCTTCGATAGGGAGAAAGCATTCCTCGACACTGTTTTGTCTACTCTGGTTGAGAGGTTTTCGGAGCTCAAGGTTGTTCTTGAACATATCACTACCGCTGATTCGGTGCAGTTCGTAGACTCTTGTTCCGATAAGGTTGCAGCGACAATTACCGCGCATCATCTATTGCTTAATCGCAGTGACTTGTTTGCCGGTGGGATTCGACCGCATTACTATTGTTTGCCGATTCTTAAGCGGGAAGAGCACCGACTTGCGCTCATTCGCGCAGCTGTGTCCGGCAGCCCCAAGTATTTTTTAGGTACGGACAGTGCGCCTCATGAAAAAAACACGAAAGAGGCTGCTTGTGGATGTGCTGGGGTATACACTGCGCATGCTGCTCTTGAATTATATGCATCAGCTTTTGACTCGGCAGGCGCAATTGACAAATTAGAAAACTTTACGTCAACCTTCGGTGCAAACTTTTATGGGTTGCCGCTAAATGTTGGGCAAGTTAGGTTGTTACGTAAGAGTCAGGAAATATTACCGCAATACCTCTACCCAGGGGGCGGCATTGTTCCATTTCGAGCTGGCGAGAAGATGGATTGGAGTGTCTCCGTCTGATTGGTTAAAACCAAGCCCCTATTAACATATAGATTTTTCCATTATGATGCCCTCGGAAGTTAGTCGGGCAATCGCTGCATGGTTTTTAAATCTGTAGAGGAAAGTCCGGGCTCCAAAGAGCGGGGTGCCGGTTAACAGCCGGACGTTGTGAAGCGATGGACAGTGCAACAGAAAGTGTACCGCCTCGAGCCTCTGGTTTGGGGTAAGGGTGAAAAGGTGAGGTAAGAGCTCACCGCAACCTTGGTAACAAGGTTGGCAGTGTAAACCCCACCCGGAGCAAGACCAAATAGGAGGGCTTTGGCGTGGCTCGCGTCGTCCTCGGGTAGGTTGCTAGAATCAAAGGGTAACTTTTGATCCAGATGAATGATTGCCTCTCGACGTTTCGTCGAAAGACAGAACCCGGCTTACAGACTAACTTCCAAGTTTTTACCAGATCATCCTTGTTGGATGCCTACCAAGCATGCCTCTCAGGCCCTAAGTATAGGTTTTTATTGCCTTACTTACTTGACCCACTTTGTCCTTTGCCCTAAAGTGGGAAAATGTAGAAAAATGTGGGAAAAATGCGGTACTTTCACTCTATTGCGTTAAGGTGGGCTTATGTTTCAAGGGGTTGTGGGAATTAACCTAGATGTTAAGGGGCGTTTGGCTATTCCGACCAAGTATCGGGATCAATTGACGTCTGGGCAGAAAGATAAGTTAGTACTCACTTCTCATCCGCACCGCTGCTTGCTGCTGTATTCTGCCGAAGCGTGGAATCCCATTCGGGCTCAAATCATGACTTTTTCAAGTTTTGATCCAAAACTAAGTCTTTGGAAGCGATTGTTAGTTGGTTTTGCCGAGGACATGGAGCTGGATAATGCGGGGAGGGTATTGATCTCCTCATCGCAACGTCAGTTTGCTGGATTGGAAAAGCGCGTGATGCTCGTTGGTCAGGGGAGCCACTTTGAGTTATGGAGCGAGTCTTCTTGGGAGAAGCAGATTTCCCAGTTTGATGATGGGCCAATCAACCCACCGCCTGGGATGGAAAATTTTGCGCTTTGAATCAAATGAAAGTCGCGGTGCCAGACAAGAGCTAGGTAGTTCGACACATGTTCCGGTGTTGTTGCTAGAGGCGATCGATTCGTTGAACATTAAACCCGAAGGAATTTATGTGGATGGGACCTTTGGCCGGGGCGGCCATGCGAAAGAGATACTTAAAAGATTGAAAGGCAACGGCCTGTTGGTTGCAATCGATAAGGACCCGCAAGCCATTATTGAGGGAGAGAGGCTGGAGTCCGACCACTTTAAAATTCTTCAAGGTACATTCGCAGATATCAAAAATATCCTCGCTAAAATCGGGATTAATCAGGTGGACGGAATCTTATTAGATTTAGGGGTTTCGTCACCGCAATTAGACACCCCACATCGAGGTTTCAGTTTTGCTCTCGAAGGCCCTCTAGATATGAGGATGGATACTAATTCGGGAATGACGGCAGAGGAGTGGGTCAACACGGCTGCTGAGTCTGAAATCATACGCATTCTTAGAGTCTATGGGGAAGAGCGTTTTGCCCCAAGAATTGCAAAATTTATTGTGGCAGCTAGAACCATTGAGCAAGTAACTACGACGCGCCAATTAGGACGAGTTGTGGAGCGAGCGATACCTAAAAAATTCCAATCATCAAAAAACCCAGCAACGAAGACCTTTCAGGCCATTCGCATCCACCTCAATCAAGAATTGGAAGATTTAGAGGTTTTTTTAGATCAGGTTCCCTCTATTTTGTTGCATGGGGCGCGTCTCGTTATTATCAGTTTCCACTCTTTAGAAGATCGCAAGGTTAAGCGCTTCTTCGCCAAGGAGTCTCAACCCAATGTCCCTGACCGCATGCCGATTAGAGAAGTTGATTTACCCAAGACGCTCTTAAAGGTTATCGGCAAGAAGGTGCGCCCATCCATTGATGAAGTTGATCGCAACCCGCGTTCACGCAGCGCCACGATGAGAGTGGCAGAGAGGTGCGCTTCGTGAAGCTGGGTTTAATTCTTTTTGTGTTGCTAATTACGTCTGCTATTTCATTGGTGACGGCGAGGCACGACACACGAAAATTAGTAACTGAGCTTGAGGTTGAGCGAAATAAAGAATTGCAAATTAGAAAGGAGCACGCGCGGCTGGTGACAGAAAAGAGCACCCTCGCAACCCCTTCGAGAATTGAGCGGTTGGCAATAAAAAAGCTCGGTATGAAGTACCCCAATTCGAAAGACACCATTTTACTTTATTCCCCTCCCGTGGGCGCTAAGCAATGACGCCTAAATCCCAGTCAGCACTAACTATCCGTCTGCCAGTTTGGAGGGCACGTCTGCTGGTAACACTCATGTTTTTGGGATTTATGGCACTGGCCGCGCGGGCTCTTTATTGTCAGAGTGTCAATAAAGATTTTTTACAAGCCGAGGCAGAGAAGCGTTATTCAAGAATGACAACGCTGATTGCGACTCGAGGGTTAATTACTGATAGAAATGGAGAAGCATTAGCGATTAGTACCGCGGTCGAGACGGTCTCTGCGAACCCTTCGCACCTGGAGCTTGACAAGGTTCCTCCTGAGAAACTCCTTAGGCTCTCAAAGTTGCTGAGTATGGACGTTAAGGTTATCCGCCGTATATTATCGGAAAAAAAACAGTACGTGCTCTTAAAAAGACAAATTGCGCCGAATATAGCTGAAAAAGTGATATCACTTGAGATTCCTGGCGTACATTTAAAAACGGAATACAAAAGATACTATCCAAACGGTGAGGCGACAGCTCATTTAGTGGGGTTCACGAGTCGTGAACATGTGGGTCAAGAGGGTTTGGAGTATTCCTATCAAAGCACTCTTGCAGGCAAACCGGGCAGTCGTCGAATCAAAAAAAACAATAAGAACCAGGTGATCGAGGAAGGCGGGATCATTAGTGCTGCAGAAAATGGTAATGACTTAGAACTTTCAATTGACCGAACGCTGCAGTATATGGCGTTTTCAGAGGCGAAGAACGCAGTACTCGAGCATGAGGCTAAATCTGCAAGCGTCGTTATTTTGGATGTCGTGACAGGAGAGATTTTAGCAGTTGCGAATTGGCCTAGTTTTAATCCCAATAATCGTTCAACCTTCGAAAACACGGCTCTGTTGCGTAATAGTGCCATTGTCGATCAATTCGAACCAGGCTCGACCATGAAGCCGTTTACCATTGCCGCGGCGCTTGAGGGAAAATTCGTAACACCAAATACGTTAATTGATATTGAGGATGGTCGGTTGAGTATAGGTCGTCGTACGATAACAGATGATCATCCTGAGGAGAGTCTGTTGACCGTAACGCAGATTATCCAACGATCTTCGAATGTCGGAACGGTGAAAATTGGACAGATGATGACATCAAAGTATTTATGGGAGATTTTGTCCCAATCTGGGTTTGGTCAGTCTCCAAAGCTTCGTTTCCCTGGGGGGGCCTCGGGTAGTTTGCGGTCACCAGAAAAGTGGAGAGATATTGATCAAGCAACCATTTCTTATGGGATGGGGGTATCTGGAAGCCTTCTTCAATTGGCCCGTGCCTACTCAATTTTTGCTCGGGATGGGATGTTGATTCCGGTCACCTTCGAGAAGCGTATTCAGGTAGCAGAGGGAACGCGAGTCATTTCTGCGGACACTGCGCAAGCGGTGCTTAAAATGCTCGAGACGGTGACTCATGAGAAAGGTACAGGACTAAGCGCTGCGATCCCGGGTTACCGGGTGGCAGGCAAGACCGGTACCGCGAAAGTGGCGTCCGAGGGCTCATATGCACACGGTAAATATCGTTCTTCATTCGTGGGCATTGCCCCAGTGTCTAATCCGCGCTTGATTGTAGCCGTGATGATAGAGGAGCCGAGTCTTGGATCATATTACGCTAGTGTAGTGGCCGCTCCAGTTTTTCGAAAGGTCATGGAAGAGGCTCTAAAT
This sequence comes from Betaproteobacteria bacterium UBA3031, assembly GCA_002367635.1. GTDB lineage: Bacteria > Pseudomonadota > Gammaproteobacteria > Burkholderiales > Eutrophovitaceae > Eutrophovita. The sequence goes on along the minus strand of DFDI01000051.1, from coordinate 59,728 downwards.
ACTTTAGGGATTAAACCCGATGCGCTTGTACGAGAGCAAGAGGCAAAAATGGATGTGCAAGGGCCCGTATGAACGTACCCTCTTTTGAGCGCTTTGTTCAATCTGGGTTATCCGCACTCCCCAATCATCAATGCGACGAGTTTAGGCAACAGCTGAGTAGACTTGGTATCACGCCATTAGGATTATCGAATGACAGTCGATCAACTCAAGTGGGAGATCTTTTCTTCGCCTACCCCGGTTCTAATCAAGACGGACGCATCCACGTAGCCGAGGCCATTAGGCAAGGTTGTGCCGCGGTCGTTTGGGAGCAGGATGGATGGGTTTGGGATTCAACCCATAAAGTGCCTAACTTTTCCTGGACAGATGTCAGAGGGTTGATGGGGCAATTTGCGGCAAATTTTTTTGGCGACCCAACAAATGAGCTAAATGTTTTGGGTGTTACAGGCACCAATGGAAAAACTTCGTGCGCTAATTGGCTTGCCGAGGCGTTATTTTTTTTGGGACGCCATAGCGCATGTATAGGAACGCTTGGTACTAAATTTTTAAATAAAGAGGTTGAATCGATTCCTGGTCAAGGTCGGACAACGCCGGATGCTATTTCACTGCAACGTACTTTTTCTGAGCTTCACGCAATGGGTGCGTCATGTGTCGCCATAGAGGCCTCATCTCATGCCTTGTCGCAAAATAGACTTGATGGGACAAAGATTAATACTGCCATTTTCACCAACTTATCTCACGAGCACCTCGACTACCACGGTACTTTAGAAAATTATGCCAAGGCAAAGACGCGGTTATTTATGTGTAGCAGTGTGCTGCATGCCGTTATTAATGTTGATGATGATTTCGGTATGCTTTTAGCAAACACGCTCCGACGGCATGATAAGGATGTGATCACATATAGCTGTCTCAGTGCGAATGCGCATATACATGCTACTAATCTGAAAATGAGCCTCCAGGGCTCATCGTTTCATGTAAATACTCCGTGGGGCTCTAGAGCTGTAGAGTCCTCAATCATCGGCGATTTTAATATCAGTAATCTACTGGCAGTTTTGGGAGGCCTTGTGTGCGCGGGTGAGAGTTTTGATCGGGCTTGTGAGGCAATCGCTCGATTGAAGCATCCCGAAGGTCGATTACAGCGGGTTGGTGGGCAGGAATGTGATCGGTTCGTGTACGTTGACTATGCCCATACACCTGATGCGTTGCGACGAGTGCTTGGCACCTTGAGGTCATTGATTCGAGCCGATGCGCGTGTGATTACTGTTTTTGGCGCGGGGGGCGATAGAGATAAAGATAAGAGAGCTAGAATGGGTGACGCTGTACTTGAGTTTTCTGATGTTGCCATAGTGACGACGGACAACCCTCGTGATGAAGTGCCCGAAGATATTTGTGACCAAATAGTTTGTGGTAAGGCGGGTCAATTTGTCGTTGAGTTGAATCGCCGAACTGCGATTAGTCGCGCAATTGGTCTATCAAATGAGGCAGATGTTGTACTTATTGCTGGAAAGGGTCACGAAACATATCAAGAGGTTTTTGGCAATAAGATTCCCTTTAGTGATCATCTTGTCGCCCAAGAGTGCTTGAGCGAATTGTGGTGCGGGACGAATACGTCGAAGGACTCCTTGCGTGTTTAGCATCATTGATTACGCTAGGGATACTGGAACCCATCTCGTAGGCGATCCATCAGCTGCCGTATTGAGAGTCTCTACGGACAGTCGTTCTATTAAAAAAGGTGACTTATATGTGGCATTGAAAGGCCCCAATTTTGATGGTCATGATTTCGTTCAAGAAGCATTCGATCGAGGTGCTTCAGTCTGCATGGTGTCGCAAGACGCCTTTCTGCATACATTGAATGACGCAACAGCTTGCCTCGTTACTGATGACACTCGTCAAGGTTTATGGACGCTGTCTAGTTGGTGGAGAGGAAGATTTGGCGCACACATCAAGGTCGTAGGTGTTACTGGCAGTAATGGGAAGACAACGGTCAAAGAAATGATCGCTAATATTCTTCGGATGCAGGTTAATCCGGATAAAGTTCTTGCAACCCAGGGTAATTTTAATAATGAAATCGGTGTGCCCCATACTCTTTTAGGACTGAATAGCGGTCACGCATATGCCGTGGTTGAAATGGGAATGAACCAGTTAGGGGAATTAAAACGTTTGACGAATATGGTTCGCCCTGATGTGGCAGTCATTACTAATATTGGAACTGCTCATATCGGCGAGCTTGGTTCGCAGGATGCCATTGCTGAGGCTAAATCAGAGGTCATTGTAGGGCTCTCTGATGGTGGAGTACTCATTGTTGAGGCTGATGGCCAATATACCAGCTATCTGATGGGGCAATATCAACGTGGTCCCGTTATTACTTTTGGTGAAGCGGCCAACGCTCTTTTACGCGGAAGTTTGCATGAGTCCGCTGGGTCAAGCGTTTTGAAAATCCAATATGACGGACGTGTCATTGATATTGATTGGCATATTCGAGGAAAGCACAACGTCTTAAATGCACTTGCCGCAGCGTCTGCTGGGTTTGCTTTGGGTGTTTCTGACTCTTCGATCAAAGCCGGGCTTGAGTCTTTTGGTGGGGTTAAGGGTAGGCTCGAGACAATCCGGTTGAATTCAGGCGATATTCTCATCAACGATACTTATAACGCAAACTTTGATTCAGTTTGCCGCGCATTGGAACATTTAACGACAGAGTCTGGAAAAAAAATTGTCGTATTAGGAGATATGGGTGAGCTCGGAGAATTTGGCGCTGCTATGCATGACCGAGTTGGTGCATTTGCGAAGAGCCTGGGTGTCGATGTTCTCCTTGGTCTCGGCGAACTCTCAAAAAAAGCCGTTATAAGTTTTGGTGCAGGTGGTGCTCATCATGAATCTCGAGACGCTTTATTGGTTCAGTTAAAGTCTGAGTTAGATGGCCGGTCTTGTGTTTTGGTTAAAGGTTCTCGATTTATGAAGATGGAATATTTTTGTGATGTATTAGTTCTCGACTAGATGAATCATTAAAGGAAATTAAGTGTTTTTACTTTTAGCGCAGTATCTAGAGCAATACTCTAGCATCTTCAACGTTTTTTCTTACATCACGTTACGTTCGGTTATGGCCGCATTAACAGCGCTGCTGATCTCATTCATTGTAGGCCCACGAATGATCAAAAAATTGACGGATTACAAGATTGGCCAAACGATTAGAAGCGATGGTCCTACAGCTCACGAAGTTAAAACGGGGACGCCTACTATGGGCGGAGTCCTTATATTGACTTCTATAGCCATTACAACGCTCCTCTGGGCGGACTTGACTAATCGTTGGGTATGGGTGGTTTTAGCAGTGACAGTTTCTTTTGGTATTATTGGTTTGATCGATGATTACCGAAAGGTTGTACTGCGAAGTCCCTATGGTCTTTCTGCATTGGAGAAGTTTACCTACCAGTCTGTGATGGCTGTGCTTGCTTCTTTGTATTTAGCGAATGCTACAGAGTTTGGTATGCAAACAGCTTTAATACTGCCCTTTCTAAAAGATGTTGCGATGCCTCTAGGTGTGTCAGGATTTGTTGTCCTGAGTTGCTTAGTCATTGTAGGCACCAGCAATGCTGTGAATTTGACAGATGGCCTTGACGGCCTTGCGATCATGCCTGCTGTGATGATAGCAAGTGCCCTCGCAATTTTTTCTTACGTGGCTGGTCATGCTGAGTTCTCGCGCTATCTTGGTTTTCCGTATATTCCCGGGGCGGGAGAGTTGGCAATTTTTTGCGCCGCTCTTGCTGGCGCAGGCTTAGCATTTCTTTGGTTCAACGCCTACCCTGCAGAGGTATTCATGGGGGATGTTGGCGCCTTATCGATTGGCGCTGCTCTTGGTGTAGTGGCAGTGGTTGTGCGACAAGAGATTGTTTTATTCATTATGGGCGGAGTGTTCGTTGTTGAAACTCTGTCGGTGGTGATTCAGGTGGCATCTTTTAAGTTAACAGGTCGGAGAGTTTTTCGCATGGCGCCGCTGCATCATCATTTTGAGCTAAAAGGCTGGAAGGAAAATCAAGTCGTTGTTCGTTTTTGGATTATTACGATGATGTTGGTGTTGATTGGACTTTCAACGTTGAAATTGAGGTAAGGGTTGTTGGATATTTGAGCATATGATGAGTCGTCAAGTTGATCAATCAGGCGCTGACGTGTTTTCCTCTTTTGAGGGGAAAGTTGTTCTTGTTCTAGGAGCTGGTGCTACAGGTGCGTCGATCGTGCGTTGGTTGACCTTGAACGGTGCGACAGTTGTACTTGCAGACTCTCGAGAAAATTTTCCAGGTTTTGGCCTGTTGCAAAGAGAATTTCCAGAAATTACTGTTCGATCTGGCCCATTTCCTGACAAGCTTTTCACGGGAGTCGATTTGGTTGTTTCCAGTCCTGGAGTCCCATTGGGGACACTTCCTTTAGAGAGACTTAAAAATCAAGAGATACCAGTAGTTGGAGATATTGAAATTTTTCTACGGGAGAATATAAGTAGATTTAGAGCCAAAGTGATCGCGATTACAGGAACCAACGGAAAAAGTACTGTAACCCGCATGGTCGAAAAAATTCTTAAATCGTGTGGCCTTGATGCGGTTGCGGTTGGAAACATTGGCGTCCCCGTCCTTGATGTTTTGACTCAGATATCGAAAGGGGATAGGGCGCTTCCTGACGTTTTTGTGATTGAGATATCTAGTTTTCAGATTGATACGACTTATTCGTTCGAATTCGACGCCGTGGTCGTGCTTAATATTTCTGAGGATCATTTGGATCGATATCTGAATTTTGAAGCCTATGCCGCTTCAAAACGTCGCATATATTCAGGTCGCGGAGTGCGAGTAGTCAATCGAGATGATCCTATGGTATACGGCGCAATCCCGATGTTGGATTCGGTTGTGTCATTTGGCTTAAGTCGTCCCAATGGTGATAGAGAGTGGGGAGTTGATCAGGTTGAGGGTGATCAATGGTTGATGTGTGGCGAACAAAAGGTTTGTCGATCCACCGAGCTAAAAGTGTCTGGATCGCATAACGTTAGTAACGCGTTGGCTGCTCTGGCTTTGTCGAGTGCAGTTTTGGTTAGCCGTGAGGGGCTGGCGAGCGGATTACTTTCTTATGAAGGATTAGATCACCGCATGCAGTGGGTTGCTGATGTGGGGGGAATTCGTTTTTATAATGATTCAAAGGCCACAAACGTGGGCGCGACCTTGGCTGCGATTTCTGGTTTATCAACACCTTGTGTCCTGATCCTTGGGGGAGAGTCAAAACAACAAGATTTTTCCCTATTGATAGAGGCTGTTCGTGAAAAAATAAGAGCGGTGGTTTTAATGGGTAAAGATGCGCCTTTGATTAAGTATGCGTTAAGGGATGCTGGTGCGCAGACATACGATGCGCCAAGCATGATCGATGCAGTTCGAATTTCGGCTGAAATGGCCGAATACGGAGATGTTGTTTTGCTGTCCCCAGGCTGTGCGAGTTTTGATATGTTTGAAAGTTATGCGCACCGCGGTGATATGTTTGTGGATGCCGTCAGGAGCTTGAGTTAATGTTATTTGATTCGGTGAATTGGTCAAAAAAATATCAAAAGAGTGTGTCTTATGATTTTGATTTAGTGTTGTTTTGGTTAACGCTAGGACTGCTTGGCTTAGGGGTTGTGATGGTGTATTCCTCATCTATAGCCATTGCTGATAATTCTGTTTTGGTTGGTGGAAGCCCATATCGATTTCTTATTCGACATCTATTTTCATTGTCTATTGGACTGATGTTGACCCTTTTGGCGACACAAATTCCCCTGAGATATTGGGAGGCAATGGCGCCAGTCTTATTTGTGATTGGCCTCGTTATGCTTGTCGCAGTACTCATTCCTTGGATAGGTCATGAGGCAAACGGTAGTCGTCGTTGGTTTAGATTTGCGGGCTTCAGTTTTCAGCCTTCTGAATTGATGAAATTTGCTGCAGTTATTTATGCGGCAGATTATACGATCAGGAAGGGCTTACATATGTCTAGTTTTAAGCGTGGTTTTTTACCTTTGTTTAGCGTGATGGTTTTAACAGGAACTCTTCTTCTGTGTGAGCCGGATTTTGGTGCGTTTGTGGTGATCACTGCGATTGCGATGGGTGTGCTTTTTCTTGGTGGAATGAACTGGAAGTTGTTTGCAGTTTTGACGTTACTCCTTTTCGTGGCATTCGTTGGCTTGGTTAATATGGCGGACTATCGTCAGGCGCGTCTTTTTGGATTTCTAAATCCCTTCGAGGATCCGTTAAACACGGGTTATCAGCTCACTCATTCACTCATGGCATTTGGGCTTGGGGGGCTATTCGGCGTAGGCCTTGGAGACAGTATTCAGAAATTGCATTACTTGCCTGAACCCCATACGGATTTTATTCTTGCGGTAATAGGTGAGGAGATGGGATTTATTGG
>DFDI01000051.1:46811-53068 GCA_002367635.1 Betaproteobacteria bacterium UBA3031 | reverse complement strand
ATCGGCAATCAGGCTGCTCGTTTAGAGCGATATTTTGCTGCTTTGGTAGCGCAAGGTTTAGCTATTTGGATCGGCGTTCAGGCGCTGATTAATATGGGGGTGAATGTTGGCGCGCTTCCAACGAAGGGCCTTACCCTGCCGCTGCTATCTTTCGGGGGTAGTGGTCTGATGATGAACTGCTTAGCGATCGGAGTGATCTTTAGGATCGACTATGAAAATCGCGCCCTCATGAAGGGGATAAACCTTTGAGTAAGCGGATTCTAATAATGGCGGGTGGCACCGGTGGACATGTGTTCCCAGCTCTTGCCGTAGCCGATTATCTTGAGAAAAGAAATTGGGATATTTTTTGGCTTGGTGGGACAAGAGGGTTGGAAAAACAATTGGTCAAGCTGGCTCCTTCTAGAATGTTATTTATTAAGTTTTCTGGCGTTAGAAGGAATGGTATCCTCGGTTGGCTGCTCCTACCCATAAACTTGTTGTTTGCTTGTTTAGAGGTTATTCAATTTTTTAAAAAGATTAAACCTGACGTGGTCGTTGGGTTTGGTGGCTACGTCAGTGTTCCTGGCGGTATTGCCGCTCTTCTTAACCGTTGCCCAATAGTTATCCATGAGCAGAATGCGATCCCCGGATTAGCGAATCGACTGCTTGCTAAAATCAGTACAAAAGTGTTGCTGGGTTTTCCCGGCTCACTTGGTAGGGGTGTATATGTTGGTAACCCACTGAGACCGGAATTTGAAAATATCCGACCCCCAGAGATTCGATATGCGGAGCGAGAGGGGCGCTTAAAGGTCCTTGTTGTTGGCGGCAGTTTGGGCGCTAAAACGTTTAATGAGCTTCTGCCTGTTTCGATTTCTAAGATTCGCAAAGACGATCGACCACACGTTGTTCATCAGGCGGGACGAAACAAGCTGGCTGAACTACAAAATTTATACGATAAATTGGAAGTCGAGGCTACCTTGTTCGAGTTCATAGAAGATATTCCTTTAGCTTATTCACAAGCGGATTTAGTCATCTCTCGAGCCGGGGCTTTATCGGTTTCTGAAATAGCTGCTGTTGGGGTTGCCAGTATCCTTGTGCCTTATCCGTTTGCGGTTGATGACCATCAAACAAAGAATAGTGAGTTTTTGGAAAAATTGGGGGCTGCGATTATCATTGACGAGGCTAAAATTTCCGTAGATTTGTTGGTCGGATACTTAGAGAAGTTCAGTCGACGGGAGCTCATGATGATGGGGGTAAAGGCCAGATTGGGCCGTAAGCAGGGGGCATCAATTTCCGTTGGGCAACACATTGAGGATCTAATACCATGAAATATAAAGTCAAGTCGATACACTTTGTAGGTATTGGTGGCGTTGGCATGAGTGGTATTGCTGAGGTTCTATCTAATCTTGGTTATGAGGTGTCTGGATCTGACTTACGAGAATCCGCGGCTGTTATACGATTGAGGGGCTTGGGCATTGAGATCGTAATTGGCCATAATGTTGAGAATGTGGCCAATGTGGATGTGTTGGTCACATCTTCTGCGATTGATCCTGAAAATCCTGAGATTGTTGAGGCAAAGCGTAAAGGAATCCCTGTCGTTCCAAGGGCGATGATGCTCTCAGAATTGATGAGATTCAAACAAGGTATAGCTATTGCAGGCACTCATGGCAAGACTACGACTACAAGCTTGGTAGCAAGTATTTTGGCAGAGTCAGGTATGGACCCAACTTATGTTATTGGTGGCCGACTTGCGTCTGCAGGAACTAATGCGCGTTTAGGGGCGGGGGATTTTATTGTTGTTGAGGCTGATGAGTCTGATGCGTCTTTTCTGCTGTTACAACCAGTAATTTGTGTTGTGACAAACATTGATCGCGATCATCTCGAGGCTTACGATCATGATTACGAGCGTCTCAAACAAGCGTTCTCGAACTTTATTTCCCGCATTCCGTTTTACGGGACGGCTGTCTTATGTCTGGATGATCCAGGCGTTAAAGAGATCTTGCCCAGTTTGTCTAGGCATGTCATCACCTATGGTTTTGATAAAGAGGCGCAAATCAGGGCTGGAGTTCCTAAGCGAATAGACGGGAAAATGTGCTTTACGGTCGAGCGAAATTTTGGACCCAAAATTTATCCTCCATTGGAGATTCGTTTGAACTGTTTGGGAAGTCACAATGTGCTGAACAGCCTTGCTGCAATTGCTCTGGCGACAGAGTTGAGCATTAGCGACGACGTTATTTGTCGTGCGCTGGAGTCATTCCAAGGAGTCGGGCGAAGGCTGGAGACCTACGGTAGTGTCACAATTGGTAAGAAGACTGTGACGCTATACGATGATTATGGTCATCATCCGAACGAGGTTGAACCTACCTTGGCAGCAGTCCGGGAGGCTTATCCGAATAATCGGTTGGTGCTTGTGTTCCAACCACACCGATATACTCGCACTAGGGACTGCTTTGACGACTTTGTCAGAGTGTTGAGTAAGGCTGACGTGCTGATTATTACCGATATCTATCCTGCCGGTGAGCCTCCTATCGTTGGAGTTGATAGCTCTGGAATTGCCAGATCGATCAGAATGATTTCCGACTTGAATCCTGTCTGTGTTCGGGGAGTTGAAGATGCTGGCCTGATGCTCACAGAGTTAGTCGAGGATGGTGACCTTGTTATCACAATGGGTGCGGGCACAATTGGGTCGCTTTCTGCAAGCTTAGTGGCTGGTAGCGAGCAGTCAAATTGTGGTCAACAGAAGGAGATCTAAACTCTAGACATGAATCCTCAGGCGACATTACTAGAGAACGTACCAATGAGTCGACAGACCGCCTGGAGAGCTGGGGGAGTGGCAAGGTTTGGTTATGCGCCTTCGTCTGAAGAGGATCTTTCGTTATTCCTTGCGCGCCATTCTTTTTCTGATCTGCCTGTCGTGTTTGTTGGGCTTGGAAGTAATCTGCTCGTTCGTGATGGAGGCCTTGCGGCGCTTGTCGTATTTACTCATCGAGGACTTTCTAAGTTGTCTATTTTAGGTCATGGGGTAGATGCTTTGTTCTACGCCAGTTCAGGAGTTGCGTTACCCAAGTTGGCTCGTTTTTCGGCGAATATGGGTTACGAAGGCGCAGAGTTCATGGCTGGCATCCCGGGCTCTGTTGGTGGGGCATTGGCAATGAATGCGGGCTGTTATGGCTCTGAGGTTTGGGATTGTGTTCAACGCGTAAGGACGATCACAGCGAATGGAGAGATTAAAGAAAGACCAGTCTCTGATTATTTGGTTGGCTATAGAGAGGTCAGTCCAAAACATGAGGGAAAAGAGTTTTTCATTGGTGCGTGGTTCGGTTTTGTCGCAGGTGATGGCCAAAAGTCTAGAGCTAGAATTAGCGAACTTTTGAAGCGACGAGTTCGTGAGCAACCACTGAGTAAACCAAATTCAGGTTCTGTGTTTCGGAATCCTGATGGAGATTTTGCGGCTAGGCTTATTGAAAGTAATGGATTAAAAGGTCGCTCTAATGGCCCTGCTGTAGTATCCGATAAACACGCTAATTTCATCATCAATAATGGTGATGCGACAGCGAAAAATATTGAAGATTTGATCGCTGAGGTTCAATCTGAAGTGGAGTGTAAATCAGGTATTCGATTGAAGAGAGAGGTTCATATTGTGGGTGACCATTTATGACTAACGTTCAGGAGATGGGGCTGGTGGGAGTTCTCTACGGTGGTAACTCCTCGGAGCGAGAGGTTTCTCTTGAGTCGGGAGCCGCCGTTTACCGAGCGTTAATCAATCAGGGCGTCCACGCGGAGCTGATTGATACGGCTCAGGATGGCGCCATAGATGCTCTGACCTCGAAGATAGATCGAGCAATGATTATGTTGCATGGGCGAGGTGGTGAGGATGGAGCCATTCAGGGGTTACTTAAAACCTTAGGCATCCCATACTCTGGCAGTCGCGTTTCAGCGTGTGCGCTCGCGATGGATAAATGGCGATCTAAATTGATATTTGAAGGTTGTGGTGTTCCCACGCCAAAATTTTCATTGATTCAGACAGTTGAAGAGCTAGTGACGGCAATGGATGATTTGGGTTTACCGTTAGTCGTAAAGCCGTCCAGAGAAGGATCTACGATCGGTATCACTAAAATCACGCAAAGGCAAGATGCTAAAGCAGCATTTGACCTGGCTAGAAAATTCGATGAAACAGTAATTGCCGAACAATTTATAGATGGTGATGAATTAACGGTGGCAGTGCTGAATGGAAAGCCTTTGCCTGTTGTTCGAATCGTGGCCCCGAATAATAATTATGATTATCAAGCTAAATATCACTCGGAGGAGACGAGGTATTTTTGTCCTTCTGGACTTGACTCCAGTGTTGATCGAAATATACAGGATGTTGCGATGAGGGCTTTTGAGGCTCTTGGTTGCTCGGGTTGGGGTAGGGTTGACGTGATGCGGGATCAAGCTGGGGGACCTTGGGTTTTAGAGGTCAATACAGTTCCTGGGATGACTGGGCATAGTTTGGTGCCGATGGCAGCGTTGGAATCTGGTCTTACGTTTGAGCAGTTAGTTCTTGAAATATTGCGGGGTTGCGATGTGGCATAGCTACAGAGCATTGAACAAGATTAGCTTTGGGTTGTTGTTACTCTCGTGCTTGTATCTTTGTCATGCTGTCTTTAAGGCTGGTGTTAATTTAGATTTTTTTAAGGTAACTCGCATCAACTTCGTTGGTGATATCGATCATGCGTCTCGTGACCAATTTGTATCAGTTGTCATGAAACGTTTTAAGGGCGGTTTTTTTAATTTGAATTTAAGGGAAGCGAAAGACTCGCTTGAGCTTTTACCTTGGATTGATACTATTGAAATTAAAAGAGTTTGGCCGAATGCTATCGAAGTTTTTGTCTCGGAGCGAAATGCAATAGCTCGGTGGAAAGATGGTGGGATTTTGGATGGTTCGGGTGAGCTTTTTGATGGGGCGTTGGACGCAAGGCTGCCCACACTCGATGGCCCTGTTGGACAGCATATTGCTGTAGTGGAAAAGTATTTAAGTTTGTCCGCGTTGCTGGAGCCTTACGCGGTCAGCATTGATCGATTACGGCTAACAAAACAGCAGTCTTGGTACGCCCATCTGTCTAGCGGCGTTGTAGTCGCTTTGGGCGAGAAAAATGTGGAACCTCGATTGGAGCGATTCATGAGGTTTTTTCCGGAAGCAGAACCGCATTTTAAACAAGATGTTAAGTACGCTGATTTAAGATACACGAATGGTTTTTCGGTTAGCGCAACTGTTAGTCAGAAGGATGGATCCTAAATATGAAAAATATTGATTGGGCAAAAAAAAATGGAGCGAAGATTAAATCTCAATATGCGGACATTATTGTCGCTCTAGATATAGGCACTTCAAAGATAGCAGCGGTTGTTGCTGAGATTAAGGAAGATGGCCAATACGAGGTTATTGGACTCGGGAGCTCCACGTCTAAAGGCATGAAAAAAGGTGTTGTTGTCAATATAGAGTCAACAGTTAATGCGATCCAGCGAGCTCTTGAAGAGGCAGAGCTGATGGCCGACCGAAAAATTAAAGAGGTGTGGACGGGGATTTCCGGCGGTCACATTAAAAGTTTTAATTCTCACGGCATGGTTGCAGTTCAAGGTCATGAGGTGACCCAAGTTGACATTGATCGAGTTGTAGAAACTGCTCGAGCGATCCCAATACCTACAGATCAACAAATTATTCACGTGCTTAATCAAGAGTTTGCAATTGATGGCCAAGAGGATGTTCGGGAGCCGCTAGCTATGTCTGGAATGCGCTTAGAAGTAAAAGTGCATATTGTTACTGGAGCAGTGTCGGCTGCTCAAAATATTCTAAAGTGCGTACGGCGATGTGGTTTGGAAGTCGGTGAATTGATTTTGCAGCCCTTAGCATCTGCCATGGCGGTTCTGTCTGAGGATGAGAAGGACTTGGGTGTTTGTCTTATTGATATTGGGGGTGGGACCAGTGATATCGTAATTTTTACGCAAGGAGCGATTCGGCATACCGCTGTTATCCCAATTGCTGGTGACCAGATAACCAACGATATTGCGATGGCTTTTCGAACGCCCACTAAGGAGGCGGAGGAGATTAAGCGACGTTATGGCTGCGCGCTTCGTGGGTTGGCAGATTCAAGCGAGAGTATCGAGGTGCCCGGAGTTGGAGATCGTGCTCCGAAGAAGCTATCTCGACAAATGCTCTCCGAAGTTATCGAGCCTAGGGTGGAGGAGTTATATGGCCTGGTTTTGGCAGAAATTGGTAGAAGCGGCTTAGGAGAACTTCT
>DFDI01000051.1:42748-46533 GCA_002367635.1 Betaproteobacteria bacterium UBA3031 | reverse complement strand
TCTTCTGGGATCGTAATTACCGGAGGCAGCAGCACAATGGAGGGGATGGTGGAGCTTGGTGAAGAGGTTCTGCATATGCCTGTTCGACTTGGTACGCCGACCTATGCTGGTTCTTTGGCGGAGGTTATTCGTAATCCACGTTATTCGACATCTGCGGGACTTTTAAGTGCTGGAGTTTTTTATAGAGAGAAACAAAAGGTAGATCAAATGAAAAACGGCTCGGTGAAAACGGTAGTATCCAAAATGAAGCGGTGGTTCGAGACAAATTTTTGATGATGTATCTAGTTTATGAGCGAAGTAATTGTTACACTTCTAACACGAATTAAGACCGAGGAGTTGTCTATATGTTTGAGATTCTAGATAGCCAATCGCAAGAGGCGGTTATAAAAGTTATCGGAGTTGGTGGTTGCGGCGGGAATGCTGTGGACCACATGATAAAAAAAGGGGTTGAAGGGGTTGAGTTTATTTGTGCGAATACTGATGCGCAGGCACTATCTCGCAACAAATCTGAACGTACACTTCAGTTGGGAACTCAAATTACTAAAGGGTTAGGCGCCGGGGCAAATCCAGGCGTTGGACGGGAAGCAGCCTTAGAAGATCGAGAGGCAATAGCAGAGTTAATTGATGGTGCTGATATGGTGTTCCTAACCGCCGGCATGGGAGGCGGGACTGGCACCGGAGCTGCTCCAATATTTGCTGAAGTGGCTAAGGAGTTAGGTATCTTAACGGTAGCGGTAGTGACCAAACCGTTTGATTTTGAGGGCAAACGCCAAAAGGTAGCATCTGAAGGATTAGCAGAGCTAACGAAATATGTTGATTCATTAATAGTGATTCCCAATGAGAGATTGATGGCGGTGCTCGGGGACGATGTGTCTATGTTAGATGCATTTGAAGCAGCTAATGATGTGTTATATGGTGCAGTATCGGGTATTGCGGAGGTCATTAAGTGCCCAGGCTTAGTGAATGTTGACTTTGCCGATGTGAAAACCGTTATGTCAGAAATGGGTATGGCGATGATGGGGTCGCATATAGCTTCTGGTGACGATCGAGCAAAAAGAGCTGCGGAAGGTGCTGTTGCAAGCCCCTTATTAGAGGGTGTGGATTTGCATGGAGCGAGAGGTGTGTTGGTTAACATAACATCTAGCTTGAATTTGAAGATGAAGGAAGTCCACGAGATAATGGCAACGATTAGGAAATTTACTGCCGAGGATGCGACCATTATTGTTGGCACAGTGATTGATGAAAATTTAGATAATAATTTGCGAGTCACGATTGTGGCTACTGGCATTGGTGGTGGTGAGGTCAGGGCTAAGGCGGCTCCCGTTTCTTTAGTAAGAGCTGGCACGTATGATGATGTTGTCGAAGATGTGATGCGTGAGGATTCTGATACGCCAGCAGTTATTAGAAGAAGAGGACGTCAAGCGGCTGTAACTGCGCTGAGACAGACCGGGGTTGAGGATTTGGATATACCGGCTTTTTTGCGCCGTCAAGCCGATTAAACTATTGGGGATTTCAGTAATCCAGGCGTTTCTAATAGATGTGCCTGGATTGATTACACTGGTTAACTGAAGATGATTTGCCAACGCACTTTAAAGAACTTAGTTAAAGCCACAGGTATCGGTTTGCATACAGGCAAAACGGTTGTGCTCACCCTTCGCCCAGCTGCCCCTAATACAGGCATTGTGTTTAGGCGCGTCGATCTGAGCCCAGTTGTGGATATTAAGGCAGACCCATTTTTGGTAGTTGATACCCGTCTTTCCTCATGTCTCGAGTATCAAGGGGTTAAAGTGCAAACCGTAGAGCACTTGATGTCCGCATTGTGTGGCTTGGGTATCGATAACGTATATATCGACCTAAACGCGGCTGAAGTGCCGATTATGGATGGATCCGCGTCACCTTTTGTGTTCTTGATTCAATCGGCAGGTATTGAGGAGCAATCAGCACCGAAGAGGTTCATCCGAATTAAGAGTGACATTCGCGTTGATGATGGTGATAAGTGGGTTTCGTTTTCTCCGCACAATGGATTTAAAATTGATTTCAGTATTGATTTTAAGCATCCAGCATTTTCTGATAAAAATAGATCAGTTTCATTGGATTTCAAAAACACTTCGTATGTGAAAGAGGTCAGCCGTGCCAGGACTTTTGGATTCACACAGGATGTTGAAATGTTGCGGTCTCAGGGGTTGGCGCTCGGTGGAAGTTTCGAAAATGCTATTGTGATGGACGAATATCGAATATTGAACTCAGATGGATTGAGGTATAACGATGAGTTCGTTAAGCATAAAGCACTTGATGCTATTGGTGATTTATATTTACTTGGTAGGCCACTCATTGGTGCGTTTTCAGCGCATAAATCTGGACATGAGTTGAACAATAAGTTGTTGCGTAAATTAGTAGAGAGTGAGTCTGCTTGGGAGCAGGTCGAATTTCTACAAAAATCCAATCTGCCGGCATTTTTACACGCCAACTTGCAAACGGCTTGACTACGATCTAAGTAGTTTTTTCCTCATCTGGGCAATAAAATCTAAGGTGCTCTCAGTGTGGGCTATCGACGATCGTCTTGCGTGCGGCATAGGGGTGTCAGTTGGCGCGACTCTAATCTCTAGTGTCTCAACCATTTCGCATCCTTCTCTGCCTTTAATGTGGCGTAGTACTGTGGGTGACATTTGCCTGATTTTTGCACCAATGATCTGGTTCCCCGCAAAAATTGTTAATTTTTTTGGGGTGGCTAAAACGATTTCTACTTTATTTTGGATGGTCTTGGGGAGGATTTCTCTAATCTTGGCCCGCACTGTTTCCATCGTGTCGATTTGGCTCTGAAGGCTTGTCAGGTCTGGATGGCTTTTAATGATATTGCCAATATTGGTGTTTTTAGCCATAAGCAACGTGGTGCAGAGTTAATTTTTCATGCGAATCAAGCCCAACATGTAAGGGTAGTCGTGGTCGATTAAAATCCTCTCAACATAATTGATAAGCCACTCCACGTGTTAGACTAACAGGTTTAAGTGAACTATTCTGCTGAGGCGACTTTGATGATTTCTAAAGTACTCAAAAAGATATTCGGTAGCAGTAACGACCGATTATTAAAGACTTACCAAAAGACAATTCTGCTGATAAACCAACTTGAGGATGAGTTGGTGACTCTCTCTGATGAGGAACTGAAGCACAAGACGGTCGATTTTAAGCAACGTCTTGATTCGGGAGAGGTCCTAGACGATATTTTGCCTTATGCATTTGCCGTTGTACGGGAAGCAAGTAAGCGTGTTTTACAAATGAGGCACTTCGATGCTCAGCTGTTAGGCGGGATAGCCCTCCACCAAGGAAAGATATCTGAGATGCGCACTGGTGAGGGTAAAACATTAGTAGCAACGTTGCCTGCCTATCTTAATGCCTTATCAGGGTCTTCCGTGCATGTAATTACCGTTAATGATTATTTGGCTAAGCGAGATGCCAATTGGATGGGTAAGGTTTTCGAATTTCTTGGCATGACCGTTGGCGTT
Organism: Betaproteobacteria bacterium UBA3031; assembly: GCA_002367635.1. Taxonomy (GTDB): domain Bacteria; phylum Pseudomonadota; class Gammaproteobacteria; order Burkholderiales; family Eutrophovitaceae; genus Eutrophovita. The sequence goes on along the minus strand of DFDI01000051.1, from coordinate 43,033 downwards.
AATCTTTCAGGTCAGGACCACGAACAGAAACAGTCAGCCTACGCAGCAGATATAACTTACGGCACGAATAACGAGTTTGGCTTTGATTACCTTCGAGATAATATGGTTTTTCAAAAATCAGATAAGGTTCAGAGGGATCTGTCATTCGCGATTGTTGACGAAGTCGATTCGATATTGATTGATGAGGCGCGAACGCCGCTTATTATTTCAGGCCAAGCTGATGACAATACTGAGCTCTACCTTAAAATAAACGCAGTTGCTTCAAAATTAAAGAAGGGCGAGCAA
>DFDI01000051.1:0-42583 GCA_002367635.1 Betaproteobacteria bacterium UBA3031 | reverse complement strand
GCGAGCAAGAGAACGAGGAAGAGGAAGAGGATGGAGACTTCACTGTTGACGAGAAGTCTAATCAAGTTGTATTGACTGAGCGAGGGTATGAAAATGCTGAGCAGTTTTTGCTTTCAGCAGGGCTGCTAGCTAATGAGGGGAGTCTCTATGACCCGACAAATATATCCTTAATTCATCACGTTTACGCCGCGCTACGCGCCCATAATTTATTTTTCAAGGATCAGCATTACGTAATTCAAAATCAGGAAATTGTGATCGTTGACGAGTTCACCGGTCGTATGATGGCGGGAAGACGCTGGTCTGACGGGCTACACCAGGCTGTTGAGGCAAAAGAGGGTGTAAAAATTCAAAAGGAAAACCAGACTCTCGCATCGATAACTTTTCAAAATTACTTCCGGATGTACGATAAGTTGGCGGGAATGACGGGAACTGCAGATACAGAGGCCTTTGAGTTTCAACAAATATATGGTCTGGAGACAGTCATTATCCCGACTCATCGAGATATGATTCGTGAAGACAAGATGGATCAGATCTATAAGACGAGTAAGGAGCGGTATAACGCCGTCCTGATTGACATTAAAGATTGCTACGCTCGTGGGCAACCCGTACTCGTAGGTACAACATCGATAGAAAACTCTGAGTTCATTTCTACTCTGTTGGATCAAGAAGAGTTGTCACATCAAGTTTTAAACGCGAAACAACATGATCGAGAGGCGGAGATTATTGCTCAAGCTGGCCGCCCTAAAATGATCACCATAGCGACCAATATGGCTGGTCGTGGAACGGATATTGTGCTTGGTGGAATTCACACCGATTCTGATCAAGAAGGCGAATGGCAGGAGAGGCATGACAAGGTATTAGCACTCGGTGGGTTGCACATCATCGGAACAGAGCGGCATGAGTCTCGAAGAATTGACAATCAGTTAAGAGGTCGTTCGGGTAGACAGGGAGATTCAGGATCGTCTCGATTCTATTTGTCATTAGAAGACTCACTTCTCAGGATATTTGCGTCTGATAGGGTCGCGGCGATCATGGATCGGTTGAAGTTGCCTGAAGGCGAGGCGATTGAGCATCCATGGGTCACCAAGGCTATCGAAAACGCACAAAGGAAAGTTGAAGGTAGAAACTTTGATATTAGGAAACAACTTTTGGAGTTCGATGATGTCGCTAATGAGCAGAGAAAAGTCATTTATGAGCAGAGAAATGCTTTATTAGACTCCATTGATACAGTCGATATGGTGACTGGCATGCGAGATGGCGCAATAGAGGATTTAGTAGATGGTTTTATTCCACAAGGTAGTCTGGAAGAGCAATGGGATGTGCCGGGCCTAGAGACAGCATTGCTTACCGAATATACGCTTGAAGCCGATTTAGGTAAATTAATGGATGAGGCAACGGAGCTAGAAGTTCAAGGCCTTGTCGACGAGATTAAGACTCGAGCGCAAAAGTTTTACGATGGAAAGATGACTGATGCGCCCACTGAGGCGGTTCAACAATATGAGCGGTCCGTCATGTTGCAAAGTATTGACGCGCATTGGCGTGACCACCTTGCTGCACTAGATCATCTTCGGCAAGGGATTCATCTTCGCGGCTATGCTCAGAAAAACCCTAAGCAAGAATATAAACGTGAAGCGTTCGAGCTGTTCTCATTACTACTTAAAACAGTACGGAATGAGGTGACAAAGTTGTTGATGAGTGTTCGAATTCGTAGCGCAGAAGAAGTCGAAAATTTTTCTAGAGAGCAACCTCGAGTGACTGATGTTGCTTACAATCATGGGGATGCGCACGAAATGAATCAACCAAAGCGAAATGTTAACAATAAGGTTGATACGTTTGTTAGGTCGCAAGAGAAAGTTGGGCGCAACGAGCCTTGTCCTTGTGGCTCGGGTAAGAAATATAAACATTGTCATGGACAGTTAGGGTAGTGGATCGTGCCGAGTATTAAACCTAAGGACAATTGCGGTCAAGTGTTCGGTATCGAAGGACTGACGCTCGGCGCAACAAGTGCTGCTATCCGTAAGAAGGATCGTCTTGATCTGGTAGTGTTATTGTTGAAAGAAACAGCTACCGTTTCGGGAGTATTTACCCAAAATAATTTTTGTGCGGCTCCCGTTCAAATCTGTAGGCAACGATTGTCCCAAGGGAAGTCAATTAACGCGATGGTAATCAATACTGGGGTTGCTAACGCAGGGACTGGGGCAGATGGTATTGAGGATGCGAAAAATATTTGTCATGAGTTAGCTAAGCTACTAAAGATTGATCCTGATTCGATCCTTCCTTTTTCAACCGGGGTGATCATGGAGCGATTGCCCGTGGATAAAATCATTGCGGGATTGCCTAGATGTGTGGAGGCTCAACTTACGATGGGTTGGGAGGAGGCTTCTCGAGGTATTTTGACGACTGATTTGGTACCCAAAATATCTTCAAGAAGTTTTAAAATCGGGGAGCAATCAATCAGCGTGACGGGAATGGCTAAAGGCTCCGGCATGATTAAGCCTAATATGGCGACCATGCTCGCTTTTGTGGCAACTGATGCGCATGTGTCACATAAGTGTCTGGATGAAATTGTGCGCTATGCGAATGATCGGACGTTTAATTGCATAACTGTCGATGGGGATACCTCGACAAACGATAGTTTTATGTTGATCGCGACAGGCACTTGTGGTGGTCCTAAGGTCACTTCAACAGATGACCCTGCGTTTACAAAAATTAGAGATCAAATCACGTCGGTTTGTGAAGATCTAGCTAAAAAAATTGTCCTTGATGGAGAGGGCGCAACTAAGTTTATAGAAATCAGAGTAGAAGGTGGTTCGTCTAAGACCGAAGCGCGCGAAGTCGGGTTTTCAGTTGCTAATTCTCCGTTAGTAAAAACAGCTTTCTATGCATCAGATGCCAACTTAGGACGCATCATGTCTGCTATTGGTGCGGCCCGCGTGACGGACTTGGATGTTTCAAAAGTTGATATGTGGATTGGTGATGTTCTGGTTGCAAAGAATGGTGGGCCTGCGCCGAGTTATCGAGAAGTCGATGTCAAACCATTCATGAAGTCAGATGAGATTGTGGTGACGATAAGATTGGGCCGCGGCAAAGATTCGGTAACTATTTGGACCTGCGATCTATCCCATGACTATATTAAGATCAATGGTGAATACAGGAGCTAAGCGTGTCTGATTGGACGAAGGTATTGGAGCGAGCAGAATCATTGCTTGAGCGACTTGAGTCGCATCTACCCGTAAAGCTGGAAAATCCAGATTGGAAAAAAATTGTCGCGTGCCGCTGGTGTTGTTATGGTGGACGAGGATTTTTACAGCCGGTAAGTATTCCCGATCATATAAAGGTGCGGGACTTATCTGCGATCGACGAGCAAATAAATCTGGTTGATATGAATACTCGTCAGTTTATCGCCGGGTTGCCTGCTAATAATGTGCTGTTAACAGGCTCAAAAGGCACAGGTAAGTCTTCATTAATTAAAGCCTTGCTCAATAAGTACTCAAAAAAAACCTTAAGACTTATTGAGGTAGACAAGGCTGATTTGCATGAGTTACCTCAAATTATCGATTTGATATCGAGTCAGGCGTATCAATTTATTATTTTTTGTGACGATCTTTCGTTTGGTGCTGATGATGAAGGGTATAAAAGCCTTAAGGTTGCGCTCGATGGATCGGTTGCGACGACCTCAGAAAATATTTTGATTTATGCGACATCCAATCGCAGACACTTGCTGCCGGAGTATATGGCCGAAAACTTGGAGTCAACGTATAAAGGTGAAGAAATCCACGCCGGTGAAAATATCGAAGAAAAAATATCGCTCTCGGAACGTTTTGGTTTATGGGTTCATTTCGATGCCTTCACGCAAGATGAGTATGTGACCATCGCAAGTTACTGGGTAAAAACGTTGTCACTCGGAGCATTTGCTGTAGATGAGGGAGTCATTAGGCGATCTTTACAGTGGGCTTTAGAGCGCGGGTCCCGGAGCGGCAGAGTGGCCTATCATTTCGCTAAGAATGAAGTTGGTGCTAGGAGGTTGCGGGATATTAAATCTAATCGTACCCGGTGACCGAGATGATTCACGTGGTTGCGGGGATACTCTTTGACGTTGAGGGAAATTTTCTGCTTGCGCGACGACCTACGGGTAAGGTATACGAGGGGTTTTGGGAATTCCCTGGCGGAAAGGTTGAAGAAAAAGAAAGAGCATCTGACGCTTTAGTCCGCGAATTGGAGGAAGAGCTTGGAGTTGTCGCTAAGACATTTCACCCTTGGATTACAAAGACATTTCGATATCCGCATGCGGACGTTAACATTGAATTTTTCAAAGTCACTCATTGGTCAGGAAAAGTCAGGTCGTTAGAAAATCAGAAGCTGTATTGGCAAGGCCCTGGTTCTCTCAGGGTTGCACCAGTACTAGAGCCCAATATTCCTATTTTAAAATCTCTTCGTTTACCTGATCATTACCTGATAACCCATTTGTCAGCATTGGGGGAGGCTAATTTTTTTGAGAGCCTGTTGCAGGCTGTAAAAAAGTCTCCTCAATTAATTCAAGTGCGAGAGAAAGATTTGTCGCCTACTGATTTAGAGGCCTTCACCAAAGAGGTGTTGAGTGTTTGTCGCCCAAGTGGAAGTAAGGTGTTAGTCAATACTCACATTGATATCGCCGATAGAGTCGGTGCTGATGGAGTTCACTTAAATTCGGTACAACTTAAATCGATAACCCATCGTCCGGAAGTCGCTTTGTGCGCAGCCTCTTGTCATTCAAAGGAGGATCTGGTTCGGGTTGATGCATTAGCGCTTGATTTTGCTGTGCTTAGTCCGATTAAAGTGACTGCTTCTCATCCGGATGCCATACCGATCGGATGGAATTTATTTGCTTCCTTGATTGGAGGGGTGAAGACACCCGTATACGCGTTGGGTGGGTTGTCCAAAGAAGAACTCAGTGATGCCTGGGCTCATGGGGCTGCAGGAATTTCGATGCTGCGAGGAGCTTGGTAGTTAATTATTCAATCCGCCTCGTCATCGCTTGGGTTGTTTTCTGCGGCAACACTATATTTCCCCATTGCCCAGTTTCCTGTGTCTATCAGTTTGCACCGTTCAGAGCAAAAAGGGCGGAATCGTGATTCTTTTTGCCAAATGACTGCATTGCCACAGTGTGGACAATTAACTATGGTTTTTTTCATATCCATATGTTTTCTCTAATCTCGGCTGCTTTCTAATTCCGATGAAAGTTTAATATATTTATGATGAAGAATTCGCACTTGCTTGAGGAGCGAGGGTAGGTCATGGTTGTTGGTAATGATGTCATCGCCTAATGCCAGTCGTTCTTGCCGAGTCGCCTGAGTGCGCATGATGCCAGCAACTTCAACGTCAGTTAGGCTACTTCGTTGCTTAACCCGTTCGATCTGTATTTGCTCCTCGCAATCGACAACCAAAACACGGTTGATGAAGTCATATTGACCTTTTTCAACTAGCAGCGGCACAACTATAATGATGTAAGGCCCAGTCGCGCTGGAAAAAGTTTCTTCCACTTCTTGTTGGATTCTTGGGTGGAGAATTTGCTCTAAGTGTGATCGTGCAGCTTCATCACTAAAAACAATCTCCCTAAGTTTTGCTCTATTGAGGGTTCCGTCTTGGATGATATCGGAGCCGAAAGTATCTGCAATTATTTGCAGAGTTTCGGTGTCAGCCATAGTCAGCTGGTGGGAGATTTTGTCGGTATCTATCACCTGAATGCCCAAACGTTCGAATCCATCTGATGCGGCACTTTTCCCCGAGCCAATCCCACCCGTCAGTCCAATAGTTAACCGTTTAAGCATTAGTCTGCTGTAATGTTTGATACGAGTTTTACTGATTTGACAGATTTATCTTTCGTTTGCAGAATCTCCAAATAGTGCCCTGAGATTTGAATTGAAATTCCAGTTTCAGGTATCTGCTGCAGGTGATCCAATATGAGGCCGTTCAATGTTTTTGCTCCATCGAGTGGAAAATTTAAATTAAAGTCTCGATTTAAGTCTCTCAGTGTCACGGCACCATCTATTACTAAGCTGCCATCCACCATTTCTTTAGCGGATGTCGCGAACAAAGGAGATTGAGTGGTGAATTCACCTACGATTTCCTCGATGATATCCTCAATTGTAATCAATCCCATTAGGTCCCCATACTCATCAACGACGTATGCCATTCTTTCATGGCGTTCCTGAAAATTCTGAAGCTGAGTAAGTAGGCTTGTATCTTTCGGTATGTAGTAGGGTTGCTTTAGTACTTGTTCAATGGACTCCATTGTGATTTGGTTATCTTCAGATACGTTTAATAATTTTCGAATATGGATGATGCCAATAATTTCGTCAGGGTTATCTTTAAAAGCCGGTAAACGGGTGTGATTAGAGGTTATGATTTCAGTCTGAATGTCAGTGAACGGTGAATTCAAGTTTATAGCCTCAATTTTGTTTCGGGGCACCATTAGATCTTCAACTGTTATGGCTTGCAAATCAAATAAATTAGCCAGCATGCTTTGATGTTTTCGGGGGAGGTAGTTACCACCCTCTAGAACAAGCGTGCGCAGTTCCTCTTGGCTTAGTTGTGATGCCTGATTCCCTGATATGGGCTTGATGCGCAGAACCCATAAAATCACCTTCACAATGCTGTTGGCGACGGTCACAAAAGGATACATTAGTCGCATTAGAGGTTCCAGAATATAACTAGCTGGGAATGCGATTTTTTCAGGGAAGCTGGCTCCAATAATTTTAGGGGTGATTTCGCTAAAGATAAGTAATACAACTGTGACAATGAGAGTTGCAATGGTTAACGATAATTCACTTTGGCCGAGTAGCTTAAAAGTGATTGCAGTAACCAAGGCGGCGGCTGCCGTATTGGATAGATTATTCCCGAGCAGAATCGAGCCTAATAATCGATCAGTTTGTCCCAAAAGATTGAGGGTTTTTTGTGCGCCTCGATGTTTATTTTTAGCGAGGTGCCTTAATTTGTACTTGTTTAGCGCCATCATGCTCGTCTCGGATATTGAGAAGAATCCAGAAACAACGATGAGAATCAGAAACAAAATGATGAGTGTTTGAATGGAAACGTCTTCCATGTTTTTCGCCTATATTAATTTTGTTGTTGTGTTGCGTAGGTCTAAGGAATATCGACAGCTGCCTGTGTTGATTAATATTGCGGGTTATGCAAAATAATTTCAGAGACGAAGCGTGAGCCAAAGTAAGCAACAATCAAGAGAAGGAAGCCAATAACTAAAATCTTTCGTGCAACTTTCCCTCTCCAGCCAAGTAGGTGCCGGCCGATCAGTAGTGATGCAAAAAGCAACCATGACGCAATACTAAAAATTGTTTTATGGTTTATAGGCAGTATTGTGGACTGAATTTCCAAAGAAATGAAAATGCCGCTCACTAAGGCTGCTGACAACGTTAAGAAGCCAAGTAGCACTATTGTGAATAAGAGAGCCTCTAGTTTCAGTAGTGGTGGTAAATTTTCGATCAATGGTGAAAATTTGTGCTGATGTAAGCTTTTTTCTAGGTAGCTCATCATGAGGGTGTGTATTAAGGATACCGATAGAAGACCATACGCAACAACCGATAACATTAAGTGAATTTTGAATATTGGTAATTCAGAGTGGGGTATTTGTATTGATGCCCCATCAAGCAGTGGCAGTAGAGATGCGACCGCTCCAAATGGTAAGGAGAGCGCCGGCAAGGAGTTTTCCCCCACCCATAAACTATGACTGGCATAAATGAGGCATGATGTGGCGACAATGAGAGAGGTAAAGTTTCCTAGCCCCAATTGGAGGCCGTCAAATCCTAGAGAGTAGTGGTAGGTTAGGGCGATGTGTAACCCGATAGGCAAGAGAGTTAAGAAGTTGATCCAGGGTTTTATCTTGGGCCACTTCGAACTCCCTGCCGAAGATGACCGTAATTGTTGCCAAATGATCAGCGACAATGATGCGTAAGTAAGGGTCGTGGCAAGATGAAGTAGAATCGGAGTCATGGTTTCACTTTAGATCGTAACAGAATATCAAGTCTAAATTTTATTAGGCTTTCCTTCAAAGAGTTTCAGAAATATATGTTAGATACATTAACGGATCGCCTATCTAGGGTCATTAAGACTGTCAGGGGCCAAGCCAGACTCACAGACGCCAACATCAAGGATGCTTTGCGAGAAGTCCGCATTGCTCTACTGGAGGCAGATGTCGCGCTCCCGATCGTTAAAGAATTCATCGAAGACGTTAAAGTTAAAGCAGAGGGGCAAGAGGTATTGGGTAGCCTCACTCCGGGTCAAGCGCTTATTGGGATAGTTAAAGATGAGTTAACAACGTTGATGGGGAGCCACAACGCTGAGCTTTCATTTGCCTCTCAACCCCCAGCCATTATCTTGATGGTAGGTCTTCAGGGGGCGGGTAAAACGACAACCTGCGGTAAGTTGGCGTTGAAGCTCTCTCAGGAGAAAAAACGCGTTCTGATGGTGAGTTGTGATGTGCGTCGTCCGGCCGCACAAGCTCAATTGTCGGTTATCGCCAAACAAGTAGGCGTTGATGCTTATCCACCTCAAGTTGATAAGTCTGCGATCGACCTTGCTACCGCCGCACTTGAGTCAGCTAAAAAAAGTTTTTACGATGTTTTGCTTGTGGATACGGCTGGTCGTTTATCGATTGATCAGGAGATGATGAATGAAATTAAGCTGCTTAGCGATACGTTAAATCCCGTTGAGACGTTGTTTGTTGTTGACGCAATGCAGGGGCAGGACGCAGTTAATGTTGCACGCACGTTTGCGGATACGCTTGCGCTGACTGGCGTCATCCTTACTAAGATGGATGGCGACTCCCGAGGCGGTGCCGCGCTCTCCGTGAAAAAGGTGACGGGTCAGCCTATCAAGTTTATTGGTACTGGTGAGAAAATGACAGGTTTAGAACCCTTTTTCCCAGAACGAATCGCGACTCGTATTTTGGGGATGGGCGACATTCTGTCGTTGGTGGATGATGTCAAAAGAACGGTAGATGACAAAGAGACTGCGAAACTTGCTAGGAAACTTAAATCAGGAAAAAGTTTTGACCTGGAGGACTTTAAGTCTCAGATGCAACAAATGCAAAATATGGGTGGTATGGAGGCGATTCTAGAAAAACTCCCTTCGAAGTTTTCTCAGGCTGCGCAAGGCGCTTCGCTTGACGAGAAAGTTGCTCTTCGAACCATAGGCATTATTGATTCTATGACGGTGGTTGAGCGACGTCGCCCAGAGGTTCTTAAGGCATCAAGAAAGCGTCGCATTGCAAAAGGGGCCGGGGTGACGGTGCAAGAAGTCAATAAATTACTGAAGCAATTTGAGCAAATGCAAAAAATGATGAAGTTAATGGGGAAGGCCGGGGGTCTTAAACGCATGCTCTCTGGAATGAAGGGCGCAATGGGTGGGTGATAATCAGTGCCTGATACTGCTTGTGTGATGTTTTATGTTCAAAGGAAAGGTTTTGATGCTTCATTTTTTTAAAATTCTGTTTTTATTGTTTTTTTACCCATCAATTGCTTTTGGAGTCATTGAGTACAAGGCTTATTCTGATTATGAGCGAGAGAAAAATTGGGCGGATCAAATCATTCCGTCGATTATTGTGGGTGATCCAGTTTGGATAGAGCAGTCCAATGAGCATAAATTTTTAGGTATATACGCCGAAGCTGAAAATCCTAGAGGTGCGGTGATCCTCGCGCACGGCCGAGGATGGAATCCTGATTTTGAGTTGTATGGCATGCTGCGTGTCTTGTTAGCTGAATCTGGCTACAGCACGTTATCGATTCAAATGCCTATCCTCGGTGGGGGAGCGAAGGTGGGTGACTATATCCCGACCTATCCTGAAGCATTTCATCGGTTTGACTTGGCAGCTGAATTTCTTAATGAAAAAGGTTTCGATAATATTTCGATCGTCTCGCATAGCCTTGGAGCTACTATGGCTAATCACTATCTGATTACGGTGGACGAAACGCTCGTGAATTCCTGGGTATTTATTAGCATTCTCAATGGTTTACAGGAAATGTTTAGAATCAAGATGCCGGTTATGGATGTTTTTGCCTCAGATGATTGGGAAATTACAGTAGTTGGCGGTTACGAACGAAAACAACAAATCTTAAAGGTCCCGGGTTCCAGGCAGGTAATTATTCAAAATGCATTGCATTTTTTTGAGCGTCGTGAAGAAACCCTTGCCGCAGAAATCACACAATTCCTCGATACAATTTACAGCAATCGACCCTAACTGCGGCTGGAAAAATAGCAGAATACATACAGAGTTGTGTCTTTTGGCTAAAAAAGCGTAGAATACGCGGCTAACTTAAATTCGGTTATCAGATTAACCTAGACTTACGGATACCAAATGGTTGTAATTAGATTATCAAGGAGTGGCAGCAAGCGTCGCCCGTTCTATAATATGGTCGTAGCAGACTCGAGAAAACCCCGTGATGGGCGTTATCTTGAGCGAGTCGGTTTTTACGATCCTCAAGCCCCTGAAGGGGTGGAAGGTCTTCGTATCGATTTTGATCGAGTTACTTTTTGGCAGGGCAAAGGTGCCCAGTTATCAGATACGGCAGCGCGGTTAGTCAAACAGCTTGGCGGAAAAAAATCAGCCTGAGGGCTTGATTGTAATGGGGCGGTTGTCGGCCCCTTATGGCGTTAAGGGCTGGCTCAAGGTTCAGTCTTATGCCGCATCTCCTGATTCTTTATCGGAACATTCACGATGGTGGGTTCACGTTGAATCTGAGTGGGTGTGTCTTGAAGTGGAAGATTCGCGTGTTCAACATCAGGGGTTGATCGCGAAGTTAGTAGGGTTTGAGAATAGAGAGCAGGTAGCAAAATTAAGGGGTGCAGAGTTCGGTGTTCAGCGTGATCAGTTGCCTGAGTTGCCTGAGAAAGAATACTACTGGCACGAGTTAGTCGGGTTCGCTGTTATTAATATCAAGGGTGAGACTCTTGGTGTGATTAATCATTTGTTTGATTCGGGCGCGCAGCCAGTGATTGTGTTGAAAGACGGCAAAGAAGAACGACTCATCCCCTGGGTAGACCACGTTATTGAGCGGGTCGATACTGGAAATCGGATCCTCACCGTTGACTGGGAGCTCGATTATTAACTTTTTAAGTACTACTAAATCATGAAGCGCTTCGACGTGGTCACACTATTTCCTGAGATGTTTTCTGCGCTAACTCATAATGGGGTTACCGGTCGTGGTGAGGGTAGGGGTATTTACGATCTTGTGTGTTGGAATCCAAGAGAATTTACTGATGACCCACGGCGAACAGTTGACGATCGACCTTATGGTGGTGGCGCCGGGATGGTTTTAACGCCCAGCCCATTAGTTAAAGCTATTCATACAGCTAAGTGCCGACAATTAAGTACTGGAGTGAAGTTAAGTAAGACCATTTATCTCTCTCCTCAGGGACGTGTGTTAACTCAACAATTGGTTGAGGAGCTATCGACTTTTGATGGTCTTGTCTTGCTCTCAGGTCGGTACGAGGGGGTCGATGAGCGTGTGATCGAAGAAAGTGTTGATCTTGAGGTATCTATTGGAGACTATGTGTTATCGGGAGGTGAACTTCCAGCAATGGTACTTTTAGATGCCTTAATTCGGTTGCTTCCAGGGGTCGTCAACCATTCGGAGTCGGTGGTTGATGAAAGTCATTCCTCTGGCATGCTTGAGTATCCGCAATACACTAGACCGGAGGTGTTTAATGGGAGGCGTGTTCCAGAAGTGCTTCTTAGCGGGCATCATGATGACATCAGGCGATGGAGGCAGGAGCAATCTTTAGCGCGTACGCGACAGAGGCGTCCGGATCTGCTGAAGACAGAGGACCCAAATCAGTAGCAAGCCTGGCGCTTCGAGCAAAAGTGAACAAAGACATGCTGGCTAATTGCCTTCTGTCTGAATATCAAGATATAATTACGGGTTAAGGAGTAACAATCATGAATTTAATAGAACAAATAGAAAAAGAAGAAATTGAGCGGCTGGGCGTAACCATCCCTGATTTTGCTGCCGGAGACACCGTAGTGGTTAACGTGAACGTGGTCGAGGGTGAGCGAAAGCGTGTTCAAGCCTATGAGGGTGTTGTCATCGCGAAGAAAAATCGCGGGTTAAATTCCTCATTTATCGTGAGAAAAATCTCTTCGGGCGTTGGTGTTGAACGAACATTTCAATCATATTCGCCCTTAATTGCGAGTATTGAGGTGAAGCGGCGTGGTGATGTGCGGCGTGCTAAATTGTATTACCTCAGAGATCGTTCAGGTAAATCTGCACGAATTAAAGAAAAACTTCCTCAGAGAAAAAAGGTTGCGGTCGAAGCATAAGATATTTCTCGACCTTTGCATCAGAATAAAATGGCGGCTACTCACAGTCGCCATTTTTGTTTCTAGGGGCTTCTTGAATCGGTAAAAACTAATCTGACGTAATCGTGAATTAATTTGATTGTTAACTGATAATATGCCTGTTCCTCAGTCGTACATTCGAGCTCCTTTTGGCTACATCAGCCTATTAACAACAAACGACTTCGTTATAAAGATTGATTACTGTGCGCATGGAAAAGTGTTACATGCTCGCCCTAATAAATTGTCTATTGAGGTTTGTAAGCAAATCAACGCCTATCTAATCGATCCGAATTTTACGTTTGATTTGCCGCTAGATCTACAAGGCACAAATTATCGAAAAAAAGTTTGGGATCAAATTGCCCAGATCCCAGTGGGAGAAACGAGAACCTACGGGCAAATCGCCACATTTATAAAGTCTTCGGCGCGAGCTGTGGGTGGCGCGTGTGGCGATAATCCGTTCCCTTTGTTGATTGCATGCCATCGGGTCGTGGCGCAAAAAGGAATAGGAGGCTTTATGCATTCGACCGGGAGTTTCGCACTGAAGGTAAAATACTGGTTGCTTAATCATGAGGCCAACGCCGGACGATAATTCAATGGATTTCAAAGACAACGTTCAAACTGTTGATTATTTCTGCGATTCTTTGTGGTTAGAGGATGGACTATCCAAGAATACGTTGTCCAGCTATCGACGAGATTTGTATTTGTTTTCTCGATGGCTCAAGGAGACGCAAGACGTCAGGGACTTGTTGAAAGTTACAAATGAGCACATCTTGGGATATCTCGCTTATTGCTATGACTGCGGAAAAAAATCTCGGACCAGTGCGCGATGCTTGTCTGTATTCAAGCGTTTTTATCAATTTTTATTGAGAGAAGGAAAGCTTAGGCTTGATCCAAGCCTCAACGTTGAGGCTCCAAAAATATCAAAAGGCCTTCCCTCGATATTAATTGAGGACGAAGTCAGTCGATTGATTGAGTCTCCTGACGCCAAAACGACAATTGGTTTGCGAGATCGCGCAATGCTTGAAACGCTCTATGGCAGCGGCCTAAGAGTGTCGGAACTGGTGCCGCTCAAAATGAATCAAGTTAACTTATCGGATGGGGTCGTTCGAGTGATGGGCAAAGGGGCTAAAGAGAGGGTTTTGCCTTTGGGAGAGCAAGCCTCTGACTGGATTACTCATTATTTGAGGGAAGGGCGTCCGGCTCTTTTATCTGGACGCTTATCCGATGACATTTTCGTCACGAATCGAGGATCCTCTATGTCACGCCAAGCTTTTTGGAATTTAGTCCAAAAGTATGTGCTCGTATCCGGCATTCGAAAAAAAGTATCACCACATACATTACGGCACGCTTTTGCAACGCATTTACTTAATCATGGTGCTGATTTGAGGTCAGTGCAGCTTTTGTTGGGTCACGCCGATGTGTCGACGACTCAGATTTATACTCATGTCGCACGTGAGCGGCTTAAGAATTTGCACCAACAACACCATCCGAGAGGTTAAGACCTTGATATTTGATGTTCCAGTGATTGGACTGATTGCAGTGAGTTATTTAGTTGGTTCCGTTTCTTTTGCGGTCATCGTCAGTAGGGTGATGTCACTCCCCAGCCCCTACAGCTATGGTTCTGAGAACCCAGGGGCAACCAACGTACTGAGAACTGGAAATAAACTCGCAGCGTTGCTCACCTTGCTTGGAGACGGGGCCAAAGGTTTTTTTGCAGTTCGGTGTTTACCGGGATGGATCCTCCCAGAGGCTTTTTGGTCAGGATATGAATGGGCAGTTGGTCTTGCTCTGATCGGGGTTCTTTTGGGTCATGTATTCCCTGTTTTTCATGCATTCAAGGGAGGCAAGGGGGTTGCAACAGCAGCTGGAGGGTTGCTTGCTCTAGATTTTCACGTTGGTTTTTCTGTACTTTTGATTTGGTTGATCGTTTCGGTTGTGTCTCGGTACTCATCGTTGGCCGCACTCTGCGCGACGCTCATGGCTCCGTTCATTGTTTTTTGGCATTTAGATAATTTAGAGCTTGCCGCGCTTACCGTTGTGGTGAGCGTTATATTAACGCTGAGGCACAAGAAAAATATTGTTAACTTATTAAATGGGGTTGAGTCAAAAATCGGAAAAAAAGACAAAAGCTCTCGTTGAAAAACATTTCGATGCGATTACTTGAGAAAGTTTAACTAATCGCTTAGTGGCCAACGTGGCTTGATGTCAAATGGATTCGGACCCGTAATACCTTCCGAAATTTTTAGAGCCCCAACGAGGGCGACCATCGCTCCGTTGTCTGTGCAAAACTCAACGGGCGGATAGTACACTTTAAAGCCTTGTTTTTTTGCTTGTTGGTTTACTTTTCTGCGTAACTCAGAGTTTGCGCCGACTCCTCCCGCAATGACTAGAGATTTGGATTCGTTAAGACGGAGCGCGCGACAACATTTCTGTGTCAGCACCTCAGTGACAGATTCCTGGAAACTTGCTGCGATGTCTGCTTTGAGAGTGCTGGAAGCCATGACTTTTTGGGCATCGAGTTTGTGAACTAGCTGTGCGACTGCCGTTTTGAGGCCGCTGAAGCTGAAGTCGAGATCGGGCCTATTGAGCATGGGTTTGGGTAACGGATATTTAAAGGCATCGCCAGTCTCTGCAAGTTTTGAGAGTAAGGCTCCACCCGGGTAGGGTAAACCCATGATCTTCGCTGTCTTGTCGAAGGCCTCACCGGCAGCGTCATCCCGCGTGTCACCTTGAATGATATAACTACCAATACCGTCGACTTGAATGAGCTGAGTGTGCCCTCCAGAGACCAGTAAGGCTACGAACGGGAATTCAAGTTCGGGGTTGCTCAGAAGAGGAGATAGTAAATGGGCTTCGAGATGATGTACCCCAATAACTGGTTTATTGAGGGCATAGCCCAAGGCATTTGCAACGGTTGTGCCTACAAGTAATGCGCCAGAGAGCCCTGGACCTCGAGTATAAGCTATTGTATTAATTGAATTTATAGTTATATTTGTTTCATCAATCAGATCCTGAATGAGTGGCAGTAATTTGCGCACATGATCTCGGGAGGCCAGCTCTGGGACGACACCTCCGTACTCCGCATGCAGCTGCACTTGCGAATACAATTTGTGTCCTTTTAAGCCTTCGATCGTGTGATACAGCGCAACGCCAGTTTCATCGCATGAAGTCTCAATTCCCAGTACCAGCATTGGTTTCGCTGTCACAACAACATCCTATTCTTCAGTTATTTGCATATTAGGGGGAAACTTTGGTAAACTCTCGTCCCTTCGCCGGATAATCCAGCGCAACTATACAGATTAAATATTTATATATGCCAATTGTACGACTTAAAGAGAATGAGCCATTTGAGGTGGCCATGCGACGGTTCAAGAGAACCGTTGAAAAGACTGGTTTATTGACTGAGCTTCGTGCGAGAGAGTTCTATGAAAAACCAACCGCTGAGCGAAAGCGTAAAGCTGCAGCGGCAGTCAAGCGACATCACAAAAGAATTCGTAGCCAGATGTTGCCTCCAAAGATGTTCTAGTCACAGTTCATCTTTAGCGGTAATTTGAGACGGTGCATCGCTAAGCGTGCACCGTTTTTGTTTTTTTGGGCAAGAGTTTGTGTCGTATTGGGTGACAGGGTTGTTGTGTGTTGACTGAATTCGAGGAGGTAGTCTAATGAATATGAAATCTCAAATTGAACAAGATGTTCGAAGTGCAATGAAAGCTAGAAGTGAAATTAAGCTCTCTACGCTCAGGATGCTTATGGCTGCATTGAAGCAACAAGAAATTGATCGCAGGGTGCAGTTGAGTGATGGGGAAGTAGTCGCGATTGTTGAAAAAATGATCAAACAACGCAAAGAGTCTAAACGTATTTATCAGGAAGCAGGTAGAGGAGAGCTTGCTGACAGGGAGCAAGCAGAGCTAGCCATTCTGATGACATACTTGCCTCAGCAGTTGAGTGAGGATGAGATGAGAGGCGCAGTAGGGGCCGCTATTGCGACGGCGAAGGCCGAGGGCCCTAAAGACATGGGTAAGGTGATGGGGCTATTGAAGTCCGAATTATCTGGCAAGGCTGATTTTTCGGTAATTTCGGTTCTTGTTAAGGAATTGCTCTCATAGCCGAATGGCTGATACACCTTGAGTTGAGGTCGTTATCTTGGCTATCCTTGGTTCTTGCTCAGGGGTGAGAATTTGAGTAACTACATATGCTAATTACGTGATAATTTGGC
Organism: Betaproteobacteria bacterium UBA3031; assembly: GCA_002367635.1. Taxonomy (GTDB): domain Bacteria; phylum Pseudomonadota; class Gammaproteobacteria; order Burkholderiales; family Eutrophovitaceae; genus Eutrophovita. The sequence goes on along the minus strand of DFDI01000051.1, from coordinate 26,039 downwards.
GTACATGATCCCACAAACCTTCATTGATGAACTGTTAAACCGCGTTGACATTGTTGACGTTATAGAGAAATTCGTGCCTTTAAAACGAAGTGGGACGAACTTGTCAGCGTGTTGCCCTTTTCACGAAGAAAAAACGCCTTCTTTTACCGTGAGCCAACAAAAGCAGTTTTATCACTGTTTTGGGTGTGGCGTACACGGTTCGGCACTATCTTTTCTCATGGAGCAGCAGGGCTTGGGATTTATCGATGCGGTTGAAGATCTTGCTGCGCGTGTAGGTATGACGGTGCCAAGAGATCAGCGGAATGACAACGAAGAGCATAGAAAAAACTCTCAAGAGTATTTTTTGACGACTAGTCGCGCGGCAAGTCACTATAAACGGTGCCTTAAAGATGCACCCGATGCAATTAAGTATCTAAAGGCAAGAGGTATAGATGGTGGTGTTGCGGCTAAGTTTTTAGTGGGTTATTCGAGTGAGGATTGGCAAGAGCTCAAGCATGAATTCACAGACTACGATGACTCTGCCGCGTTGATGGAAGCGGGTCTTGTCAATGAAAAGGATGGTCGTCGTTATGATCGTTTCCGAGGCAGAATTATTTTCCCAATCAGGGATTTCCGGGGACGCGTGATTGCTTTTGGGGGGCGTGTGATTGAGAAGGGAGAGCCTAAATACCTGAACTCTCCTGAGACTCCTTTTTTTCATAAAGGGAAAGAGCTTTACGGATTCTGGGAGTCGCGACATTCCATCAGGCAGGAGCAACGTATCGTGGTTGTCGAAGGTTATATGGATGTTGTGGCCCTTCATCAGAACGGAATAACCTACTCGGTTGCGACCTTAGGTACCGCGGTGACCGAATATCAAGTTGGACGGCTGCTTAAACAGTGTTCTGATTTGATATTTTGTTTTGATGGTGATTTAGCTGGGCGTAAGGCCGCATTGAGAGCGTTGGAAAGCAGTCTTGGTCAGGTTGAAGATGGGAGCAAAATTTCGTTTCTTTTTCTTCCGGAGAGTGAGGATCCAGACAGTTTTGTGAGGTCTCAGGGTCGTGAAGTTTTTGAGCGCAACATTGCTCAGGCTACTCCGATGTCTGATTTTTTAATAAATGACCTAACCCGTCAGTCTGGAAATTTGGATTCTGTAGAAGGTAAATCCAGATTGGCATCTCTTTTTAAGCCTATTGTGACTCGAGTGAAGGCGCCTATGATTCGAAAGTTATTGATTGAAAGAGTCTCAGCGTTGACCGGGCTAACCGGTGCGGATTTAGGAGCTTCGCCTCAAGCGCAAACATACAAATCATTCCGACGAGTCCCAGATACACAAGGGGCAGTCCGATCGCGTGCGACGAGCGCGCCATCAGTGCTTAAACACCTCATTGAGATGTTACTTGTTTTCCCAGAGTTAGCTCGAGATACTGATAGTGCGCACTTACTTGAAGTGCGCCCAAGCTTACAACAACGTTTCGCTGCCTCAGAATTTGATTTGCTGGCTGAGTTGTTGGGGTTTGCTAAGGAACAGTTGAACCAGAGTCAGATAGTAGAGTGTTTCCGAGGAGCGTCTTTTGAGGAGGCTGTGGTTAAAGCCTCGAGCTTGGCACACACCAGGTATCAGGAAGGAACTATTGATTTCGAGCGCGTGAAAGAGGAGTACACGCAGGCCTGGGATCAATTAGGCCGTTTGACCCGTTTGAGCTTACAAAAGGAATTATTATCAAACCGAACGATTTCGAGTCTTACTGAGGAGGAAAAAGCTCGATATAGAAGTTTAACGCGTTCAGAAATAGCCCCGAAGACAGACTGAGTTAATAAAAATACGATATAATCGCTGGTTACCTCCAAGGTACATTTTAATGTGCTAGGGTAGGCAGAATTTCATATAATTGTTATTTAGAGGCTAGACTTTATGGTAAGTGGCTCCCTGTCAAAAAAACGAGGCAGAAAGAAAAAAGATAAACAAGCTGAAAGCCAGCAGCCTTTAGATCCGGAACTTCGCCGTACGCGCCTAAAGTCGCTAATCGTTCAAGGTAAGGAGCGGGGGTTTTTGACCTACGCGGAGATCAACGACCATCTTCCTGACGAGATGCTGCAAACAGATCAGCTTGCGACGATCGTCGGCATGATTCATGACATGGGCATCCAAGTTTATGATGAGGCGCCAGACGCAGAAACACTGCTTCTGAATGAGAATGCCCCGCCAGTTGCTGACGAAGACGCAGTAGAGGAGGCGGAACAGGCGCTGTCCACGGTTGATTCTGAGTTCGGCCGTACGACTGATCCGGTCCGCATGTACATGCGTGAGATGGGCACTGTTGAACTACTCACTCGCGAGGGTGAAATAGAAATCGCAAAGCGTATTGAGGAAGGGCTCAAGCATATGGTTCAAGCGGTTTCAGCTTGTCCAATGACGATTGCCCAATTGCTTGATTTGGCGGAAAAAATTGAGAATGGTGAAGTCAAGATTGATGATGTCGTAGACGGCTTAATCGATCCAGATGCTTTAGCCATTGAGGAGGCAGAGGAAGACAGCAGCGCTGATGACGTGGTGTCTTCAAAGGAAGCGCAGGATGATGGCGCAGATAATGAGGACGAGGATGAGGAGGACGATGAAGAGGCGTTAGCAGCTATTCAAGCGGCCAACTTAGAACAATTGCGTCAGGATTCATTGGCGCGTTTTTCAAAGATTAAAGACTTAAACACAAAGATGCTTAGAGCGCTTGCGCGAGGTGGGGCAACCTCTCCGGCATATCTTAAGCACCAGTCTGAGATATCAGATGAACTTTTGTACATACGCTTCGCTGCGAAACATATTGAGAGTATGTGTGACTCTGTGAAAGCTTTAGTGGCTGAGGTCCGCACGCAAGAGCGAAACATTATGGACCTGGCCGTTGATAAAGCGGGTATGCCAAAGTCTCGATTCATTAAAACCTTTCCAGGGCATGAGATTGATCCAGAGTGGATAGAGCGGGAAATGGAGGTGCGTAAGCCCTACGTCGAAACTTTAGTACGCATAGCGCCAGATATTCTTGAGTGCCAAAAAAATCTTGCGAGAATTCAAGCTGATGTCGGTGTTCCTTTGACGGCTCTTCGAGAAATTAGTAAGAAAATGTCTACAGGGGAGGCCAAGTCACGACGGGCAAAGAGAGAGATGACCGAGGCCAATTTGAGGCTCGTGATATCGATTGCAAAGAAGTATACAAACCGTGGGCTACAGTTCTTGGATCTAATTCAAGAGGGTAATATTGGTTTGATGAAAGCGGTGGATAAATTTGAGTATCGACGAGGGTACAAGTTCTCCACTTACGCGACGTGGTGGATAAGGCAGGCGATCACTAGATCCATCGCGGATCAGGCTCGAACGATCCGTATCCCGGTTCATATGATTGAGACGATCAACAAAATGAATCGTATTTCAAGGCAGATTCTTCAAGAGACCGGTCTGGAGCCAGATCCAGCAACGCTTGCAGAAAAAATGGAAATGCCTGAGGATAAAATTCGAAAAATTCTTAAAATATCGAAAGAGCCAATCTCGATGGAAACTCCTATTGGCGATGACGAGGATTCGCATTTGGGCGATTTTATTGAAGACACAGGAACCATGGCTCCGATTGATGCAGCCGTGTATACCAGTTTAAAGGAAGCGACCGCCGAAGTTCTCGACACTCTGACTTCTCGAGAGGCGAAGGTTTTACGCATGCGCTTTGGTATTGAAATGTCCACGGATCATACTTTGGAAGATGTCGGGAAGCAGTTCGACGTGACTCGAGAACGGATCAGACAAATTGAGGCGAAGGCGCTGAGAAAGCTTCGTCATCCATCACGTTCTGAGCGACTAAAGAGCTTTACAGATGGCGATAATGGTTAGTAAGCTAGTCGTGTCTTAGCGTTTTCATGGGCCTGTAGCTCAGCTGGTTAGAGCAGAGGACTCATAATCCTTTGGTCCCAGGTTCAAATCCTGGTGGGCCCACCAATTTAAAAAGCCACTGATTTCGATCAATGGCTTTTTTTATGATTGCTGTAATTAAAATGGATTGTTACAAAATCACTTGTTTTTGAATAAATTAACACATGTATAGTAGAAAGATCGACACTTGAGGCATGCCTATATATGTGTGGGATAGGTGAGTCCCAGCAGGCACTCCTCCTCAACTTCTTAATTTCAATTAAGTGCGCGCTTATAACTCCCCAAGTGCTAGAGTTGTCGTGAGATTTTAGGAAGAGCTAAACTCATTTCGATTGCCCAAGGAATATTAACCACATAGAGAATCAACTCTGGGCGTAACGAATTTCAGCCACCAATGTAAGGAAAATAATGTTCAGTCACGTAATGGTCGGTGCCAATGACCTAGAGTCATCTAGAAGGTTTTATGATGCTGTTTTAAACACTTTGGGAATTCCACCGGGAGTCATCAATAACGGCACTCGTTATTTCTACCGCACCGCAAAGGGGTCTTTCTCAATCACCAAACCTATCGATGGGCAGCCTGCAACTCATGCCAATGGTGGAACGATTGGATTTCTTGCTGAGACACCAGAGCAGGTGCATGCTTTTCATGCTGCAGGCATCGCGAATGGCGGAGCCACGTGCGAAGAGCCGCCAGGACCAAGAGAAGGGCCATTTGGTGCTTTGAATCTAGCCTATCTTCGCGGATCCAGCAGGCAATAAGATTTGCGCCCTACATCGACCTCCTAAGCTAGCTTAATAAAAAGCCCTAATTAAATAGCCGTAACAGCACCCTGCATCATTTGCACTGGTTCAAATTCTGGTGCGTCCACCAAATTGAAAAGCCACTGACTTTTGAAGTCAGTGGCTTTTGCGTATCTATTGAGCTGCTGCTAAGATTTTTAGAACGGTAGCGGCAAGTTATCAACAGAGGTTCTACATTTCAGGAGAACCTCTGTTTTAGTTAAGGCTTGAGGCGTTTATACAGATTTCTCATAATGATCAAGAGTGCCGCACCTTGTGCTGAGATAGCAATATTTGCGACGATATCCTGCAGGTAAATACCTATTTCTGGGATCTCAGCCAGGACCGTACCAAACATAGTCAGCGCAACAGCGCTAATGAGGACCCGCACTTGCGCCTCTGATGGTGTGTAGTAGCCAAGAACAAAACCTGAAATGAGCAACAATAATGCTGCATAAGGAATGGCTACTAGCTCAACGCCAACTAAAATGGCTATAAGTAAGCCTATATATCCAACGATCTTGTCTGTATTCATATTGCCTCCGCAGAAGTTTTTGAAATTAAACAGTACGCACTAGATGGGTGCATCGTCTTTATCCCCTTATTTTAAATTTTTGTCAACATGCGCAACATGAGGGGATGACACCTTCTTCTTTGAGATGCATCAAAAAATGGGGAGAGTAATCCGCAATATATTTAAGTCACTGAGAAATTAATTTAGAAAAAAAAGGAATATCAATGTTCAAAATTGTACCGTGACAATAAAGAGCGTAATTTATTTGAAAATAAAAACTATGTGCGTTTTATTTAATTTGCTGTAACATTATGTGTGTGGATCCGCGCTCTTTCGGTGAGAGTGTAGAAATTATCAACATTGTTTGGTCCCAGTTGATAATTTCTAGCGGATCCACACCCCTAACAATACTTTTCTATCACTAAAAGTCAAACCGCAACGCACCAATTTAATGCTCGAAGGCTCTGTTTGGGCGCATGCTTAAGGCGCTAATGCCCCCATTGGTGATTTAACGGTGATATCTTAAGTGCTCAGATTGATTTTTGAAAACGCTGTTATGATCACAGGCTTACAGATCTGGGACTACTACTTAGCGTGAGTACTATGTACACGAGTATTCGTCGGATGATTCGGCCGGTAACGCTTTTTTTTAAAAAGTGCGGTTTATTTTATTTGGTCTCTTTGGTTTGTTGCGCCACAGCTGCTGGCGAACCCGTTGAGCTTTCTGATTGTGATACGTGCCCCACGATGGTATTGATCCCCAAAGGTTCATTTGAGTTGAGAGTCCCTCCCTGGGGCCCTGGGCATCCGCACGATGAAGGTTATTTCTACCCTGTGACTTTTACCAAGCCTTATGCGATCGGTAAATACGAGGTTACTGTTGGTGATTGGGGCTTGTGCGTTATGGATAGCATCTGCCCTCAGGTTGAAACGAAAAGGTTGATGCGAGAAGAATTACCCGTTTTTAATGTGACCTGGTCTGAGGCAAATAGATTTGCGAAGTGGTTATCAAAAAAAACGGGTTTTAGATATCGACTACCGTCAAATGCCGAATGGGAGTATGCAGCCCGTGCGGGTTTAGGTATGAATCGCTATTTCGATATGCCACCTAAAGCGCTTTGTGAATTTTCAAATACGTATGATCAAGTTGCAGATCAAGAGTATCAATCGGAGACTGAGTTTGTTCCTTGCTCGGATGGCTATCATGAGTACGCGCCCGTTGGCCAATTTGCGCCTAATGCATTTGGTATGCATGATGTGATTGGTAATGTCTCTGAGTGGATTGAGGATTGCGCGAGCCCAGATTGGCGTGGGGCACCTCTAAATGGTAAAGCCTGGATTTCTGGAGATTGCTCCCTGAGGGGCTTTAGAGGAGGGTCTTGGCTGAATAACGAGCCGTATTATTTAGTAGAGTCGAGCCGATTTAGGTACTCCGGGTCAAGGGCAGATGATCTGGGATTTCGCTTGGTCAGAGAGATTGAATAATAAGGTAGGTAAGCAGGTTTTTCTAATCGTCGTCGAACTCGTTATCCCATTGTAAGGACTCCATAAGGTCATCAATAATATCTTCGATGCACTCTGCGGCCTCTTCTTCTTCAGGATCAGTCATCCCTTCAATGAATGACCCTTCCTCCCCTTCGAGACACCGCTCTACAGAGATCTTGGAGAGAGGCCAATTCTCAGAGAGTTCCTGTAGAAGCAAAGCACGAAATGTCTCGAACTCGATATCAGAACAGAAATTGAGCATATCTTCAGAAACATAGTAGGTGATACGAACTGCGTGGGCCATGAATTCAGTTTACCAGTTTCGATATCGTTAATTATCTTGAGCGCAATTCGGAGGTTGGTCAATGTTTATGCTTTTGTAAGCAGACTTACGCACCATTTCAAAAATAATTTTTCTGTAATGTTCAAAAAAAACGAGGATGCTGTAGAGTGTCTTGCAATCTAATCGTTTTACTTCTTTAGAGTTAATTGTGCAGAATTTGGACCACGTCCGTATGGGAAAAATGTTTTGACCATCTTTGTCCCGCTAGGATTCGGCGAAGAGGGACTGTGCGGATGGCTTGATTGGCCATGGGTTTGTTGTGGCACATAACGTTGTTCCCCCGAGTTTAATTAGACGCGGCCGACATGCGTGGCTGAGTCCTCGCCTATGGCTACGAAGAGTCACTCTTTGGGTTGGCGCTATTTTAGTCGGTGTGGTGGCGATCGTTTTTGCAATGAGCGCCGAATATGCCAATTCGTTACATCAACAAATTGTAGAACTCTCCCCGCTATTACCTTTTGTGGTAGGCCCGGCTGGACTGGCATTTGTGGTTTGGATAACCCGTAAGTTTTTCCCAGGCTCACAGGGCAGTGGGATTCCTCAAACGATAGCTGCTATTGATACCGAAAATGAGGAGCTTAGGGGGAATTACTTATCGATACGGCTTGCGTTAGGGAAGTTCTTACTCACAGTGGTTGGGCTTTTTTCAGGGGCATCGGTTGGTCGAGAGGGGCCAACCGTGCAAATTGGCGCATCGATTATGCAATCTCTCGGTCGCTTCACTCGATTCTCGCGCATAGAGACGAAACGTGGATTAATACTTGCAGGCGGTGCAGCAGGTGTGGCGGCAGCGTTTAACACACCGCTTGCGGGAATTGTGTTTGCTATTGAAGAAATGAGTCGCAACTATGAAAGCCGTACAAGTGGCACGGTGCTTACTTCAGTCATTGTTGCGGGAATAGTGTCCATTTGGTGGCTTGGGGACTATACTTATTTCGGGACGACATCAGCCATCTTGCTTGGATCAAGCGCATGGATTCCAGTTATTGTATGTGGCGTGATTGGAGGGGTTCTGGGGGGGGTGTTCAGCCAATCGTTAATTTTTATATCCCGTGGAATACCTGGAAAAATCGGTTTGTTTGCTAAAACATGCCCAATTTTTTTTGCTGCAATATGTGGGTTTTTGCTCGCGGTGATTGGAGCATTTTCAGGCAGCTCCACATACGGCACAGGTTATCACGAGGCGCGTATGATTTTGGAAGGAACGGGTGACATCCCTGAGTCTTTTGGTTTTTTAAAATTGTTGGCAACACTCATTTCTTATATCAGCGGTATTCCTGGTGGAGTGTTCGCTCCTTCTTTAGCAATTGGGGCAGGATTGGGCCAGAATATCGCACAGATCATTCCATATGTTCCGTTGGGTGCGGTTGTTGTTTTAGGCATGGTTGCCTATTTTTCAGGGGTGGTTCAAGCTCCGGTTACAGCCTTTGTCATTGTGATGGAGATGACCGACAACCATGACATGATCGTGCCGTTAATGGCAACTTCTTTATTAGCAGCAGGTTGCTCAAAAGTGGTTTGTCGGAAGCCGTTGTATCGTGCTCTAGCGGATCAATTTATAAACGAGTCTCAGCCTAAGGCATCAAAATCTGAAGTGCGCGATAGGTAGCTTGGATTGAGGTCATTCAGCTGGGTGACTCCGAGCAGTCCGAGAGTCAGATCGATTTCTGCTTTCAAAATCTCAATGCAGCGTTCAACGCCATCTTGCCCGCCTGAAGCGAGCCCATAAAGCCAAGGCCTACCAAGCATGCACGCCTTAGCGCCCAGAGCAATGGCTTTGACTACGTCTGAGCCCCGGCGGATGCCACCATCGAGTATTAAAGGGTAATCCTCACTCACCGAAGCTTTTATTTTAGCCAAGGCCGAAATAGATGAAATTGCACCGTCGAGCTGTCTGCCACCGTGGTTGGACACAATGACGCCATCAGCTCCAATTGATTCCGCGATTCTTGCATCTTTAGGGGACAGGATGCCTTTAATCACAACAGGCCCACCCCATTGTTCTTTAAACCAAGCGATATCATCCCAATTAATAGAAACATCCCATTGTTCTTTGATGAATTCCGTTATTGACATGACAGAGTTGGCATTGACGCTCGTATTATCGAAATTCCGGTATTTTATTTTTCTCCCTAATCCAACATCGAATAGCCAGCGTGTATGTATTAGAAAATCAAACAATGTTGACAGTGTGAATTTAGGGGGAACCACAAAGCCGTTGCGTATATCCCGTTCTCGTGCCCCGAGTAATTTGGTGTCAACGGTGACGACCAACACGCTGCAGTGCGTTTCTTTAGCGCGACGAATAAACTCTCGAGTAATGCCTCTGTCTCGCAGGACATAGAGTTGAAACCACTGTCTTGCCGACGTTTTTTGGGTGATCTCCTCGATGCTGCACGTTGACATTGATGAGGGGCAAAAGGGTACGTTTTGGTTAGCTGCGGCCATAGCTGCGTGATTCTCCCCTTCGCGCCGAACCAGACCTGCGAGGCCTACTGGTCCAAGGATGAGTGGCGTGGAATATCGTTGTCCGAATAACTCAACTTCCTGGTTCCGGTGAGAAATATCGGTAAGCACTCTAGGGATAAATCTAAAGTTTCTAAAATCCTTATTATTATTTCCTAGAGTAATTTCATCTTGAGCGCCCCCATCGATGAATTCAAAAACTGACTTTGGAAGCCTTTTCTTCGCATGAAGTCTTAAGTCGTCGATGTTGATGCATTGTTTGTGGTTTGGCATATGAATAGTCGAGATGATAATGTTCAGTTAAGGCCGTTGTGGGTTTTCACTCCAAATCATGGGTGTGTAGTGGTTGCGCGCATTGGATAGGTCTTTCAAGTAAAGTGAAGGGGTCATTTCCCAAGAAGCTTCTAGTAATGCATCCGTGAGCTCATCAGCAATTTCCGGATATTTACTCACGACATTTATTTCTTCTGAAGGATCGTTCTCAATATCGTAGAGTTCCCTTTGCGAGGGAAGTGTGCTGACCAAAATCAATTTCCAGTTGTCTCTTAAGATGGCTCCACCCAGTTCTGTGACGTTGAGTACTAGAGTTCTCTTAGGGAGCAATTTATTTTCAAAAAGTAGCGTTGATATGCTGATGCCGTCTACTGGTTTGACCTGATCATTCTTGCTCGTAGATGCTCCCGCGAATTCAAGCAAAGTGACATACAGGTCAAGGACGTGGACGCGCTCAGTCGAAATTGTTGGTTTTATTTTTCCGGGCCAGGAAACTATTGCAGGAACGCGAACGCCACCTTCATAAAGTGATCCGCTTCCCGAACGAAACGGACCGTTATCACTCACGGTTTTTTTGCTATCACCATCCCCTGATAAATATTTCCGTTTGACTGAACCCCCATTATCACTATGAAAAATAATGACGGTGTCTTGACGTACCCCCTTTTTATCGAGCGCTATGATGATTTTGCCAACAGCCGCGTCAATTTGGGAAACCATCGCCAGGTAGGTCTGTGTTGCTTGATCCTCAAACTGGTTGAATTTTGTCACAAGGTTATGGGGTGCTTGAAGTGGCATTCCAGGAGTAGGAAAGTTAATCAACATGAAAAGCGGTATGGTCTGGTCGTGCTCCTCGATGAGTGTTGTAGATTTTTTACTAATTAGATCTGTTGCGTATCCAAACTCCGTAATCTGTTTTTCACCCTCAAACCAGTCATTAAGACCGATCGTGTTGATTTTCTTTAAGTGGTCCCCAGTCGGTGTGAGGCTGCCATAGAAATAGTCAAAACCTCTCTGTGTTGGAAGATGACTCCTTTTGGCGTGACCGAGCAACCAAGAACCAAGCAAAGCTGTTCGATAACCTGCTAGGTTTAGTGCTTGGGAAAGTAGGCGTTCCCCCTGAGGAATGCCGTAAGTACTCCACGATAAGATCGAATTGGTTTGAAGTCCAAATCTATAAGGGTATCGGCCGGTCAAGAGTGCTGCGCGAGTCGATGACGAATGAGGTAGGGTATAGAAACCTTCGAGACGGGCGCCAGATCCTGATAGTGCATCAATGTGTGGTGTGGGTGCACGCCCCCCATGAAACCCCAGATCTCTCCATCCTAAGTCATTCGCCATGATGTATATGATGTGGGGTTTATCTCCCGCGTTGACCCATCCGGCATTAATGATGCAACTTATGCCGCAGAGATATGTGAGCGCCGTAATGAGAAATTTCGAAATTCGATTGGTTGCCATATTTTTAAGTATATCTGATCGGCCGATTCGGTCGACGTGTCCTGGAAACTTCAATCACGACCTATAACTTAACCACTTTTGGAGAAGAGCGGGACGCCGCATACTTGGTATACAATTACGCTCTTATGTCCTCTCCGAATCGCACAGAAATTAACCAGCTAGTCTCCGATGTGGCTCGCAAATTAAGACTTAATCGTCTGATAAGTGAGCTTGGATTCGCTGTGGCCACCATTTTTTTTGCTTTCGCGACCTTATTGGTTTTGTCGATTCCGTTCGCGCTTATTAAATCCGGTTGGATTGTGCTTTGCTTCGGCGGATTCATCGCAGGTTTGCTGGCGTATGTCTGGATCAAGGCTTGGACAAGTATTGATGCTCATGACGCGGCACGTTATCTGGATGAGAAAGCAGGGCTAAAAGATGAGGTGCTTAGCGCTCTTTGGTTTATAGAGTCGGAAAGAAAGCACCCAAGTGTCGGGGAAGGGGCTTTTGTTGCAGCTCATCTTGAACGTGCTGTCGCACGTATCCAGCCAATTAAGGCAGATGCGTTGGTGCCTCTACGTGTGCCTCAAAGTAGCAAGATAGCAGCTATGGCAATCTTATTTTTTGTGATTACCTGGGTGGGCACATCAAATGTCGTGATTGCCGATAAGCCGGATCTAGAGGTTCGAAGTATTTCAAACTCGGAGGTCGTCAACGCAAAACCGATGCGCGCGCTTGATGCGCGGGAAGCATCGGATATTGAAGAGATTAATGACGCTCTCGCGGCTTTTGAGCGAGATGACATCAGCTATGAAGCGAAAAAGGAAGCATTGAAAAAAGCCCGTGAGGTGTTGGATCAGATCAATATGGACGCGGTCATGACCCGCGAAGGATTGTCTAAATTATCCAAGATTCTTTTGGAACAAAAGGGTTTTGAAGGCGTTGGAAGAGCTTTGGAGCAGGGCAAGATTCAAGAAGCCTTAACGCTGCTCAAAGAAAAGCAAGAAGAACTTGCCGCTTTATCGGACGTCGATGGGCAACTTGGTATAGAAGAACAACAAGCAGGCTCAACGGCGCGTAGTGACAATATATCTTCCGCGGAGCTTGGAGACGCTGCGCGGGATCTTTTGAATGAGGTCGGACGGCCAGATCCGCGAAATATTACACGTTTGATTGAAAATTTAGAGCAAGCACAACAGGAAATGGAGTCTCAAGAAAGAGCGAATACCGCCGCTTCAAGGATGGAGAGTGCGGGTGAGCGTATTGGTCTGGCCCAAACTGGTGCTGCAGATTATGGCGGCAGGTCAGCCACATCCGACCAAGCAGAAGCTGGTAATGGGACACCCTCGCCTGATGCTGGAAATAACGATATGGCGGGTGGTTCTCTTTTTCGCCAGGGGTCAGTGACTGCTAATGAGGAAGACCAAGGTGATGATGGCAGCTCAACGGGAGCGCCTGAAGGGCATGCTGCGGCGTTAGCGTTGGAAGGCCGTATGACGCAACGATTGGATGCGGTTTTACGTCTAGAAAAAACTCAAGTTAAAGGTGATGATAGTGTCGAAGGTGATGACTCGGGTTGGGAGTTTAAGGCGAGTAAAGAAGGCAAAGCTCGAACGGAAATCGTTCAAGGACTCGATTCTGTCACCTATGGTGACTCAGATGTAATTAACGGTGAATTTGTTTCTGTAGAGCAGAGACAAGCGGTCCAACAATATTTTTTAGATATTCATGAAGGAAATAAGAAATGACGTTAAATGTGGAGCAACAGGTAAAAGTTTTTCAGGATCGTTTCTCTCAAGTTGTTGATGAGGTCTCGAAGGTTATCGTTGGTAATGGAGATGTGATTTCAAATGTCTTGACGTGTTTACTTGTTCGCGGACATGTGTTGCTCGAAGGTATTCCAGGGGTCGGGAAGACGAAGCTCGTACAAACGTTATCGGACGTGACTGATCTAGGCTTTTCCAGAATACAATTTACGCCTGATCTAATGCCTGGCGATATCATCGGGTCCAATGTTGTGAGAGAAGCTGATGATGGTAAAAAGTCATTTGTATTTCAGCATGGGCCAGTATTTACTAACATACTCCTTGCAGATGAAATCAACAGAGCAACACCCAAAACACAATCCGCCCTTTTGGAGGCGATGCAAGAAAATAGTGTCTCTGCAGGCGGGTCGACACACAAACTTGATCAGCCGTTCTTTGTTCTAGCCACTCAAAATCCGATCGAGATGGAGGGCACGTACCCTTTGCCTGAGGCGCAAATGGATCGGTTTTTGTTCAAGTTAAGGTTAGATTTCCCCGAGGCGGCAGACTTATTAACCATCGTTGAACGTACAACGCAACAAGATGAATTAACGGTATCTCAGGTCCTTAGTAAGTCTGAGATCTTAGAAATGAGAGAAACAGCGCGAGCGGTTCCCGTTGCTCAGCCGGTTATACAGTATGCAATAGCTATTGTGCTGGCGACCCACCCTGAAAGTGGTGACGGTCACGATTTAGCCAAGCAATATGTTCGATTTGGTTCTAGCCCTCGCGGTGTGCAATCATTAATCTTGGGCGCGAAGGTTAATGCGCTGCTTAACGATCGATTTTATGTGAGCGTCGATGATGTTAAGGCAGTCGTGTTGCCAGCGTTAAGGCATCGTGTTCTGATTAACTTTGAAGCTGAGGCGGAGAAAGTAGACTCTGACCAAATACTCGAGGAAATCGTAAGTTTTGTTGCATTACCTAAAACTTGAGTGCTAGTGCTTACACACTCGAAAACTAGTCTCTATTAAAGAATATTGTTGAAGATGTATGTCGACTCTTCTAAGTAAGGAATTCCTGCGCCGTTTAGACGGTATTTCACTGCTGCTTCGTCGGCCGGTGGCGGGACATTTGCGCGGTCAGCATCGGTCGCGGCGAACTGGTTTAGGCATGATTTTTGCTGATTACAGACCTTATTCCACAGGTGATGATATTCGGAACCTCGATTGGGCTACGTATATGCGGTTGGATCGACTTGTCCTTCGTATGTTTGAGGAAGAGGCTGATACCCCTATATACATACTTATTGATAACAGCTCATCAATGGGTGGTGAAGTATCAGGCAAGTTGGAGATGGCCAAAAAATTTGCCGCGGTTTTGGCGTACATTGGTCTTCTAAATCATGATCGTGTCAGTTTGATTTCATTTTCCGACGGTGTAGTGAAAGAGATGCCGGGGCGGCGCGGTAAAAATCAAATGTGGCGCGCAATGCATTTTCTAGAATCTTTGAAAAATGAAGGCCAAACAAACTTGGCGAATACGTTTCGTCGGTTTTTTGGGATCGGTCGTACTCGAGGTTTGGTATTCGTGATTTCAGATTTTTTACTTGAGGAAACACTAGAAGATAGTTTCCGTCCACTTATCCAGTATGGACATGATGTTTTTGCAGGTCATATTATTGCCTCGGAGGAAGAAAACCCAAGTTTAGATGGGCAGGTTGTTTTGATCGATTCTGAATCGCGTGAAGCGCTAAGTGCGCAAGTGACCGAAACGATGCTGGCAACCTATCGAACGGAATTTAATAAGTATCGTGCGAATACAGAACAGTTTTTTAAGCGTGCGGGATGGAGCTATGTTCCATTACGAACAGATGTTGATTTTGAAGCGTCGGTGCTGACAGCGTTGAAGAAGGAAGGCATGTTTCGATGATAACTTTCTTCGCATCAAGTCCTTTATTCTCGTTTTTGTTGGCTGGTCTGATCGGCACGGTGATTCTGCTGTATCGTTTGCGACCGCCAGTGCTCAATCGATTGATATCATCCAATATAATTTGGAAGCGAGTCATTGGTTCTTCTCGTCTGATTAGTGAACGGTGGCGGTGGTGGTTGTCGCTTTTGTTAGCGTTGTTGATTGCAATTTTATTGTTGTCAGCTGCGTTACGCCCGTCGGTTAATGGTCAGGCTGATGATAGAACGTTAATCATTCTTGATAACTCCCCATCGATGGAAGCTTTAACGCAAACTGGACTCAGTCGATACAACGTTGCTAAAGATTCCGTGATGAAACTTTTGGCGTCTTTGTCAAAAGATGTTCAAGTCATGTTAGTTGATACGCAAAGGCAAATTACGACACCTTCCTTTAGCTCGATTTCAGATACTTTGGAAATGCTTGAACAACTTACAATCGGCAACAGTCTTGAGCCGCTTGTTCCATCCCAGGTGGCTACAGTCGATGCTTCAAAAAAATTCATCTATACGGATGGGGTCTTAATCGGTGGCGTGCCTGAGGATTTCACTCTTGTCTCAGTGTTTCAGTCTGTTCCCAATGTTGGGATCACTCGACTATCTTTTGCCACAGTTCCTGGCGACGCAAAACGGCGGCAGGCATTTGTCGAGGTTGTGAATGCTGGGAGCGATTCGCAAGTCGTTGAGATAGAGTTGGCGCAAACCGAGTCACGAACTCTGGCGAGACGTGTTGACTTAAGGCCTTATGAGAAAGCAACTTATATATTTGATGCCACGAAGTTTGAAAGTGGTCCCGTCAAGGCCGCCGTATTTTCTAGCACGGACCGGTTTAAGGCTGATGACACGGCTTTTGGATACATTACGGAGAAGAAACAGGTTCGGGTGGGCTTGGTTGCGAACACGCAGGATTCAAAGTTATTCACATTACTCAACTTAATGCCACGTGTAGTCGTAAGTCGACTAACACCGACTGAGTATGCTGCCATTAAGCCCGGGGAGATGAGCTTCGATGCGCTGGTGTTTGACGGCATCCCAGCTGAACGTAAACCGACTGTGCCGTCTATTTTCTTCGGGGTTGATTCTTCTACCTGGTTAGATGTTTCAGTCACGCCAATTCGTAGTTCGCAACTTGCAGTCAATAAAAATACGGCACACCCTATCCTTAGAAATATATCCATGGCGGATCTTTTAGTCGAGACTGGTTTTGCATTCGGAGTCAGTGACGATGTGCGCACCTTGCTCGAAGCTGAGGGTGGGGGGGTTTTGGCAGTTGCCGTTCCAGGTGCAGTTAAGAATATTATGCTTGGATTCGACCTTGATAAGTCTAACCTTACTTTTCTTGCGGACTTTCCGATTCTTCTCTCGAATTCAATTACTTGGTTAGTTGATGAACCTCCGATTTTGAGCGTTAATCCAGGAGTTGTGACGCTTCCTGGTGATGTGACAAAGATTTATCGTATCGATGGGGTCGATATGCCCCTATGGTTTGCCGATGGGAAGGCGTACTTCCATACTCAAGAGACAGGCTTGTACACGGCATTCACACCAAATGGCCCCTTAAGAGTTTCGGTGAGCCAGCTGGATCGGCGATTTAGCGACATTAACCTATCAAAGTTACCGAGTCTCGAGTCCTCTCAAAATATTGTTAACCCAGGTTTGACCGGGTATTCGCTTGCATTCCTGGCCGGTGCTTTGACTCTTATTTTATTGATGCTGGATTGGTATTTATACCACCGGCGTATTACCCAGTGAAAATGTGGTTCCTATGTTGAGTATTGAAAATCCACACGCCCTCTGGTTGCTTTTATTATTGCCATTGCTCTGGTGGTTGTCTTTAAAGACAAAAACAACGCTTGGACGTCGGCATCTCCGGCTGGTAAGTATTCTTCGGGGGTTGGCGATTTTAGCGGTAATTGTGGGTTTGGCACAGCCTATCATTCGATATGCTAGTCAGGATGTCTCCGTAATCTATGCGGTTGATGTGTCACGAAGTGTTGCTGCCGACTTCATAGATAAAGCGCTTAACTGGATTGATGCAGTTGAAGAGCGGCATGATCCAGCTCGATCGAAGCTTGTAATCTTTGGCAAAAACCGCGCTGTTGTTTCTTCGACTCAGGAAGCAAGAGCCATAACCATTGCAGATCTCGGTTCAGATGCGCCGTTAAATGATTCTGGCTATGTAGAGCAATCGGGCACTAATCTGCAGGATGCCATCGACGAGTCGCTTGCGTTGCTGGGTTCTGACTACATTAAGAGAGTTGTTTTGTTTTCCGATGGCAATCAAACAACCGGCTCCTTACTGGATTTGGTTCAGTCTGCTCAAAGGTCTGATGTACGCATTTTCCCCATGGTGGCTGAGTCTGCCCAAGTGGAAGATGCCTGGATTAGCAACGTTAAATTTCCTGATCGACTCAGGGAATTGGAACCCACTACCGTATTGATCAGTGTGTATAGCCCAGAGAAAACCACCATTGAAATCTCCATTTCAACTGATGGCCGTTCAATCGCGAATCAAGAGTATCCGGTTGATCGAGGTTTCAATGATGTTCAAATGAATATTAAATTCCC
Organism: Betaproteobacteria bacterium UBA3031; assembly: GCA_002367635.1. GTDB lineage: Bacteria > Pseudomonadota > Gammaproteobacteria > Burkholderiales > Eutrophovitaceae > Eutrophovita. Next base: position 8,560 of record DFDI01000051.1, on the reverse strand, counting down.
CGAGTTCGGATTAATCCCTTTGGATGTATCGATGAATGTTGATAATGACCCATACCTTGAGAACAATCGTTCTCGAATGAGTGCTTGGGTTGAGAAAAAGGCGAGAGTGCTCTACCTGGAGGGCATATCAGGAGCTTCGTCGTATTTGAGTGAGGCCCTATCTGATTCGGGTTTTGAGGTGATTGTTCAGGACCTCATTCCTAAATACGATGAATTAAAGTCCTATGATGCGCTGATACTCTCCGATGTTTTAGCTGATGCGATTTCGTCGAATTCTATGAAAGATATTAAACGGTACGTCAAAGACTTCGGAGGGGGGCTCATCTTTGCTGGAGGGGAAAACACGTTCGGAGATGATGGATATTCGAATTCTATTATTGAAGATATATTGCCCGCTAGTTTTCAGGCCCAGGAAAAGCGCAAGGATATCGCTCTTGTGATTGCTATTGACCGTTCATACAGCATGAAAGGTCGTAAGATTGAATATGCAAAAGAGGCTGCTCGGGCTTCCCTGGACTTGCTCGAAGAGCAGCATTACTTTGGTGTCGTTGCTTTTGATTCGCAGCCATATGTCCCTGTTCCCGTCGAACAGGTCAAGTCTAAACGTAAAGCCGAGGCGCTCATCAGTCGTATTCAGGCGAGCGGACAAACTAATATATACCCAGCATTAGGTATCGTTTATCGGCTACTTAAAGATCTTGATGTCCCTACCAAACATGTCATTCTTCTGTCAGATGGTGACACTGCCCCAGCTGAATATGAACGCTTAGTTAAAAGAATGAGGGATAGTAATATTGTGATTTCTACCGTTACGATTGGGGAGGGGGGGAATCCGGGTTTGATGCGGCAATTATCAAGCTGGGGCGGAGGACGTAATTATTTGGCGCTCTCTGCAGAATCGATTCCCCAGATTTTTACTGAGGAAACCAAGAAGGTTGTGGGAACCAGTCTTGTAGAAGAACCAATCCTGACTGTGATGAAACAAGCGATTGGGTCTTTATCCGGGGTTGACCTGCAAACTGCCCCACCACTAAAGGGCCATATTGCCGTTAAGCCTAAGGATACTGCAGAGACAATATTAGTGACCCAACAGGGTGCTCCTTTATTGACGCGTTGGCAGTATGGCTTGGGAAAGACAATATTTTTTACGTCGGACGTAAAAAACCGCTGGTCTGCTGATTGGGTTCAGTGGGAGGGTTACGGTAAATTTTGGTCGCAACTCACACGTGGTGTTCTCAAGCAATTAGGTTCGACGACAGTTTTTTTCGATGGCGAACGACAAGGCGACGTAGCTATTTTTAACTTAACGCTACTTACTGAGGACGGTAATTATAGGAATGGTTTGGTGCCTGAGTTGAACCTCAGCGTTGGACAGGAGGTTCGGGTAGCTAATATGTCGCAAATCGCACCAGGCCAATATCAATTAGTTGTGCCCTTTAAGGAGCAGCAGCCAGTTTCCGCAACTCTGTTGGCCAAGGGTGATATCTCTGATGATGTTGTAGATATGGCCGGATCGCGATCTGTCTTCCCAAGCTTCCCTGCTGAATATCGCTTCTCAGGGCCTAATCTTGAATTGTTATCGGCGGTTGCTTTATCCACCGGAGGAGGGCTTGATGCGCGTGCTGATCAAGTCTTCGCGCCTGGTGACGACACGGTGCAAAAGCGCTTTGCATTGTGGCCTATTCTGATGATTCTAGCGTTGGTCGCATACCTGGTCGAAATCTTTGTGCGTCGCTCTTCGTTTGCTTGGGAACGTCTATCTGACTAGACTCGGCACTTGCCTTTCGCTTTCCTAGAGGCTATGTTACTTCTACTTTTTTGACTTAACTATTTGGCTTGGTCGATGTGTGAAATGCGTTAATCAAAGCCAAAAGTGTTTGGAGCTGTCATGTTTCTTTTTCGTGGCTTATTACCCTTCATCTTCCTGTTTGCTTTTTCAACTCAGGCTGCAGTTACGGATGGTCAGCGTGCGTACGAGGCAGAAAATTACCTCGCCGCCTTTAGTATTTTTGAGAAATCTGCCTTAGATGGTGATCCCCAGGGTCAATTTTATCTTGGTGAGTGTTATTTCAGAGGGCGAGGCGTTCCCCAGGATTTCGCTTTGGCGGTAAAGTGGTACAGGACAAGTGCGGAACAAAATTTCATTCAAGCTCAGGAGCGTCTTGGCAATTTATATTTAACCGGGGATTTCATCCCTCGTGATTCGGAATTGGGTGTTATGTGGTATGGCAAGGCCGCTGAACAAGGTAGCGTAAACGCAGCATTGATTGCTGGCGGGCGTCATTTTGAGGGTAAAGAGGTTAAGCGGAACGTGCAAAAAGCTTTGAATGCTTATCTTGTAGCTGCTGAATCCGGACATATTGGTGCGCAAGAGATGGTTGGGTACATCTATTATGCTGGTCTCTTGGGGGAGCCAAATTTGTCCCAGGCGCTCATTTGGTATGAAAAGGCTGCTCTTCAAAACCGCGTTGATGCGCAATACTTGGTGGGAGGAATGTATCAAAATGGTACTGGAGTTAAAAAGGATCTAAACAAATCGGCTGATTTTTTTGAAGCGGCAGCGGAACAAGGCCATAGTGGCGCAAGTGCAGCAATCGGCTACATGTATGCTCGCGGAGAGGGCCGAGCGAAGAATGCTCAATTGGCGATGCAGTATTTTGAGCAGGCTGCTGATGGGGGTGAAGCATCTGTGTATAAAGCACTTGCTTGGGCCTACTATGAGGGCAACGGAATTGCAAAAAATTCCGAAAAGGCGCTTAAGTGGTTTTTTAAAGCGGCAAAAGGGGATGATGCCGAGTCAAAATTTATGGTCGGATACCTGCTGCTAAATGGACTCGGTACAGCGAGTAATGCGCCAGGAGCTGTGGGATGGTTAGAAGCTGCGGCCAACGAGGGATATGCTGCTGCTTACGATACTCTTGGAAAGTTGTACTTTTTTGGCGCTGATGGCGTGCCAGTTGACTACGCGCAAGCTGCACACTGGTATCAAGAGCCGGCGAAATCGGGCGATGCCTACGCGCAATATCTGCTTGGGTATTGTTTTTCGAACACGAAAGACTTTAAAGCGGCGCTGAGGTGGTTTTTGCTAGCGGCTAATCAGGGTGACGTTAAAGCGCAGAGTCAACTCGCTTGGATGTATTACGAAGGCCTTGGCACAGATAAGGATCTGATTGGTGCATATGTGTGGAGTAATTTGGCGGCGACGGCCTCCACCGGAAAAGAAAGAACAGAGCTTGATAAATTGAGAACTTATATCAGTTCTCAGCTCTCTTCTGAGGATTTAAGTTTTGCACAAAAAAAGACCAGGGCGTGGCGGGCTAAGCCTTAGTCCTTAATATCCAGTTGTACGATATCGTTCCACCACGTCTAAATTGAGTTCGATGCCTAGGCCAGGTTTTTCTGACAAAATAATGTCGCCAGTGTCTTTTTCTATGGTTAACGGTTCTTTAACGAGTTCTGTCATTAAAGGATGTGCCGGAAATACGGTCTCAGCCATACTTCCATTTCGAATTGCACCTAGAAGATGAAGACCTGCGGCGACGGCTACGGCAGAGCCGTGGATATGAGGGGCGACGGGTAAGTTTGCAGCTTGGGCGATGTGAGCGATTTTCAAGCATTCGGTTAATCCGCCTGACCAGGCAACATCGGGCTGTACAAAATGTACCGCCCGATGGCTGATATACCTTTGAAAATCTACGAGGCCGTAGCTACATGTTTCGTACCCAGCAACGGGTATGGATACTTTTTGAGCGACTTCTTTGCTGCCAAGCAGATCGTCTGGCCAAACTGGTTCTTCATACCAGTAGACATCAAAAGGCTCCATTCTCTGTCCCATTTTTACGGCTGTGGCCACATCCCAGGCGCCGTTCGCGTCCACACACAGTTTTATGTCAGGGCCAATAGTTTGTCGTACGAGAGCAACTCGCTGAATGTCTTCATCAAGTGTGACTTCTGCAATGCCGCATTCCTCTGAAGCGCGCAAGGGTGATAACTCAACACCGCTGTTTCTACCGACTTTCATCTTGACGGCTCTAAAGCCTGCGTCAACGTAGGCTTGCATTTCATCAGCTAAGGCTTCAAGGTTTTTGCTCTCTGAGTAAAAGCCACCTGTGGCGTAAGCAGGTACTCGCTTTCGATATCCGCCCATCAAACGCCAGCACGGCAACCCAGTAATTTTTCCTTTAAGGTCCCAAAGCGCAATGTCGATTCCGCTCATGGCTGCGATGACTATTCCTCCCCGACCATGCTTGTACGCACGTTTGTGCATCAGATCCCAAAGAAGCTCTGTATTGATCGGGTCTTTCCCGACTAAGTAGGGCTTCAATTCCTGCTCAATGACGTGTGCTGTGGAGCTCATCGGCCCTCCAAAGTGGGCAGCTTCACCAATGCCAATCAGCCCATCATCCGTAAAAACTTGGACGAGTAACGCAGGCTTATTTTTCATCGTGTAGTTGGCGTCGTATACCGTCTCGTGCAGCTCAACTTCTAAGGGAATGGTCCGGATGTCTGTTATTCTCATATGATATTAAATGGCAAAATTAAATTCATTTTTGTTATATGTTATTTTTTATCACTGATTAATTTTTAGGCAGCACAAACAAAAGCATTGAGAGGTAACAACTTTTGATTCTTGAGTTCCAAAACCAAGTCACGTTATCCACAGTTTCTGTGGATAGTCGATGACCCTCAATGGTGCAAAAATTTTAGTTAAAAAATAATGCTTATCCGCGTCAGTTACGTAAGCAAGGTGACGCTAATGTAATTTTTTCTGCATTTCTATTGCAACGCACTAATCAGTCAACAGTGTGCAAATTATTGTTGCAATCAAATTGCCAGTCTTGTGCACCCGAAACAATCTTAAATAGATCAGGGCTCTTATTAACTTCGTCCATCATGTTTGCTGAGACGTGAATCTCACCAAGTGATAATGTATTCTTGATTCTGACGATTCGGCAATCTTCAGGTTTGGTTCTGACCACTGTTTTGATTGCTAAAGCAATTGCGTCTCTATCGGAATTCATGATGATCGGAATTGCAGCGCCATCCAAATTCATAGAGGTGATTACGTTGGCGTAGGTTGCGCCAAGATCCATGTCGCGATAAAGCCGCATCGTCGTCACGTCAGCACCGCCAATTCCAGTAGCATTCCCGTGACTCTCTGGGGTGATGCTAAGAACTACAATTTTTTTGACATGTAAGCCATTGTTCCACGCTACCGCGCGTCGATTGCGACCAGTGATGTTTGGATCGAATCCAGCGCCGCTGATATTTTTCCCCATTTCTTCAATAATCAATACATCGATTTTTGAGAAATTGAGCTTAGGCATATTTTCTTTCGCAAGCAGTTGAAGCGTAGGTTCTTTTTCGTGGATTTGCTCCGCGGGAATGATCTCTATGACTGCAGTTTGATCAAAGGCATTTTCAACAATGCCCACCCCAAACAAGACGTTACGTTTATTGAGGTTTACATCGCGGACTTTTGGTAGGAGCGTCGGGAACATATCCATGCCGTGTTGATGGTAGGTTGCGGCCCCATTTATTTTGCCAATGCCAATTGCGAGCATTTTCGTGAGCCCACTTTCAGTTGCACCTCGGAATGAAGTGTGTGGCTTAATTCTGTTGATCACAACAATACCGTCGGCCTGAGCGGCATGGGCATCCATATGCACGGGTGTGCCATCGTCTAAATATCCGACGATCTCAGTATCCATGCTGGCACGTATTGGCACAGACATTGTTTCCTCTGAGATGCCATATCCAGCGAGAACTTGCTTTTGTCCTGCAGCGGTGGCGGCTCCGTGACTGCCCATGCAGGGAAATATGAATGGCTCCGCGCCTAGTTTAATCAACTCGTCGATGACAGCTTTTGTAATGGCGGCAATGTTAGCAATGCCCCGACTCCCGCAGCCAACGGCTATTTTTTGGCCTGATGAGACTTTGTTTTTTATGGACGCTCTTGTAAATTCTTTTTGAACGGCTGATTCAATATCATCTATTGTTGGTGCGTTGAATTTCTGTTGCACGCGAACCATTTTGCTCAGCGAAAAATCTAAACCCCCTGCAATCTCAACGTTTATTGTGTCTTGAATCATTGACGCGCCTCCGGGTGGTGGGACATTTGAAACGCAAGCTCGTGTGGCTTAAATAAGGGTCGGGACCACATAGGGCCCTTCCGGTATTACCGCTAGACTTGGTTCCCCGTATAACTCTAAGTTGTTAAGCACGCGAGAGCGAACAAATTCATCCAGGTTGTCTATGATGTTAACGCCTGTTAGTTTTTGGTCTGAGGCACTAAGACCCTTCGAGTATAAATGAACATGGCCAATATTCATGATTTTCGTCTGCATTTGTGTTTGCCATTCATCCACCGCCGCATATGCTTTCTGAGCTATTTCGGCACAAAAAGCAGGCGCCCCCTTACTGACAAGCGTTTGTTGCGCTTTCCTAAACTCCGCTGACCCCATCCCTTCAGCACATTCTGAAGCGATGATGAGGTCCCCACCGGGTTCTAGGATTTGATACGGGACAACCATTCCTTTAATTGTTTGATAGTAGGTTGCATCTAAAGGATAGCCCGCAGCACTTGTCACTACTGTGTTGAATTTGCGATGAACGGGTACAGAGAGGTAATCTTTTGCGAAAGCGACAGCTTCGAGGTGGCTGGCAATGATTTCCCCGTAGTTAACTAACGATAGGTTTCTATGCTCGTCCAGTACGGTATTCACGCAGAGTATCTCTCCGAGCATGGATACAATTTCAAGCTGCTCTTGGTGTAGAGGGTTCCCATTGAGGATGCAGCTGTCAGCGTGAGGGTCTGACATGAATTTGTGGTTATGGAATGTAGTGATCGTATCTTTGTGGGCAATCCCAGGCGCGATAACTTTGCGCCCGCCAGAATAACCTGCCATGAAGTGCGGCTCGACTAAACCCGTCACAATTTTGAGGTCAGCATTCACGAAACGTTTATCTAGTTTGACTTTTGTGCCTTTAGTCGTCGTACCGACCAGGGTGTGGTCTTCCTCATTTTTTGCGAAATGATTGGAGATCTTAATGTTTTGAAGGATCCATGGATCTCTAATAAGTTGTTCGAGTTCCTCACCTTCATTGGGTCTATGTAGTCCAGTTGCAATCAGTATTTCGATTTTTTCTTTTGAAATGCCGGCTTTAAGTAATACGGAGACGATTTCTGGGAGCAGCAAGTGGTTGGGGACTGGTCTTGTGATATCGCAGATTAGAATGCAGGCATTACCCTTTGACCTGGCTTTCTCTGAGAGTGGTAATGAATTAATCGGGTGATTGAGGGCTTCCTGAATCGCCAATTTCGGATCGCTCTCGAATGGCATCAATGGTTTGCGGATTATTTCAGCCTTCCATGCCTTTTCAAGCGTAAGTGGAATATTGCCATGTCCAAAATTTAAGTCAATTTGCATTCGCTCACCAATTAAGACATAAGAGTTAACTTATCTAATTTTAAACGGTACTTGAGGTGCTTGTTCATTTGGCGAGCATTTGTGTTTCATCATTGGAAGAAAATGGGTATGGTTTCGAGAAAAAAGATGATGGCTAATGCGTTCAACGATAGGGCGACGATGCTGAGACCGCGCACTAACCATAAGTTTGTGTTTGGTAGGGGCTCTTTCAATAGGGCTACTGAAAGCAGTGCTGCGACAAGCGACACCGCGGGCAGTAGTCCGAGAATGGGAATTACAACGAGGAACGTAAACACCCCATTAAATGACTCGGGAGAACGTATATTTGAGATCATCCACATTGCTACGGCCCCAACAGTCACCAAAAGAGCGCTCGATAGGATGGGGTTTTGAGTGGCCCATGAACTCGTGGCGGCGGTCTCTCGCGATTCTTCTTCCAAGTCTATTGCTCCTAAATTAGAGGAAAATCAGCCCTTTAGAGGCTTCTTTTCAGCAGCGATTTGTGTCAAGGAGCAGTGTATCAAACGATTCAAGACCTTTGATATTTAATAACTCGCCAATCTAGAGACGAGTTTCATTAAAGTGAAGATAATAGTCCGAGGGCTTAGCCAAATTTTTTCTAGCTAGCCCAATGATTGACAACAAAATCTGAAAACCTGATAATGCTCGGCTTCGTTCGGAGGGGTTCCCGAGCGGTCAAAGGGGGCAGACTGTAAATCTGTTGGCTCAGCCTTCGAAGGTTCGAATCCTTCTCCCTCCACCAGTAATTGTTATGTTTTTGTTTTTGTAGTGAATTTTTTGGGGCGTTTGTATTAGCACTAAGAATTATAGGTTTCTCGGCGGCGTAAATGCTTTGTTGTCGACGAGTTGCCGTTGCGCCTGCGGGTGTAGCTCAATGGTAGAGCTGAAGCCTTCCAAGCTTATGACGAGGGTTCGATTCCCTTCACCCGCTCCAAAATTGCTTTAGTCGCGTGCCCATGTAGCTCAGTGGTAGAGCACTCCCTTGGTAAGGGAGAGGTCGCGCGTTCAATCCGCGCCATGGGCACCATATTTATATTTTTTGTGCGCATTTTTTTAGAGTTAGTACCAGTTTAATAGGGGTTAATTATGGCAAAGGGAAAGTTTGAGCG